>DATADL010000190.1:0-6091 GCA_036258555.1 Actinomycetota bacterium | reverse complement strand
CGGCGGTTCGTCCGGCGCAGCGGATGCGGGACGAGGCACCCGCCGAGCTCCTCGACGAAGCGGCTCGCAGACTGGCGCCCGCCGGTCGTCCACGTGAGGAACAGATGGCGCTTCGCGCGCGTCAGCCCGACGTACAGCAGGCGGCGCTCCTCCGCGATCGCGTCGTCGGTCTTGCACCGCTTGCCGGGGAGCTCGCCCTCTTCGAGGCGCGGGAGGAACACGGCCTCGAACTCGAGGCCCTTCGCGCGGTGCAGCGTGAGCAGGTGGACGCCGTGGCCGTCCCCGTCGGCGGCGAAGCGCGCTTCGACGTGCGCGACGAAGTCCGCAGCCGTCTGCCCGCCGTCGAACTCGCGCGCCAGGCGCACGAGGCGGGCGAGGTCGTTCTGCCGCGTCGTCTCCTGGTCGCCGAGCCCCTCGGGCGGGCGCTCCTGGAACCCGTCCCGCTTCGCCGCGCGCAGCACCTCCTCGGCGACGTCGGTCGCCTTCGACCGCCGCAGGGTCGACAGCAACCGGCGCGCCGCGATCCGCGTGAGGAAGGCGCCGTCGCGGACCTGGAACGGGATGCCCGCGGCCCCCAGCGCGTCCTCGTAGTCCTCGGACCGGAAGTTCACGCGGTAGAGGACCGCGATCTCCTCGTACGGGACGCCGGTCGCGTGGAGCTCGGCGATCTTGTCGACGAGGAACTTGGTCTCGGAGCCCCTGTCGACGAACGGCGCGACGACGGGGGCCGGGCCGTCCTCCCGCACGGGACGCAGGGTCTTCTCGGCGCCCCCGAGCTTCGGGACGAGCCGGTTCGCGAGCGCGAGCACCTGCGGCGTCGACCGGAAGTTCTGCTCGAGCCTGACGACCTTGGCCCGCGGCCACTTGCGCGGCATCTCGAGGAGGTAGCGCGGCGACGCGCCCGTGAACGAGTAGATCGACTGGTAGTCGTCGCCGACGACGCAGAGGTCGTCGCGGTCGCCCACCCACGCGTCGAGCAGCGTCTGCTGGAGAAGGTTCACGTCCTGGTACTCGTCGACCGTGAACGCGCGGTAGCGCTGGTGGAAGCGTTCGAGCGCCCACTCGTCCTCGGCGAACATCCTGATCGTGGCCTCGAGCAGGTCCTCGAAGTCCATCGCGTTCTCGCGCTCCTTGCGCCGCTCGTACTCGCGGTAGACGCCCGCCATCAGGTCCGCCGGTATCGGAGGGACGTGGCCGCCGAGCGAGCGCGCGTACTCGTCGGGGCCGATCCGGCGGTTCTTCGCCCATTCGATCTCGGTCGCGAGGTCGCCGGCCGGCCGGAAGCGGTACGGCTTCGGCAGCGTGTTGCCGATCTGGCGGAGCAGGATCGCCTTCGACGGCAGGATGCGCGGCGGCGCCTCGGGCGCGAGGTGCCGCAGCTGTGCGAGGGCGGCAGCGTGGAACGTGCGCGCCCTGACGCCCTCGGCCCCCAGCGCGGCGAGCCGCGCCCGCATCTCGCCCGCGGCCTTGTCGGTGAACGTCACCGCGAGGATCTCGCCGCCACGGAACGCCCCGGTCGCGACCTGGTAGGCGATCCGGCGCGTGATCGTCGTGGTCTTGCCCGACCCGGCCCCCGCGAGGATGCAGACCGGGCCGCGCACGGTGCGCACGGCCTCGGCCTGCTCGGGGTTCAACCCCTCGAGGATCGTCTTACAAGCTTGTGATTCGCCCACCCCCCAAGGGTAGGGGGCGGGTGTGACGGAAGCCCGGTTTTCCGCGAAGCATCGCCTCGGCGATGCTCCACGAGTAGACCGCTACTTCTTCAGCTTGTAGTCCGCGCCGACCTTCGTCGTGTCGATGTACGGCCCCGCGACCCCGGCCGGGTACGACGTGCCGGACCACACGAAGCTCTGGGCCTGCGGGTTCGTCAGGACCTTGCCCTTGCCGAGCGCCTCGTGCGCCTTGCGCGGGACGATGAACTGGGTCCCGAGGATCTCGACGGGGATCGGGTCGCCGCCGGCGCAGGTGTCGCGCAGGATCGCCTCGGTCGCGGTCAGGTTGTTCGTGGCCCCGGTGTAGTACGCCTCGAACAGCAGGCACTGGCTGCCCGGCTCGCCGTTGACCCGGACGCGGAGGCCGAGCCCCTGCGTCGCCGGCGGGCTCTGCTCGTTCAGGAGCGTGATGTACAGGTTCTTCGCGTCGTTGGTGAACGTGACCGACCCGAGGTCGCTCGCGTTGCCGGCGTCCCCCGGCCCGGTGACGTCGCCCTGGGAGCCGTCGCCGGTGCCCTGGTCGTTGATCCCGTTCGCGTCGCCGTAGGGGTCCTCGATCTGCGGCTTGGGGGCCGCTGCGTTCAGCGGCGCCGCGACCAGCAGCGCCAGGGCGAGCGCGGTCGCCGTCGTGACGATCTTCTTCATCGTTGCCTCCCGGGTTTGTGCAATCCGCCTGTGGGACTACTTCGCTCCCGCCGGCCCGCACACCTCCCCCGCCCCTCTAGGCTTCCTCCCGACGCCCCACCTACGAAAAGGAGTCCTCGTGGCCGACACCCCGGATCCGGCAGTCCTGGCAACTGCGATCAAGGACCTCGACGACGACGCGCTGGCGGAGCAGATCCGCGGCATCGGGACCGACGAGGTCCTGCGCGCGATCTTCTCGGGTATGGAGGAGGCGTTCGTCCCCGAGCGCGCCGCCGGGGTCGACTCGACGATCCAGTACGACATCTCGACCGAGGACGGCACCCGCACGTGGGCCGTTTCCTTCGCCAACGGGAAGTGCGCGACGTCCGAGGGCCCGGCGACGAGCCCGCGGCTCACTCTTCAGATCGGGCTCGTGGACTTCATCCGGCTGATCTTCGGCCAGGCCCAGGGGCCGCAGCTGTTCATGACGGGGAAGATCAAGCTCCAGGGCGACATGATGTTCGCGATGCAGATGCAGGGGTTCTTCAGGAGGGACTTCGTGGCCGGCGGCTAGCAACTAGACCTGCAGGTCAAGGGCCCGTTCGCTACCTTGATCGGAAGACACGGCGGCGGAGGATGGAAGGACGGCTCTTGCGCAGGATCGAGGACTTCGCCAACCAGGGCGTGATCGGCGCGGCCGACCCCCAGCTCGGCTACGTCGCGCCGGACGTGCTCGTGTGGCCGGAGGGCGTCCACCCCGCCACGCGTGACCTGCGGGACTCCGCCGCCGACCTCGTGCTCTCGACGAACGGCTTGACCCGCTAGTCCACTTCTCTAGAGGAACTCGGGCCGAGGACGGCGAACCTCGGGGGTGACCCCTTCCCGCCAAGTCACCCCAGGGGGACCTCTTGAACAAGCGATTTCCGCTCGCTCTCGTCGCGAGCGCCGTAGCGCTCAGCGTCCTCGCGCCTCCTGCGGGCGCCCAGTCGCCTGCAGACGCGCCCGACCGCAGCGTCGAGCCGGTCGTCCTCACGGGGGCCCAGCTCCCCGGTTGGTCCGGGCCCGCCGCCGAAGGCGTCGCCGAGCCCTACCCCAGCGGCGCGGTGACCGGCGAGCGCGACGCCCACAACGGCCGGCTCGCGGTCCCGCCCGCAGTCGGCGTCGACCCGGCCGACGTCGTCGCCTACGCCTTCGACGGCGATCGGTTCAACGAGATCCCCGTCCAGGTCGACGAGCGCTTCCCGTACTTCCTCGCAAACCCCAACTCGGACTTCGGCATCTACTCCGGCACCGACAAGGAGCTCACGTACGCGTGGGACGTCGAGTCGTGGAAGAAGACCGCGGGCCGGTGCGAAGCCGAGTACCCGGCCGAGGACACGAGCAAGCTCCAGGGCTTCCCGACGACCGACCCCGTGCCGACGCTCGACCACGACGACGAGGTCGTCTTCATGGCCGACGACGCGGGCGTGCAGGCGGACCTGACGGTCCCCGGCCCCCCCGGGACCGGCGAGCAGCGCCAGGAGATCAGCCTCGTCGACCCCCGCGACCCGACGGCCGAGCGCTTCGTCTACCTCTTCACGAAGCCGACCGGACCGAAGTTCGACGCCGACAACGGCTACGTCGACTACGAGCGCGATGCCAACGCGGACGAGTGGATCGACCGCAACAGCTTCGCGGCGAACGACCCCGAGAAGCTCGGGACGTCGAACACCGGCTACGGACCAAACCTCTCCGGCACGGTGTGTGACCCCGACGGGACCGTCCGTAACTCGACCGACCGCTTCCCGCGCGACGGAGTCACCGTCACGACCGACACCTACCAGTGGCGCGCGACCGGCCGGTGGATGGTCCGGGAGATGCACGTGACGAAGCCGGGGACCACCCGGCAGTTCGGTCCCGACCTCATCGACCGGTGGAAGGGGCGCGCGTTCCAGCAGAGCCCGGAGTCGACGATCTCGCTCGTCGGCTTCGAGGACGAGCAGGTCAACTGGGAGGCGAACTCGGCGCTGCTCGGCGAGCTCGAGGGCCCCGTCCGGGCGATCCGCGAGGTCTGGGGCGCCGACTCCGGCACGAACGTGACGAAGACCGAGACCTTCTACCGGGACGCGATCACGTACCGGTACCGGGTGCGCGTGCACCCGATCCCGCCCGACGGCCTCTACACGTCCTGGGACTACAACCACGACCAGGTCGAGACCTACTTCAACGAGACGCTGACCGAGGGCGTCGCCATCGACGGCGTCAACGACGACGAGCTCAACGTGGACTCGCTCCCCAACGGCCAGCCCGCGTTCTTCGACGCCCCCGACCCCACGTTCACGAAGCCGCTGGCCGTCCTGAACTGGGAGCAGGTGTCGGGTCGCGGCGACAACGGGTCGCTCGTCTACATGTTCGAGTTCGAGAACGCCCAGGCGTTCGAGAACCCTGCCGTCGTCCCCTACTACCGTGACGACGCGTGCCTCGACGACGGGACCGGTGACAACCCGTCGCCGCGCCTCAACCCCGGCGATCCCGACCCGCGCAACCTGCCGTGCTTCACGGAGGCCCCGCCCGGATACGAGGGGCCGTACAAGCAGGGTGCTTTCGGGAGCCACGGCATCCACTACTTCTTCACCGGCGACACCGACAACGCGTGGACGCCGGAGCGGGCGACGGAGATCGACGGCCAGCAGTGGCAGTGGGCCGTCCCGACCGACGCGCCGCGCAACGTCGGGGATCGCTACGCGAACACGGTGAAGACCCCCCTGGTGCCGGTCGTGACCCTGCAGCCGAGCTCGGCCACGGAGCAGCAAGCCACGACGTTGACGTTCACCGGGGCAGCCTCGGGGCAGACGACCGACGAGGTCGTGCTCGAGGCCACGCTGACGTCCGGTGACTCGGGCGTCGCGGGACAGACGGTCGCGTTCGCGCTCGACGGTGCGGCGGTCGGCGAAGCGGTCACGGACGAGAACGGCGTCGCGGCCGTGCCCGTGACACTGACGGGGCCGGCTCGGACCGTCGAGCTGACGGCCACTTTCGCGGGGACGGACGAGTACGCAGAGTCTTCGGCGCAGAGCGCGTTCGACGTGCTCCGCGAGGACGCGTCGCTCCAGCTGACGTTCGACACGTCGTCGTCTCCCGCCAGGGCCGTGGCGCTGCTCACCGACGCGGACAGCGGCGCACCCCTCGCGGGCAAGCCGGTCTCGTTCACCGTGGACGGGCTCGCGGCCGGCACGTACTCGACCGGGGACGACGGCACCGCGTCGATCCTCCTTCCGAAGCCGAAGAACCGCGGCCTCGAGGTGACGGCGTCGTTCGCCGGCGACGACTCGTTCAACCCGGCGAGCGACACGGAGACGTTGCAGAAGAAGTGACGCTCCGGCATTAGGGTTCTTCGCTAGAAGCGTCTACCAAGGAGCCCCCCATGCCCGAAGCCGTCATCGTCTCCGCCGCCCGCACGCCCATCGGCCGCGCCAAGAAGGGGTCGCTCGTCGAGGCGCGCCCCGACGACCTCGCGGCGTTCGCCGTCAAGGCGGCGCTGGGCAAGGTGCCCGAGGTCGACGCCGGCGAGGTCGTCGACGTGATGATCGGCTGCGGCTTCCCCGAGCAGAAGCAGGGGATGAACCTCGGGCGGCGGGTCGCGCTGCTGGCCGAGCTTCCCGAGCACGTGCCCGGCGTCACCGTCAACCGCTTCTGCGCGTCGAGCCTCCAGACGATCCGGATGGCGTTCCACGCGATCCGCTCCGGCGAGGGCGACGTCTACGTCGCAGGGGGCG
>DATADL010000189.1:0-3391 GCA_036258555.1 Actinomycetota bacterium | reverse complement strand
CAAGGGGTTCCGGCCTCCGAACCGCAAGGAGTACGGCGCGGTCAACCTGCGTGAGCTGTCCTCCGTCGAGGGCGACGCCGTCGGTCCCGACGAGCTGCGCGGCGCCGGCCTGGTCCACAAGCGCGACAAGCTCATCAAGATTCTCGGCAACGGCGACGTCGACCGCCCGATCACGGTCTCCGCGCACGCGTTCAGCGAGTCGGCGCGCACCAAGATCGAGGGCGCGGGCGGCAAGGTCGTGATCCTGGAAGAGAGGCAGGGCCGGTGAACCTCCTCAGCGCATTCATCAGCGCGTTCAAGGTCCCCGACCTCCGCAAGAAGATCCTCTTCACCCTGCTGATCATCGCGATCTACCGGCTGGGCGCCCACATCCCGACACCGGGCATCGACGTCGAGCGGGCGCAGGAGTTCTCGGCCGGCGCGACCGGCACGCTCCAGTTCATCAACCTGTTCTCGGGGGGCGCGCTGACGCAGATGGCGGTCTTCGCGCTGGGGATCATGCCCTACATCACCTCGTCGATCATCATGCAGCTGCTCACGGTCGTGATCCCGAAGCTCGAGGCGTGGCAGAAAGAGGGCGAGGCCGGGCACAAGAAGATCACGCAGTGGACCCGCTACCTCACGGTCCTCCTGGCGATCCTGCAGTCGACCGGTCTCGCGTTCCTGTTCCACAACGGGACGCTGACCGGCGCCGGCGGCGCGCCGGTCGACCTCATCCCGAACTTCAACGCGCCGCGGGTCATGCTGATCGTGCTCTCGCTGACTGCCGGCACCGCGCTGATCATGTGGCTCGGCGAGCTCGTGACCCAGCGCGGGATCGGCAACGGGATGTCGATCCTGATCTTCGCCTCGATCGTCTCGACGCTGCCGAGCGAGCTCTGGCAGATCTTCGAGCAGAAGCCGCTGCCGACGTTCCTCATGATCGTCCTGATCGGCATCATCGTGATCGTCGCGATCGTGATCATGGAGCAGGGCCAGCGCCGCATCCCGGTCCAGTACGCGAAACGGGTCGTCGGACGGCGCGTCTACGGCGGGTCGTCGACGTACATCCCGCTGAAGGTCAACCAGGCCGGCGTGATCCCGATCATCTTCGCCTCCAGCGTGCTCTATATCCCGCAGTTGTTACAGAACGTCGTGCAGCACCAGGGGATCCAGGACTTCATCGAGCGATATCTCGTGAACTCGGCGAGCCTCGTGTACATGGCGCTGTTCGGCGTGATGGTCGTGTTCTTCGCGTACTTCTACACGGCGATCTCGTTCAACCCGACCGACGTCGCCGACAACATGAAGAAGTACGGCGGGTTCATCCCCGGCATCAGGCCGGGTCGCCAGACGGCGGACTACCTGAGCCGGATCCTCAGCCGGATCACGCTCCCGGGCGCGCTGTTCATCGCGATCATCGCGCTCATGCCGTCGGTGTTCCTGGCGACGCAGAGGATCCAGCAGCTGCCGTTCGCAGGGACCTCGATCCTGATCGCGGTCGGCGTCACGCTCGAGACGATGAAGCAGATCGAGTCGCAGCTGACCATGCGCCACTACGAGGGCTTCCTCAAGTGAGGACGGCTTGCGCTTAGTGATCTTCGGCCCCCAGGGGGCCGGCAAGGGGACCCAGGGCGCGCGCGTCTCGGAGAAGTATGGGATACCGGCGATCTCGACGGGCGAGATCTTCCGGTGGGCCGTCGCGGGGAAGACCGCGCTCGGTCTGAGGGTCCTCGAGTACGTGAACGCCGGCAAGCTCGTCCCCAACGAGCTGACCATCCAGGTCGTGCGCGAGCGTCTCGACGCCGAAGACGTCAGGGACGGGTTCATCCTCGACGGCTTCCCACGCAACACCGCGCAGGCCGAGGCGCTGGACGACCTCCTGTCCGAGCAGGGGTGCGGCCTGGACGCGGCCCTCGTCATCGACGTCCCGCAGGACGTCTCCGTCAGCCGGATCCTCGGACGGATGGCCTGCGTCAAGTGCGGCCGCAACTACAGCGTCGACTCGCCTCCCGAGAAGGACTCGATCTGCGACGCGTGCGGGGGCGAGGTCGTGCGGCGGACGGACGACCTCGACGAGAAGACCGTCCTCAGCCGCCTCGACACCTACCACCGCGAGACAGAGCCGTTGAAGGCGTACTACGAGGCGCGGGGCCTGCTGAAAGAGGTCGACGGCGAAGGCACCCCCGACGAGGTCTTCGCGCGGATCGCCGCCGTACTGTGAGCGGCTCGTGATCTACAAGAAGTCGGCAGACGAGATCGCCGTCATGCGGCGCGGAGCCAGGATCCTCACCGGCACGCTCGACCGCCTCGAGGACGCGCTCCGGCCCGGCATCACGACGGGACAGCTCGACGCGATCGCCGAGGAGACCATCACGAAGGCCGGTGCGCGCTCGTCCTCGAAGGGCTACCGCGGCTTCCCCGGCTCGATCTGCACCTCGCCCAACGACGTGATCGTGCACGGGATCCCCGGGCCGGTAGTCCTGGAGGACGGCGACATCGTCACGCTCGACGTCGCCGTGCTCTACGAAGGCTTCCACGTCGACTCGGCCGTGACTTTCCCGGTCGGCGAGGTGGCCGCCGAGACCGCCGAGCTGCTGAAGGTGACGCAGGAGGCCCTCGAGGCCGCGATCGCCAAGTGCCGGCCCGGCAACCGGCTCGGCGACGTCGGGCACGCCGTCGAGCAGACGGCGTCCGCCGCCGGCTTCTCGGTCGTGAGGGAGTACGTCGGCCACGGGGTCGGCCGCGCCTTCCACGAGGACCCGCACGTCCCGAACTACGGCCCCCCCGGCCGGCGGGAGATGCTCGGTGCCGGGATGACGCTGGCGATCGAGCCGATGGTCAACGCCGGGAAGGCCGCCACGAAGACGCTCGACGACGGGTGGACCGTGGTCACGGCCGACGGGTCGATGTCCGCCCACTTCGAGCACACGGTCGCGATAACGCTGGACGGCTGCGAGGTCCTCACCCGCCGGGCCCCCAGGTGAGCGAAAGCCCTGGTCAGCCAGGGTTTTCCCCGAGTGGACAGGCCGTGACGAAGCTTCGCCTCGGCGATGCTCCCAGGGCGAAAGTCTGCTATCCTTGCCCGTCGGCCCGTCCCCGTGTAATGCCGCGCCCCCGAGGGGGCGCTTCTCATGGGCGGGTCTCGGAAACGACCGATCGCCTCGGCGATCGGCCAACGTTTAGATGGCCTACCGGGGAACGCCATGGCTAAAGCCAAGAACAAAGAGAAGGCCGCCTCGACCGCTAAGGAAGAGGGCATCCAGGTAGAGGGCACGGTCATCGAGCCCCTGCCGAATGCCATGTTCCGCGTCGAGCTGGACAACGGTCATCGCGTGCTCGCGCACATCTCCGGGAAGATGCGGATGCACTACATCCGGATCCTCCCCGGCGACCGCGTGCTGATCGAGCT
>DATADL010000188.1:0-4270 GCA_036258555.1 Actinomycetota bacterium | reverse complement strand
GTGTGGGAGCGCGCCAGCTCCTCGACCGGCGTCGTGATCTCGGCTGCAAGCGACCGGCACTCCGCGACCGTCTCGTGGTCGATCCGGAGACGCCCGACGGGTCGCGTGAAGGGACGGCCGGTCTTCACGACGCCTCCGCCTCCGCCGGCGGCCACACCCGCTCGCCCGCGATCCACGTCCCGGCGCCCTCGGTGCCGGCGACGTCGTCCGTCGTCAGCGGATCCCTGTCGACGAGGACGAGGTCCGCCCGCTGCCCCGCGGCGATCACCCCGGCCGTCGCGTCCCCCGCGAGCGCCCTCGACCCGACCGTGTGCATCTCGAGGGCGGCGGCCGCGTCGAGGCGCTCCGCGGCGACGTGGTGCCCTCGGAGCGCGGACATCTGAAGGAACGGGTCGAGCGGCGTCACGGTCGAGTCCGATCCCGCGCCGAGCGACACGCCCCTCGCGGCCATCGTCCCGAAGCGGTTCATGTCGAGGGCACGCCCATCGCCGATCCTGCTCGCGTACAACCCGTCGGTCCCGCCCCAGTAGAGGTCGAACGCCGGCTGCACGCTCGCGCGCAGGCCGAGGCGCGCGGCCCGCTCGATGTGGTCGTCGGTCGCGCACTCGAAGTGCTCGATGCGGTGTCCGAGCGAGCGCACGGCGTCGTCGCCCACGTCCGCCGCGACCTTCTCCCACGTCGAGACCGCCTGCTCGATCGCGGCGTCCCCGATCGCATGGACGCCCATCTGGAGGAACGACGCCTGCGCCTCGCGGAAGAGCTCGAGGAGCGCCGCGTCGTCCCGGTACGAGATGCCCGTGACCGGCGTGCCGTCGGGCGGCGCGGACGCGTACGGCTCCGAGAGCCACGCGGTATGCGAGCCGAACGAGCCGTCGAGGAAGTAGTCGCCGCCGATGCGCGGAAGCCCCATGTCGCGAACCCGCGCGACCTCGTCCGTCGCCACGTACAGGACGACCTGCAGGGCGGTGCCGGCGAGTGCCTCCTGCATCACGTCGAGCGATCCCCACCCACGCCACTCGACCACGTACATCTCGTGCACGCTCGTCACGCCCTTGGAGTACGCGAGCTCGACCGCTGAGCGGATCGCGTCCCTCTGCTGGCGGCGCGGAAGCGACGCGTCGAACCACCGCCACGCCTCGGCCGCGTCCTGCTCGCGCAGGTACCCGGTCGTCTCGCCGACGTCGAGCTGGCGCAGGAGCGCGCTCGACACCACGCACGAGTGCATGTCCGCGCGGGCGAGGAGCGCGGGGCGGTCCCCCACCGCCTCGTCGAGAAGGGCCGAGCTCAGAGGCCGGTCCAGGGGATCTTCGAAGTTGCCTCCGTACAGGATCGCGTCGGGGTCCCGCGCCCGCTCGGCGAACGCGTCCAGGATCGCGCGGCTCGAGGTCTCGCCGCGGAAGTCCATCCCCGCGGCGTACAGCCCGGTGGCCGGCAGGTGCACGTGGGCGTCGCAGAACGACGGGAGCAGCACGCCGCCGTCGAGGTCGACCCGCCGGGCCGCGTGCGGCTCGTCGCCCGCGGCCCCCGTCGCTGCGACGACGCCGTCTTCGACCAATGCCCATTCCGCGGCTCCCCCGGGCGTGACCACGCGCCCCCCGGAGAACAGCACGCTCATGCCGAGAACCTCTCGAGCAGCACGGGGTCGCCGCGCACGAGGCCGAGCGCGAGCTCGGCGTGACCCGGCAGGTAGCCGTTGCCGACGATCATCTCGCACGACTTGCCGAGGCCCTCGGCTCCCAGCGCCGCGGCCTGGAACGACGTCGCCATCGAGAAGAACACGACGCGTCCGTCGTCGGAGCAGGACAGGATCGCTCCCCCCTCGCATCCGGGGACGTTCGTGCACACGAAGACGAGGTCGGCCCCGCGGCCGCCCAGGGCCGTGGAGACCGCGTCCGCGACTGCGACCGGATCGGTGCAGTCGACTGCGACGGCCTCGGCCCCCGCCTCCTTCGCGGCGACCGTCGTCGCCTCGGGCCAGCACAGCCCGACGACCCGTCCTTCCCGGCCGACGGACCGCGTCGCCTGCGCGCAGGCGAGCATCCCGGACTTGCCCCCCGCGCCGAGCACGACCACGCTCATACCGGGCCGCGCGAGGCGCTCCATCCACGCGGGCGCGCCGCAGACGTCGAGCACTCCGAGCACTACCTCGTCGTCGAGGTCGCCGGGCACCGGCGCGTAGATGCCGGACTCGAACAGGATCGCCCGGCCGCGCACCCTCACCTTCTCGCTCGAAGGGTCGAGCGCCACGACCTCGTCGAGCACGAGGGGGGTGAGCGTCAGGGAGACGAGCGTGGCGACGCGCGTCCCGACCGCGGGCTCCGACCGCCCGGGACCGAGCTCCGCCACCGTGCCGACGAGCATCCCGCCCGACCCCGTGACGGGGTTGTGCATCTTCCCCGACGACCGCACGATCTCCTCGATGCTCGCAGTCATCGCGGCCGCGTCGCCGCCCGCCTCATCGTGCAGGTGCCGCCAGGACGCCGAGTCGACGTTCAGGTACTCGACCTCGATCGAGACCTCGCCCCGGCGCAGCGGCAACGCGGTGTCGAGCACGCGGGCCTGCTGCGGCAGGACGCCCCGCGGCTCGACCGAACGGTGCACGCCGTAGCGCTCCATCGCTACGCGGTCGCGGACTGGAGGGCGCGCTCGCGCCAGTAGGCGCGGCCTTCGGGCGGCAGGCTCGGGACGGGGTCGTAGTACGCGTGGGTCCTCGTCAGCGCGTCCGGGTCCCCGCTCTCGATGCCCGTGCGGTAGTTCTTCGTCCAGTACGAGATGCCGCGCACGCGGTCGTAGCTCTCCGTCTGGTGGACCCAGCGCTTGCCCACGTACGGGACGTCGCAGACGATGCGCGGCGTGGCGAACCCCGGCAGGTAGCCCATGATCGAGTGCTGCAGCTCCTGCGCTTCGTGGAGCGGGACCCTCCAGTGCTCCGAGCTCGGGATCATGTCGCACATGTAGAAGTAGTAGGGCGTGATCTTCGCCCGGTCCAGAAGGGTGAAGCACAGATCGAGCAGCGCGTGCGGCGACGCGTTCACCCCGCGCATGAGCACGCCCTGGTTGCGGACGTCGTGGAAGCCCATCGACCGCAGCTTGCGCACCGCCCGGCCGACCAGTGGGGTCAGCGACGCCGCGTGGTTCACGTGCGTGTGGATCGCGAGGTCGACCTCGCGGTCGAGCGCCTTGCGCGCGATCCGCTCCATGCCCGCCAGCACGTCGTCCTGGAGGAAGTGCTGAGGGAGCCCCATCAGGCCCTTGGTTGCCAGGCGGACGTCGCGGATGTTCTCGATGTCGAGGAGCGCGCTCACGAAGTCCTCGAGGTGGGCGATCGGCAGGTTCGCCACGTCGCCTCCCGACACGACCACGTCGCG
This sequence comes from Actinomycetota bacterium, assembly GCA_036258555.1. Classification (GTDB taxonomy): domain Bacteria; phylum Actinomycetota; class CADDZG01; order CADDZG01; family WHSQ01; genus JALZEG01. Next base: position 902 of record DATADL010000188.1, on the reverse strand, counting down.
GACGCTGGGCGTCTTCCGCAGGTAGTCGAGGATCGCGGCGTAGCGGTCCTTCTGCTTGAGCTCGAAGCGGTACTTGAGGACCTGCGGGACGTTGTTCCCGACGAGGTCCATGCGCGTGCAGTGGCCGCAGTACTGGGGGCAGGTGGAAAGCAGCTCCGCGAGCACCTTCGTGGGATAGCGGTGAGTGAGGCCCTCGACGGCCCACATGTCGGCCTCGTGGAGGCTGTCCCGTTCGGCAAGCGGGTGGCTCGGCCATTCGGGGTCCCGGTCGGCGAAAGCCGGGATCATGTAGTGGCGGATCGGGTCGCGCCAGAGGTCGTCCGTGTCCATCGTGTTCAGCATCTGGGGCGGTAGGAGCATCGACATCGTCGCCCGCTCGGCCTGGTCCCGGGCGATCGACTCCTCGAGGTCGGCGGGCAGCAGGTCCCCCAGCGCGGCCTTCAGCTGCGCCAGGTTCTTGATCGTGTGCTGCCGCTGCCAGCGGGCGCTGGCCCACTGCTCCGGTGTGACGTCCCGATAGCCGGGGATCCGGGTCCAATCGGGCTCGACCCACTCGCGGGAGGGCGGATACGAATAGGGCTGGTCCGCTGCGTGGGCGCGGGCGGTTCGGCGCAGGACCTCTTTGTCCCTCTCTAGCCTCTTGGTCACCCGGCTTCCTCCGCTGTATCCTCTGACGGAACGATATTAGGCAGAATACAGGATCAGCGGAAGGATATTCGGCCATGGACCGTACCGATCGCAAGATCGTGGCGCTCCTCGAGCGGGACGCTCGCCTCACCTACGGCGAGGTGGGCAAGCGGGTGGGCCTCGCCGCGTCCTCGGTCCACGACCGCGTCCGCAAGCTGGAGAAGGCCGGCGTCCTGCGCGGATACCGGGCGGACGTGGACTTCGAGGCCGTCGGG
>DATADL010000187.1:0-10359 GCA_036258555.1 Actinomycetota bacterium | reverse complement strand
GTATCCGTCGTTCCGGATCACTCGTTCGTCCGCGGCCGGCCAGTTGCGGTAGACGACGGTCTCGCCGTCGTGCAGCGCGTACATGGGGCCCGGGTAGATCCTCGATCCGTTGCGGAGCTCGTCGTAGTGCAGGTGCGGGCCAGTGGAGTCGCCGGTGTTGCCCGAGTACCCGATCACCTGGCCCCGGACGACCTGGTCGCCGAGCGACACGACGACCCCGCGGGGGCGCAGGTGGAGGTATCGCGAGTGACGCCCTGCCGGGTGCGCTATCTGGACGTAGTTCCCGCGCCTGCCCGAGCACCAGCGGTGCCCGGGCTTGCAGCCCTCTTCGAGCCCGACGACGGTCCCCGGGCCGGCCGCGCGGATCGGCGTGCCTGTGGGGATACGGAAGTCGATGCCGGGCGTCGAGTGGCCGCCGGAGTGCTCGAAGGTCCGCGAGATCGAATAGCTGCCGGTGAACGGGACCCAGTTCGCGGTCTCGTTCGCCAGGGCCGTCGTCGCGACGAGGAGCTGGGCGACGACGGCCGCGGCGAGCTTCCGACGCCTCATTGAGGCAAGGGCGTCACTATGCGTACGCCACACCTCATTGAGGCGCGGGCGGTCACGCCGCCTCACGGACAGTTGGTCTTGCCGTCTCCGGTGTCGCCGACGCAGTTGTCCCTGCCGCCGCCGCCGTCGACGCGGTCGTCGTCCATCCCGTCCTTCACGTTGATCACGTCTCCGCCCTCGCCGCCGTTCGCCTGGTCGGCACCCGACGTCCCGAAGATCCGGTCGACCCCGTCCTCGCCGAAGAGCTCGTCCGCTCCCTCGCCGCCGGCGACGATGTCGTCGCCCGGCCCCGCGGAGACCGAGTCGTCCCCGGGCCCGCCGAAGATGACGTCGGCGCCCCCGCCACCCACGATCGCGTCGGCGCCTTCGTCGCCGCAGATCAGGTCGCGCCCCAGCGTCCCCGTGAGCAGGTCGTCACCTGTGGTCCCCGAGACGGTGCACACCGGCTGCCAGTCGGGGCTGTAGTCCTTGCCCGGGTGCGTCGTGAGCCGCTTCTCGCCGGAGCCGTCGGGGTCGATCGAGAAGAGGTCGATGTTGCCGTTGCGCGAGCTCCAGAAGACGATCTTGCTCCCGTCGGGGGCCCAGTTGGGCTCGGAGTCGTAGAAGACGTTCTCGGTGAGGCGCTGCTCGTCGCTCCCGTCGGCCGCCACCGAATAGATCTCGTGGTTGCCGTCGCGGGTGCTCGCGAACACGATGCGTTCGCCGTCCGACGACCAGTTCGGGACGAAGTCGTTCGCCGGATCGTGCGTGAGGCGTCGCAGGCCCTTGCCGTTGAGGCGGCTCACGTAGATCTCGGGGTTGCCGTCACGGCGGCTCTCGAACGCGAGCCTCTTCCCGTCCGGCGACCACGCGGGATGGCGGGCGCTCATCCCCGGCGGCGTGATCCTCGTCGCGCGGCCGGTGCCGTCCGCGTCGATCACCCAGATCGCGTACTGATCGTTGCGCTCGCTCGCGAAGGCGATCTTCGTGCCGTCGGGCGACCACGTGGGGGCCCGGTCGTAGTACCCGTTGAAAGTCAGCTGCGTCTGGCCGGACCCGTCCGCGTTCATCACGAAGATCTCGCGGTCGCCGTCCTCTTCGCTGCCCCACGCGATCCGGGAACCGTCCGGCGACCACGACGCCGCGATGTCCCACGTGTCACTGAACGTGAGCCGCTGCTGGTTCGTCCCGTCCGCGTCCATCACGTAGATCTCGGGGTTGCCGTCGCGCCGCGCCTCGAAGACGATCTTGCCGTTGTCGCCGACGTAGGCGGCCTCGGCCGGCGGGGACTGGATCGAGAGGCTGAGGCAGAGCGGGGCCACTGCGAGCAACCCGACGAGGGGCAGCGCGAACGGTGGACACATGTCTCGAAGCCTCCTCGTTGCCGGTTGCAGGGACAACTGTATTCACCCTTTCCGTTCCGGCGGGGCCCGTCCCTCGCCGGTCTCGGGTCGCTAGAGCAGCGGCCCCCTCACGAACACGTCGTACGCACCGTTGGTGTCGTCCTCGACCAGGTTGCTGGCGAGCGACGCGAAGCACACGTACCTGCCGTCGTAGCTGATCGACGGATCGTCGCCCGGGTCGTTGCTCGGGCCGTTGGCCTGCTCGCCGTCGTCTCCGACGCTCACCCGCTCGGTCTGGTTCGTCTGGCGGTCGAAGCGGAAGACGTCGACGCCCTGGAAGGTGTTCGGCGTCCCGTTGGTGTCGCCGGGAACGAGGTTCGACGCGTCGGACTGGAAGGCCACGTAGCGCCCGTCACCCGAGATCGCCGGGATGTAGCTCGCGCCGTTCGCCTCGGAGCTCGCCATGCCGCGGCTGACGCGGGTGGTCTCGCCGCTCGAGATCTCGTGCACGAACACGTCCGTCAAGCCGCTCGTGTCGTCCTCGACGAGGTTGGAGGCGTTCGAATGGAAGGCGACGAAGCCACCGTCGGCCGAGATCATGGGGGCGGAGCTCTCGCCGTCGGCCTGCGTGCCGTCGCTCGCGATGCTCACCCTGATGGTCTTCCGAGTGACGCGGTTGTAGACGAAGATGTCGGCGCTGCGGTTCGTGTCGCGGCGGACGAGGTTGCTCGCATACGAGGCGAACGCCACCATGCGGCCGTCTGCCGAGATCGACGGGGAGAAGCTCGAGCCGTTGCCTTCCTTCAGCTTCGAGCTGATGCTCACCCGGTTGGTCTTGAGCGTCGTGCGGTCGTGCACGAACACGTCGGTCGTGCCGTTGTCGTCGCCCTTCACTGCGAGGTTCGACGCGTTCGAGGTGAAGGCCACGAAGCGCCCGTTCCCGGAGATCGACGGGTCGTAGCTGCTGCCGTTGGCCTCCTTCAGGTCCGAGCGGATGCTCGCCCGGTTCGTGCGGCCCTCGTTGCGGTCGTACACGAACACGTCCGACACGCCGTTGCGGTCACCCTTGATGGCGAGGTTGGTCGCGTGCGTCGAGAAGGCCACGTAACGGCCCGTGTGCGACAAGGAGGGGGACTCCGACGAGCGGTTCGCCTGCGTCCCCGTCGAGCGGATGCTCACGAACTCCGGCGACTCCGTCTCGCGGTTGAACAGGAACACGTCGGTCGCGTCGTTGCGGTCGGCGCCGATCAGGTTCGACGCACGCGACGTGAACCCGACGAAGTTGCCGTCGCCGGAGATCGCGCACCAGAAGCTGTCGTCGTTGCCCTCTACGCCGTTGGAGCGCTCGCTCACGCGCTCCGTGCTCGCCGTCGGCTGGGCGACGGCGGCGGTGGCCGTCACGAGGATCGCGAGCGTGGCGACGAGCCCTCTGATCGTCCACTTCGAAGTCATGGGACCCTCCTTGCCTTCCGGAGCATCGCCGGCGCCCTGAGGCCGGCTTCGTGTCCCAGGATCGGAAAGAGGGCGATCTGCCAGTACTCAGCCCTTTACGCGGGGAGTGCTAAATCCTGAACGTTCGGACGAGGCGCCTCAGGTCGCCCGGCGCTTCAGCGCCTCCATGTCGAGGACGGTTATCGCGCGGCGGCGGGTCTCGATCCAGCCACGGTCACGCAGGGACTTGAGGGCCTGGCTCACGCCGACGCGCGACGCGCCGGTCCACGCGGCGAGCTCGTCCTGCGTCATGGGGAGCCGGATCTCGACGCCCGAGTCGGTCTCGACCCCGAAGCGCTCGGCGAGCTCGAACAACCTCCTGGCGACGCGAGCGACCGTGTCGTACGCGGAGAACTCGACGCGCTTGCGGTCTGCGTCACGCAGGCGCGCGAGGACGGTCTCGAGCAGCAGGAGGGTCGCGCCGGGATGCTCGGTCAGCCACGCCTTGAACGACGCGACGTCCACTACGAGCGCCTCGACGGGCTCCATCGCGATGACGTTCGCGGACGTGGGCTTGCCGTCGAGGGCGGAGAACTCGCCGACCAGGTCGCCGGGGTCGCGCACGCCCAGCACGACCTCCTTGCCGTCCTCCGTGAAAGTGGCCACCTTCGCGCGGCCCCCGAGGAGCAACACGACGCGGCCCGCGACCTCCGCCTCGTGGAAGATCGTCGCGCCCGCGTCGAACCTCCGCTTGCGCCCACGCTCGATCAGCGCCCGCTCCTCGGATTCGGAGAGGCGCGCCAGGAAGCCGGCCACGGCTTGTTGCTCGGTCATCTCCTTTACCTTATGGGCGTGAGGCGTCTCGATCGCGTAGGCGGCACCGCGACGATCCTGGTAACGGACCTCGTGGGCTCGACCGCGATGTTCGACCGGCTCGGCGACGACGTCGCCGAGAGGTTGCTCCGGGACCACCTGGGCGAGCTCCGCGAGCTCGTCCGGTCCTTCGGCGGCGTCGAGGTCAAGAGCACGGGCGACGGGATCATGGCCGCGTTCCCCGCCGCGTGGCTAGCCACGGAGTGCGCGGTCGCCATGCAGCGCTCGCTGCACCTGCGCAACGAGCGCGCAGAGGGTTCCGGTGAGCCGCTGCACGTCAGGATCGGGTTGCACTCCGGCGACACGACGGCCGACCGCCACGACTACTACGGGATCGCCGTCGCGGCCGCCGCGCGGCTCTGCGACAAGGCGCCTCCTGACGGGATCCTCGTATCGGGCGTGACGCGCGGGCTCGTCGGGTCGCGCGGCGGCCACCGCTTCACGGACGCAGGGATCCCGGCGCTCAAGGGGATCGACGAACCGTTCCAGGCATGGGCACTCGAGTGGGGGCCGGGACAGCTTCCGCCGGCGACGCCGCCGGGGCTCGAGCGGCGGCGCGGCCCCCTGATCGCGGCGGGTGCAGGCGCGCTGCTCGTCGTCGGGTTGGGGGCCGGGATGCTGGTGGCGGGAGGTGACGAGTCGCGCCGCGAGCCCCCCGTGGCCCCGGGGAGCATCGTCCGGGTGAGCGTCAAGGGCGGGTACCCGAACGCGTCGCAGAACGGGGGGGAGGCCACCTCGCACAGCTTCGCACCGTCGATCTCAGGCGACGGGCGCAGCGTCGTGTTCGTCAGCACCGCGGAGGACCTTGTCCCGGACGGGGCGGACGGCGAGAGATCCGACGTGTTCCACGTGCAGATCGGACCGGGGCCCAGTGTCGGTGACGCGACGCTGCAGATAGTGAGCTCCGACGCGGCCCTCCCCCCCGGTGACAACGTCCAGCCGTCGGTCTCCGATCTCGGCGACGTCGTGGGCTTCGTCTCGAACGCAGCCGACGAAGCGGCGAACGGCCCGCGCTCGATCACGCAGACCGTCTACGTGCACGAGCTCGAAGACGGGGAGACCACGCTGGCGAGCGTGAACAACGCCAGGAGGCGTGCGAACGGCAACAGCTTCGACGTCGCCCTCTCGGGCAACGGCGGCTTCGTGGCGTTCACGAGCGCCGCCGACAACCTGTCCGTGAGACCGGACCGGAACGGCGCCGCGGACGTGTTCGTCCGCGACCTCGTGGCGGGCAAGACGAACCGGGTGAACATCCGCTCCGGGACGCATCGCGAGGCCGACGACGACAGCGCCGATCCCGCGCTCTCGGAGGACGGGCGATTCGTCGCGTTCGAGTCCATCGCCGCTAGCCTCGTCGCGAGCGACACGAACAACAGCTCGGACGTCTTCCGCTTCGATCGGGACCCCGACGAGTTCAAGACCGTCCTCGCGAGCGTCACGTCGGACGGACGGCTCACCGAGGCCGACAACTACGACCCGGCCATCTCCGACGACGGCACCCGGATCGTGTTCGTATCCCGCGCGCCCGACCTGGCCGAGGGCGACGACGAGGGCGCGGACGTGTTCGTGCACGACTTCGCCACCGGCGAGACGCGGCTCGTCAGCGCGGCGATCCGCGGCGAGGTCGCGGGTGCGGGGCGCAGCGCCCGCCCGGCGATCTCCGGCGACGGCCGCTTCGTCGTGTTCGACTCCGCGTCGGGCGACCTCGTGCCCGGCGACGACAACGGGACCCGCGACGTGTTCCTCTACGAGCTCGAGACGGAACGCGTGACGCGGCTGAGCCTGACGGACGAGGACGACGAGGCGACGAAAGGCTCGTTCGCGGCGTCCATCTCCGACGACGGGAGGTACGTCGTGTTCACGTCGAGCGCGGGCCTGGTGGCGGACGACGTGAACCGCCGCACCGACGTGTACCTGCGCGGCCCCCTCTACTGACCCGTCAGCTCGTCGTGCAGGCGCTCGGCGAGCAGCCCCGCGAGCGCCCACAGGAAGAAGTAGTCGGGGCGGATCAGGCCGTTCACGTGGCGCTTCGCGTAGGTGTAGTCCCACGGCGCCTCGCCGAGGAGCCGGCGGAAGCCGGTCCCGCTGGCGTACTCGACCGCGAGGAAGCCGGCGCCGTAGACCGTCGCCCTCGCCGGGAGGGGCTTCCCGCGCAGCCGGTCGTGGACCGGCTCGAACAGCGGGAGCAGGAGGGCGTAGACGGTGAGCATCCAGGGGCTGGTACGGAACCGGGCCGTCCGGCCGCGCTGCACGTCGTGGAGCGCGCTGAACGCGACCTCGAAGGCGAAGCCGGCGACGGCGTAGACGGGGAGCCTGGCGAGTGCTCTCATCGCGCGTGATTGTGCCCCGTCGCGGGCGGGGTAGGTAGGGCCGGACGCAGCCGAGCCATCGGAGGGAGCCATGACCTCGTCACCGCGGATCCGTGTCGTGAGCGCGCTGTCGATCGTCGCCGTCGTCGTCGCGGCGGCCGCGACCATTCCCGCGGACGGGATGTCGCCTGCCGCCTGCCGGGAGGAGAAGAAGGCGCGAGCCGTCATGCGGGACGCCGACGGCGACCGGATCGGCGTGGTCGACTTCTGGACGGACGCGGCGTGCGTCACCCGAGTGGTCGCGAAGATCGGCCGCTTCGACCTCTCCGGCGGTGGCACCGGCCTGACGAGGGGCTTCCACGGGTTCCACGTCCACGAGACGGGCGTCTGCGACCCCGACGCCGTCGATCCCGCGGAGGATCCCGCGCCGTTCCTCACGGCCGGCGGCCATTGGAGCCCGAAGGTGCGCAACCACGGGGGTCACAAGGGCGACCTGCCGCCGTTGCTGGCGACGCGCACCGGCTTGGCGAGGGCCAACGTGCTCACGGATCGCTTCGATCCCGACGATCTCCTCGACGACGACGGGAGCGCGGTGATCGTCCACCAGGACCCGGACAACCTGGCGCACATCCCGGCGACGGAGCCCGACGGGGACGAGCGCTACCACTCGCACTCGACGAACGAGATGGGGGCCGACGAGACGTCGAGGTCGACGGGCGACGGCGGGAGCCGCTTCGCCTGCGGCGTGGTGAAGAGGATCTAGCCGGGGGCGGGCCGTTCGGTCCCACCGCCTTCCCGACTTTCGGTGGGCTCGCGGAATCCGGGAGTGAAACGAAACTCGCCGCGGTTGCGAGGGCGCGGGCCTCAGGGGGGTGGGCCGAGCAGGCGGGGCCCGGCTCAGCCGCCGGCGGTCGTGAACAGGACCGTCGCTTCTTCGGCTATCTCGATCAGCGGGCCCCATACGAGACCCAGCGCGACCGTGGCCAGGGCCGTGAGCGCGATCACGCCACCGGACAGCACCGGGACCTCGATCCGCGGCGCGTCGGGGTCTCGCTCCTGCATGTACATCACCACCATCACGCGCAGGTAGAAGAACGCGGCCACTGCGCTCGCCAGCATCCCGACGACGACGAGCCACGTGTAGCCCGAGTCGACGGCGGGGCCGAACACCACCAGCTTCGCGACGAACCCCGACGTCAGCGGCACCCCCGCCAGCGACAGCAGGAAGAGGCTCAACGCCGCGGCCAGGAGCGGCCGCTCGTAGAACAGGCCCTTGTAGTCGACGAGCCGGGTGCGGCTCTCGCCTCCGCCGGCGAGCACCGCCACCACGGCGAACGCTCCCAGCACCGTCAGCCCGTACGTCGCGAGGTAGAACAGCGACCCGGCCACGGCTTCGTCGTTCGCCGCCACTACCGCGGTCAGCACGAAGCCCGCGTGCGCGATCGACGAGTACGCGAGCAGACGCTTCACGTCCTCCTGGACCACGGCGAGGATCGACCCGACCACCATCGTCGCGACCGCGATCCCGATGACGACCGGCTGCCACTCCCACCGCAGGTTGAACAGCGCCGCGTCCAGCAGGCGGATGAGCGCCGCGAACCCGGCGAGCTTCGAGGCCGCGGCCATGAACCCGGTCACGGTCGAGGGGGCCCCCTGGTACGCGTCGGGCGTCCACATGTGGAAGGGGACCGCGGCGATCTTGAACCCGAGCCCCACGATCAGAAGGCCGGCGGCCAGGAAGAGCAACGTCACGTCGGACGCGGGCGTGGTCCGCAGGAACTCGACGATCCCGGGCTGGCCGGTCGTGCCGTAGAGGTTCGTCGAGCCCACGGCCCCGTAGACGAGCGCGATCCCCAGCAAGAAGAACGCCGACGAGAACGCGCCCAGCAGGAAGTACTTCATCGAGGACTCCTGCGACGCCAGCGAGCGCCTCCGGAACGCGACGAGCACGTACAGCGCGATCGAGAACGTCTCGAGGGCGAGGAACATCATGATCAGGTCCGCGGCTCCGGCCATCAGCATCATCCCGGCGGTCGCGAACAGGACGAGCGCGTAGAACTCCGACTCGTCGAGGTCGTCCCCGGAGATGTGCGACCGGCCGAGCCACACCGTGAGCAGCGCGAACGTCGCGAGCGCGACCTTCACGAACGACGAGAACCCGTCCGACGCGACCATCCCCTCGAGCTGCAGCTCGTTGACGTCCCACGCGTCCACCGCGAACCACCCGGCGAGCCCGAGCGCGGCCGTCGACGCCACGGCGAGAGAGGCCTTCGGGAGCAACCGCCCGAAGACCGCGTCGACCACGAGCATGGTCAGCGCCGCGGCGGAGAGGACGATCTCGGGCGCGATGCCGGACAACCTGACGTCGGGGACGGAGAACTCCATCAGTCACCGCCCCCCGCGACGTTCTCCTCGTCCGGAACGACCGAGGAGTGGTTCAGCTGCTGCACTACCTTCTCCGCGGACGGGTTGATCCGCTCGAGGAACGGGTCGGGGTACACGCCGATCGCGACGATCAGCACGAGCAACGGCGCGAGCATCGCGAGCTCGCGCGGCCTCAGGTCGCGGATCCTGGCGTTCTCCTCCGACGTGACCGGGCCGTGGAAGACGCGCTGGTACGCCCACAGGAGGTAGATCGCGGCGAGCACGACACCGAACGCCGCCGGCACCACCCACCACCGGTACGACACGAACGTCCCCACGAGGATCGAGAACTCGCCGACGAAGCCGTTGAGGCCCGGCAGCCCTATCGACGACATCGTCACGAGCAGGAAGATCCCGGACAGGACCGGCACGGTCTTGGCCAGGCCCCCGAAGTCGGCGATGAGACGCGTGTGCCGGCGCTCGTACAGGATCCCGACGAGCATGAACAACGCTCCGGTCGAGATCCCGTGGCTGACCATCTGGATGATCCCGCCGCTCATACCCTCGACGGTCCCGACGAAGATGCCGAGCACCACGAAGCCGAGGTGCGCGACCGACGAATAGGCGATGAGCCGTTTGAGGTCGCGCTGGACGGCCGCGACGATCGCGCCGTACACGATGCCGGCGATCGCGAGCCCGATCAGCAACGGGACGAGCTCGCGCGCCGCGTCGGGGAACAGCGGGATCCCGAACCGGATCAGCCCGTAGGCCCCCATCTTCAGGAGCACGCCGGCGAGGAGCACCGATCCCGCCGTCGGCGCCTCCGTGTGGGCGTCCGGAAGCCAGGTGTGCAGAGGTACGAGCGGGACCTTGACGGCGAACGACGCGAAGAACCCGAGGAACAGGAGCCGCTGGACGTCCAGGGACAGCGGCGTGCCGAGGAGGGCGCGGTAGTCGAAGGTCTGCTCGGCCCCCTGGAAGTAGAGGAACAGGATCGCCGCGAGCATCAGCAGCGAGCCGACGAGCGTGAAGAGGAAGAACTTCATCGCCGCGTAGATTCGGCGCCCGTACCCCCACATGCCGATGAGGAAGTACATCGGGACGAGCGTCGCCTCCCAGAAGAGATAGAAGAGGAACATGTCGAGCGCGCAGAAGACGCCGAGCATCCCGGTCTCGAGCGCCAGCAGGAACACGAAGTACGCGCGGACGTGCCTCGTCACGGTCCACGACGCCATCACGGCGAGCGGCATCAGGAACGTCGTGAGCATCACCATCCAGAGGCTCACGCCGTCGATCCCGGTCTCGTAGCCGACGCCCCAGTCCTCGATCCACACCAGCGACGACCCGAGCTGGAAGTCGGAGCTCGAGGGGTCGAACTGCGCGAGGACGCCGATCGACAGCACGAAGGTCGACAGCGTGACCGCGAGGGCCGCGAAGCGGAAGAGGTCGTCGCGCCCCTTCGGGATGAGCCCGAGCAGCGCGGCGCCCACTACGGGCAGGAAGATGACGAG
>DATADL010000186.1:0-5929 GCA_036258555.1 Actinomycetota bacterium | reverse complement strand
GCGCAGGGACGAGACCTCGTCGCCCCACAGCTCGGCGCGCACGGGTCGCTCCGACGACGGAGGGAATACGTCGAGGATCCCGCCGCGGATCGCGAACTCTCCCCGGCGCTCGACGATGTAGTTGCGCTCGTAGCCCATGTCCACGAGGCGGCCGGAGATCTCGTCGAGGTCGATCGTGGCGCCCGGGCGGATCTCGATCAGCTCGACGTCGCCCGGCGGGGCGACGAGCTGGGTCGCTCCCTGCGCGGTCGTCACGACGACGAACCGGTGCCCGGCCCGCAGGCGGGCGAGGGCGTGCAGGCGGCGGCCCATCGTGTCGGTGGAGGGGTCGATGGGCTCCCCGGGGAGGACCTCCCACCCGGGGAAGACCTCCGCGCCCTCGCGTCCCAGGAACGCGTGGACGTCGCGGGCGAGCTGCTCCGCCTCCTCGCCGCGCGCGGCGATCGCCAGGACGGGAGCGTCGAGGTGCCGGACCAGCGACGCCAGGACGAACGGGCGCGCGGGGTCGGGAACCGTGATCGCGCCGCGCGCCGCGAGGAGCGCCTGGACGCGCTCGTCGGGGAGGAGGTCTAGTAGGGGTGCGAGTGAAGCCACGGAACCACCGAGTTTCTCAGGCTTTCGGGCGCGTGTTGAACTCGTTCATGGCGCGCTCGACCCCGTCGCCGACGATCGACTCGACCGCGTCGGCGGCCGTGACGAGAAGGAACGGGAGCTCCTTGCGCTCGCCCGCCGAGAACCCCGCGAGCACGTGTCCGGCGGCGGCCTTGGCCCCCGGGGGCCGGCCGACCCCGACGCGCACCCGGGCGAAGTCCTTGCTGCCGAGATGGTTCACGATCGAGCCCAGGCCGTTGTGTCCCGCGGTCCCCCCGCCGGACTTCACGCGCACCTCTCCGAACGGGATGTCGATCTCGTCGTGCACGACGACGAGGTTCTCGACGGGCTGCTTGTACCACCGCAGCAGTGCACGGACCGGGCGGCCGGACTCGTTCATGTACGTCGTCGGCCGCGCGAGGACGACGCGCTCGCCCCGCATCGACACCTCCGCGACGAGACATCCGCTCTTGTGGCTCTTGAGCCTCCCGCCCGCGCGGTCGAGCAGGACGTCGACCGCGAGCGCGCCCGCGTTGTGGCGAGTTCCTGCGTAGCGCTCGCCCGGGTTGCCCAGGCCTACTACGACGTGGCGGCTCTCGGTGGCGTCGATCCCGCGGCGGAACAGGCGCAACTACTCGGCGGCAGCGGCTCCGCCGGCCTCGCCGTCGGCGATCTCGTCGCCGGTGGCGCCCTCCGCGCCGAGCCGCGCGGCCTCCGCGTCCTCGTCCCCCTCCGGGCCGGCGATGCCGGCGTCGGCCTCGAGCGCGGCGAGGGCCTCCTCGGATATCGGGGCCACCACGCTCGCGACGACGGTGTCGGGGTCGTCGAGGATCGTGTAGGCGCGGCCCTCCGCGAGGTCCGAGACGCGCATCGTGTCGCCGATGTTCAGGTTGGACACGTCCGCCTCGATCACCTCGGGCACGTCGCCGGGGAGAGACCGGACGCTGACGGTGTGGAGCGGGTGCTCGAGCACGCCGCCCTCGCGGGCCCCCGGGGCCTCGCCGACGACGTGGACCGGGACGTCGACCTCGACCTCGACGGAGCGGTCGACCTTTACGAAGTCGGCGTGCAGCAAAGTCCCACGGACGGGATCGCGCTGGAGCTCCTTGGTCAGGGCGAGCGTCGTCGAGCCGTCGATCTCGAGATCGAGCAGCGTGTTCATCCCCGAGTCGGACAGGAGCGCGGTGACGAACTCGCGACGGTCGACCGAGATCGCGACGGGGTCCATGCCGCGCCCGTAGACGACGCCGGGAACCCGCCCGGCCGCGCGGGTCCGGCGCGCAGACCCCTTGCCGGCCTCTCCGCGTACCTTTGCCTGCAGCCTGACCTCAGCCATCTCGATCCCTCCAGGTCCTGAGTGCTCGTCCGCCGCGCCGGAATGCTTCGTCGTTCCGGGGGCGCGCCCGGGGCAGGTGGGACACGACCGGCCTGGGCAGGAGAGCCATTATGGCGGCTCGGGGGGCCGGGCTCAAACGGGGCCCCGCCCCCTTCTCCGGTCGCAAACTCCCGTTTTTCGGGAGCTTGCGACCAAAGATGCCGGCTGTGGAGCGGCTAGCGCGGCTCCCTCGGCTCCATCTTGTTGCCCTTCCCCTCGATGATCCTCGCCGGGACGCCCACGGCGAGGGCCTCGTCCGGGACGTCACCCCGCACCACCGAGCCGGCGCCCGTCGCCGCGCGCTTGCCGATGCGGACCGGGGCCACGAGCATCGTGTCCGAGCCGATGTAGGCCTCGTCCTCGATCAGCGTCTGGTGCTTGGCGCGCCCGTCCCAGTTGCAGGTGATCGTCCCGGCCCCCACGTTCGCGCCTCGGCCGATCTCGGCGTCCCCCAGGTAGGCGAGGTGGTTCGCCTTGCTCCCCTCGCCGATTGTCGTGTTCTTGGTCTCGACGAACGTCCCGGCCCTCGCGCCGCGCTCGAGACGCGTGCCCGGACGGAGCGACGCGAACGGACCGACCGACGCGCCGGGCCCGATCGAGGACCCCCGTACCACCGAGAACGTCACGGTCGCGTCCTCCTCGATCGTCGAGTCGACCACGCGCGTCTGCGGCCCCACCTCGGCCCCCGCACCGACCGAAGTGGAGCCCTCGAGGAACGTGAACGGGAGGATGGTCGCGTCGGGCGCGATCGTGACGCTCGCGTCTACGTAGGTCGTCGCGGGGTCGACGATCGTCACGCCCTCCGACATCCAGCGCAGCGCGGCGCGCCGGCGCAGCGCCGCGGCCGCCTCGGCGAGCTGCGCCCGGGAGTTCACGCCGGGCACCTCCTCGTAGCCGGTCCGGAAGGCCACAACGGGCCGGCCCGCGGCCGCGATGGGCCCGAGCACGTCGCCGAGGTAGTGCTCGCGCTGGGCGTTGTCCGCGCCGACGGACTGCAGGGCCTCGCGCAGCAACGCGACGTCGAACGCGTAGACGCCGGAGTTGATCTCGCGCACGGCGAGCTCCACCGGCGTCGCGTCCCGGTGCTCGACGATCTTCTCGATCGAGTCCCCGGCCCCCCTGATCACGCGTCCGTAGCCGGTCGCGTCGGGCATCTCCGCCGTGAGCACCGTGGCGCCCGCGCCTGCCGCGGCATGCGCGTCCAGCAGCGCGCGCAACGTCGCGCTCTCGAGCAGCGGCGTGTCCCCCGGCGTCACGAGCACGGTGCCGCCGGCGATGCCGGACTCCTCGAGCCCGACGCGCACGGCGTCTCCCGTCCCGCGCGGCGTCTCCTGCACGACGAGCTCGAGACCCTCGCCAAGCCCGGCGGCCGCGAGCCCGGCGGCGATCTCGTCACGCCGCGGGGACACGACGACGACGCGCCGCCGCAGCGGCAGGGGGGCGAGGGCGGCGACCACGTGGCCGAGCAGCGGCCGGCCCGCCGCCTGGTGGAGGACCTTCGGCAGCCGCGACTTCAGGCGCCTGCCGTCACCGGCGGCCAGCACGATCGCGTCGACGTCTATGGCTCCTCCAGTCAGATGGACGAAGCTGCCCCGCCTGGACTCGAACCAGGACTTAGGGAACCAAAATCCCTCGGGCTGCCACTTACCCCACGGGGCACCGGGTGCCCGACCATGCTATTCGGCCGGACCGCCGGTGGACGGGCTCAATCGAGACGTTCGATGCACTCGGCCCGCGAGCGGGTCACGACGACCTTGTCGAACTCGTCCTCCACGCGGCGCGCGACCTCCCGGGCGTGTGCCTCGTCCGTCGCGATCCCGAACACGGTGGGCCCCGACCCCGACAGCGACGCCCCCAGGGCTCCCGCCCCCACCAGGGCCTCCTTGCGTGCGGCGACCTCCGGCCGCAGCGTGAAGGCCGGGCGCTCGAGGTCGTTGTAGAGGAGCGACGCGACCTCGGCGACGTCGCCGCCGCCGAGCGCCAGGGTCATCTCGGCGCTCCCGACCGCTTCGACGTCCGGATCCGGCTCCCACGCCGCGTACACGTCGCGGGTCAGCAGCGGATCGTGCGAGATCCCGAGGACGAACCACATCGTCTCGGGGGACGGCAACGGCGTGAGGCTCTCGCCCCGCGCGGTCGCGAGCGCGGTCCCGCCGGAGATGCAGTACGGCACGTCGGAGCCCACGCGCCCCGCGACGTCGAGCAGGCCGTCGCGGTTGAGCTCCGTCTTCCACAGCTCGTTCAGCGCGACGAGTACGCCGGCCGCGTTCCCGCTCCCCCCGCCGAGCCCGGCCCCGATCGGGATCCTCTTGACGATGCGGATGTGCACGCCCTCGTTCTTCGCGCCTTTCTCGAGGAGGTGCTGGGCGGCGTGCCATACGGTGTTCTGCTCGGACGGAGGCAGCAGCTCGCTGACGGATTCGCCGAGGACCATCTCGACCTCGACCTTGCCGGTGTCGGTGAGCCGGACGTCGATCTCGTCGCCCATCTCGATCCCGTGGAGGATCGTCTCGACCTCGTGGTACCCGTCGCTCCGGCGGCCGAGCACGCGCAGGAACAGGTTCAGCTTTGCGTGCGTCTTCATCCGGACCTCGGCGAATGCTTGCTCCGCAGCCATCGCGCACAAGGTAACCGGTTCACGAACGGCGCCCCTGGGTACGTCACGAACAACGGACGACACGACCCAGGAGGGAGCCCGTGAACACCGGACCAGATCTCTTCAAGCACGAGCTGAAGGACCTCTACGACGCCGAGTTCCGCCAGGCCCAGGCGCTCACCGAGATGGCGGAGAAGGTCGCCGACGGCAAGCTCGCGGAGGCTCTGCGCGAGCACCGCGAGGAGACGCAAGGCCAGATCAAGAGGCTCGAGAGCGTCTTCGAGGCGATCGGCGAGAGCCCGGAGAAGGAGGCATGCGCGGGCGTCATCGGGCTGGTCAAGGAGTTCAAGGACTTCGTCGGCGAGGACCCGTCGGAGAAGGTGCTGAACGTCTTCACCGCGGAGGCCGCGCTGAAGGCCGAGCACTACGAGATCGTGTCGTACTCGGGGCTCATCAAGCTCGCCGGGCAGATGGGGCAGGCCGAGGTCGTCGACCTCCTCCAGCAGAACCTCGACGAGGAGCTGGCGACGGCCCAGAACCTCGAGATCCTGTCCGGGCAGCTAGGCGAAGAGCTGGCTCTCCAGGGCTAGCCACTCCTCTATACCGAGCTCTTCGGGACGAGCGGCCGGCGCGATGCCGGCCGCTCGTAGCGCGTCCGGGAGCCTTCCGGCGTGGGGAGCCACGCCGGCGAGAGAGCTCCGCAACGTCTTCCGCCGCTGCGAGAACGCCGCCCTGGTGAGCCGGAACAGGTTCCGCGCCCCCGCGTCGTCGAGGGGCGGCGTGCGGCGGACGAGCCGCACGAGGACGGAGTCGACGTTGGGCTCGGGATAGAAGACCCTGCGCGATATCGAAGCGGCGACGGCCGCGCGCGCGTAGAACGCGACGACGACGCTCACGTGTCCGTAGGTCTTCGAGCCGGGGGCCGCGGCGAGGCGCTCGCCCGCCTCGCGCTGGGTCATCACCGTCAGCGTTCGCAGCGCCGGTGCGCCGGCGAGCGCGTCGAGGACGAGCGGCGTCGCGATGTTGTACGGCAGGTTCGCGACGAGCGCGTCCGCACGTACGTCCGGCCAGTCCAGCTTGGTCGCATCCGCGTGGACGACCTCCACGTTCGAGACACCGCGGAGCGCGTCCGCCAGCACCGGGTGGAGCGCGCGGTCGAACTCGACTGCGGTGACGCGCCCGGCGGCCGCGGCCAGCCCCAACGTCAACGATCCGGCCCCCGCGCCGATCTCCAGCACATGGTCGTCCGGCCCCACCTCCGCGACGGAGACGACCTTGCGGATCGTGTTCGGGTCGACGACGAAGTTCTGGCCGAGGGACTTCGAGGGCCGGACGCCGTGCGCGTCGAGGAGCTCGCGCAGCCGGCG
>DATADL010000185.1:0-12426 GCA_036258555.1 Actinomycetota bacterium | reverse complement strand
CGGCGAGAGCCTGGGCGGCGTCGAGTCCCTGATCGAGCACCCGGGGAAGATGACGCACGCGAGCCTCGAGGGGTCGGGGATGGAGGTGCCGGGGGCCCTGGTCCGCCTGTCGGTCGGGATAGAGCACGTGGACGACCTGATGGATGACCTGGCCCGAGCCCTGGGCTGACCCTCACCGAGGAATCCGTTACGCACAGCGTGACGGATTCCTCATTGAGGCGGCTCGTCGGGCGGCTAGGCCCGCCCGCTCGCCTGGTGCGCCAGGAACTCCAGCAGGTCCGTCCGGCTCAGCACCCCCTCCGGCTTCGAGCCCTCGGCGACCACGACCGCCTCGGCCCCCCGGGAGAGCCCGGCGAACATCTCCTCGACGCCGTCGGTCGCCTGCAGCACCGGTAACGGGCCGTCCATGACCTCGACCACGTCGCGGCCGATCGCGTCCGCGTCGCGGAACACGCGGTCGAGCAGCGACCGCTCGTGGATCGACCCGACGATCTCGGCGATGTCGTCCGGCGCGCCCGCCTTCGCCACCGGGAGCTGCGAGATCCCGTACTCCTGCAGGATGTCGATCGCGCGGCCGACCTTCTCGTTCGCCGGCACCGCCACCAGGTCGGGGATCTCGTCCGCGTGCCGCTTCTTCTCCGCGAGGACCTCGGCGATCCGCGCCTCGGTCCCCGGCCGCTCGACGAAGCCGTGGTCGAGCATCCAGCCCTCGTTGTAGATCTTCGAGAGATAGCTCTTGCCCGAGTCCGGGAGGATCACGACGACGAAGTCGTCGGGGGCGAGGTCCTTCGCCACCTCGAGGGCGGCCCACACGGCCGTGCCGGACGATCCGCCGGCGAGGATCCCCTCCTCGCGGGTGATCCGCCGCGCCGTCAGGAACGAGTCGCGGTCGCTCACGGTGATCCAGCGGTCGACGATCGAGCGGTCGAGCGTGTCCGGCCACGCCTCCTTGCCGATCCCTTCGACGAGGTACGGGTGCGGCTCTCCGCCCGAGAAGATCGACCCGTCGGGATCGGCTCCGACGATCTGCACCGAGGGATTCTTCTCCTTGAGGTACCGGCCGGACCCGGTCACCGTCCCGCCGGTCCCCACGCTGACGACGAGGTGCGTGATCCGGCCCCCGGTCTGCTCCCACAGCTCCGGCCCGGTCGTGACGTAGTGCGCCTCTGGGTTCGACTGGTTGTGGTACTGGTTCGGCTGGAACGCGCCGGGGATCTCCTCGGTGAGCCGGTCGGCCACGCGGTAGTAGGACTCCGGCGACTCCGGGGGCACGGCGGTCGGGGTGATCACGACCTCGGCCCCGTAGGCGCGCAGGATCGAGATCTTCTCCTGGCTCATCTTGTCCGGCATCGTGAAGATGCAGCGGTAGCCCTTGATCGCGGCCGCGATCGCGAGCCCGACCCCCGTGTTGCCCGACGTCGGCTCGACGATCGTCCCGCCGGGACGGAGCTTCCCGGTCCGCTCGGCCTCCTCGATCATCCGGATGCCTATCCGGTCCTTGACGCTCCCGCCCGGGTTCAGGAGCTCGAGCTTTCCCACGAGCTCGCAGGTCAGGCCCCTGCCGATCCGGGAGAGCCGCATCAGCGGGGTGTTGCCGAGGCCGTCGAGGAGGTTCTCGTAGATCGTCATGAAACGAATGGTGTCAGCCCGGCGTCGAATGACGCAACAAGACGCCCTGCGGGGCGGGAAGACGGCCGGCTTGGGCGGCCTCTTTCGCGACCTTGCCAGCGCCGATAGAGTGTGCGACCTGTGGAAAACGACCAGAGCAAGCAAGAAGACCAAACGGCCGCCGCCGCCGGCGGGGGATCGCCGCCGGGCGACGTGATCGCGGCACGCCGGCGCTTCCGGCTCCCGCGGCCCGGCCGCCGCTGGACGATCGCGCTCCTCACCGTCTTCGGCCTCGTCTTCCTGGGGGCCGCGGGGGCCGCCTACGCGACGTACGACTACTCCAACGAGTACGAGGGCCGGATGCTGCCGGGGACGACCGTCGCGGGCGTCGACGTGGGCGGGATGGATCGCGACGAGGCGCTGGCCGCCGTCCGGGAGGCCGTTCGGCCCGAGCTGCGCCGGAGGATCACCGTCGAGTGGGAAGACCGCACCTGGAACGTGACGCCGGCGAAGATCGGCGCGTACACGACCGCGGGGCGCGCGGTGGACGCGGCGCTCGCGGCGAGCGAGGAGACGTCGTTCTTCCAGAAGATGCGGATGCGCGTGCTCGGGCACGAGCTCGAGCACACCGGCGACGTCGGCATCCGCTACCCGCGCAAGGGCGCCCGCGCGTTCCTCGAGGGCGTGGCGTCGTCGCTGAACCGCGAGGTCGAGGACGCGTCGATCGACTACTCGTCCGGCTGGGTCGAGTTCGTCGAGGGGCGCGACGGCCGCCGCGTCGACGTCGCGTCGAGCCACCGCGCGTTCATGAAGACGCTTCGAGGCGGCGGCACGACCGTCCCGCTGAAGGTGAAGGTCACGAAGCCTGAGAAGACCGTCGACGACTTCGACCAGGTGCTGCTCGTGCGCATCGGCGAGAACAAGCTGTACCTCTACGAGGACCAGAAGATCACGCACGAGTGGCCGGTCGCCACCGGACAGCCGGAGTACATGACGCCGACCGGCCTGTTCGAGGTCGAGCTCAAGCGCTACATGCCCACGTGGGTGAACCCCGCGCCGGACACGTGGGGCGCGAGCATGCCCGCGACGATCCCGCCCGGCCCCGGTAACCCGCTCGGCCTGCGCGCGATCAACTGGACCGCTCCGGCGATCCGCTTCCACGGCACGAGCGCGACGTACTCGCTCGGCTACAACGCGAGCCACGGTTGCGTCCGCATGTCGAACGCGGACGTGATCGAGCTCTACGACATGATCGAGGTCGGCACGCCGATCGTCTCGGTCGTCGCGGGGCCGCTCAAGCCGATGTACTCGTCGTCCTCGTTCGACGACCCCACCCCGGTCGGTCCCGAAGCCGAGAACGAAGAGAGCGCGAACCCGAGGAAGCCCGACTCGAAGAAGCCCTCCAAGGAAGACGGTTAGCTGGGGGAGAACCCCCGCCGTCCGCCGCGCTTCGGCGAGGAGGACCGGCGCCTCTCCTACGGGAGCTACCTGAAGGTCCCCGAGCTCCTCGACCTCCAGCGTCTCCAGTCCGACCCCCCGGCCCACGACGAGCTGCTGTTCGTCGTCGTCCACCAGGTCTACGAGCTCTGGTTCAAGCAGCTGCTGTTCGAGCTCGAGTCGATCCGCGATCTGATGGCGGCGAACGAGCCGTTGGGCGCGCGGCACCTCTTCGAGCGCGTGATGACGATCGAGGAGGTCGCGATCACGCAGATCCGCGTGCTCGAGACGATGGCGCCACACGACTTCCTCGAGTTCCGGACGCACCTCGCGCCTGCAAGTGGGTTCCAGTCCGTCCAGTTCCGCGAGATCGAGTTCCTGTCGGGCCTGAAGGACCCGCGCTACGTCGAGCGAGTCTCCGAGAGCCCGGCGGAGCGGGCGCGCCTCGAGAAGCGGCTCGCCGAGCCGACGTTGTGGGACGCGTACTGCTCGATGCTCGAGGTGCGGGGGCACCCGATGCCGTCGGACGACGCGGAGGCCCGGCGGACGACGTTGCTGAAGATCACGCGCGACCGGGCCGCGCATCCGGACGAGTACTACGTCGCCGAGGCGCTGCTCGAGCACGACCAGCACTTCGCCGTGTGGCGCAGCCGGCACGTGCTGATGGTCGAGCGTCAGATCGGGACGAAGAGCGGGACCGGCGGTTCCACGGGGGCCCCGTACCTGCGGTCGACGCTGGACAAGCGGTTCTATCCGGAGCTGTGGGACCTCCGGTCCTACCTGTAGCCGCGAGGCGCGAAGAAACCTCACCTTTTCACCTTGCGAAGGGGGCGACGGCCGTCGTAAGATGTTCAGGTACCTCGCAGAGATAAGTAGGTCTCGGCCGAAAGTCACTGCGGGGTACATTTCTTTTGGCGCCCCTGGTGGAGGGGCGTTTTTCGCGTTCGGACGCGAACCCTCGACCGGTGGTCGAGACCGGATCGGATTACAAAACTTTCTTGGGTACGTCCCCGTTACACAAGACCGACCCGTCAGTCGCGGAACCGCAGGAAGAGGAAGACGGCCTGGATGGCGACGAGGACGCCGATCAGCACGATCCAGTCCCTTCTCGACCGGTCGCCCGACCTGGCCCACGCGTAGATCAAGAACGCGAGCCCTGCGGCGGAGAGGAGCAGGGTCCCGGCGACCGCGGCGATCGTCTCGCCCATGTTCCTACGGGAGGGCCGCCAGGAACTTGGAGATGCGGTCGTTGAACTCGGTCATCTCCTCGACCATGCAGCCGTGGCCGGTCTCGAACATCGTCAGCTCGGCCCCCGGGATCGCGGCCGCGATCTCCTCCGACGCGAAGCCCGGCACCATCATGTCCATCTTGCCGCCGAGGACCAGGGTCGGGCACGCGACCTCGCCGAGCCTCCCGAGCACGTCGTGCTTCGTCAGCGCGTCGATCTGCGCGAGCAGCGTCTCGCCCGTCGGGCCCTCCGGCGCTCCGGGCGCGTTCATCGCGCGCATCATCCGCTCGAGTGCTTCTACGCCCATCTCGAAGAAGCGCGGCGTGAACATCCGCAGCAGCGCGATCTCCATGAGCCACTCGGGGCCGCGCGCCTCGACGAGCACGCGTGCGATGTCGTCCTGGCGCCGCATGAACTCGAGCGGTCGCGCCCACGTGACGCCGAGGATCAGCGCGGACACGCGGTCCGGGTGCTCGAGGACGACGTGCTGCGCGATCGTCCCCCCCATCGAGAGGCCGACCACGACGGCCTTGTCGATGCCGAGGGAGTCCAGCAGCCTGACCGCGTCGCCGGCCATCGTCTCGAGCGGCACCGACGCGTCGCCGGTCGAGCGGCCGACACCGCGGTTGTCGAAGGTGACGAAGCGGTGGGTCGCGGTGACGGCGGGGATCTGCGCCGCCCAGTACCGCTGGTCGAGGGCGAACCCCATCACGCCGAGCGCGGCGGGGGCATCGGGCCTCCCGTGGTCCCGGTAGTGGAGCTGGACGTCCCCGAGGTCGGCGAGAGGCATCGCCCGATACTAGGCGCGGGCCGCCTCGGCGGGACGCACGAACGAAGCGCGCGGGCCGCCTCGGCGGGACGCACGAAGGAAGCGCGCGGGCCGGGCCTGGCAACTAATCCCGCACCCGCCGTACGCTGGGCTCGTGAAGAAGCTCGTGCTCCTCGTGACGATCGCCGGCGCCCTCTCCGTGCCGGCCGTCGCGTTCGCGCAAGACGTACGCGATCCCTTCGTCCCGTTGATCCAGCCGTCGCCCGTCGTGACCGGCGACGGGACCACCGTGCCGACGGATCCCACCGTGGTGGTCGACCCCGACCCGGCCCCCGATCCCACCGACCCGCTGCCCGGGACCGGGTCCGAGACCGCGTCGTGGATCGGTCTCGGCTACGTCCTCGTCGCGCTCGGCAGCGGCGCGCTGCTTCTCTCCAAGGTCCTCCGGCCCTCCCGCTGACGCTTCTTTCGTTGGCGCATCGCCGAGGCGATGCGTCGTTCTTTCCTTGGCGCATCGCCGAGGCGATGCGTCGCAATCCGCAGGTTCGGCGACCCCGTCCCGTAGGCTTCTGCGGCGTGAACGCCTGCTCGAAGCCCGGGTGTGCCAACCCCGGCGCCGCGCTGCTCGGCTACGACTACTCGGATCGGCGCGCGGTGCTCGACGACCCTCCGGAAGGCGAGATCTCGCCGCACTCCTACGTGCTGTGCACGCGCTGTGCGGAGAAGCTCACGCCGCCGCGCGGATGGGTGCTCGACGACAACCGGGCCGCGCCCCCACTGTTCCTCGACGTCGTGAAGGAGCAGCGCGACGCGCCCGCCGCGGCGGAGGCGCTTCCGCCGCCGGAGGAGCCCCGCCGCCAGCAGCTGTTCTTCGGATACAGCGCCTGACGACCGGGGCGGGCATCATGTCCCGTAGATGGCTCTCGACAAGCGGTTGTACGCGGACCTCCGACGGCTCGACGACCCCGACCTGCGCCGGGTCCTCATCTTCGTCCGCGGCCTCCTGCGGGCGCGCGGGGACGAGGCCGCCGAGGACTTCGGCGCCGAGGAGGTGGGCCCGGTGACGTACCGCCTCGAGTCCGTCAGGTGCGGCAAGCCGGGGTGCACGAAGTGCCCGCACGGCCCCTACTGGTACGCGTACTGGCGCGAGGACGGGAAGGTGCGGTCCCGTTACATCGGCACGCAGCCGCCGCCGGCAGCACGCCCGTCGGGGGAATCGCGCGGGTAGGGGTTTCGTTCGGCCCGTCATTGGAACAAAATGGAAGCACGTCCGGCAGGGGGACGTGAGGAGCCACGGCACGGGGAGAGTGCGATGAGATGTCCTGAGTGCGGTGTGGAAGACACCACCGAGATCGAGATCCACCTGAAAGAGGACGAGACGGTGCAGTTCTACTCGTGCCGCCGGTGTGAAGCCCGATGGTGGAAGCGGGACGGCGACACGATCGCACTCGACCAGGTCCTGGACCTCGCGGCGAAGTCGAAGCCCCAACGGAAGTAGGCGATCGAGGAAGATGCGGGCGCTCGGGGCCTAAGTCCGTCCGGCAACAGGTGCCAGTTGAGGGGGTCGTGCCGGTAGCGTGGCCCTGAGGGCTGGGATTGCTCCCAACCGCAGGGCGCCGTCTCGGTCCTGGCCCTCGAGCGCCCGCAAGCCTTTTCTCGGCCTGAGGGCTTTCGAGTATGGCCTGCTCGGATTGATTTGGCTAGTCCCCACGGGCGTCAACCCTCCACCCGGGCGGCCACACCAGGGGTGACGGCGCCGTCGGGGCGCTCCACCACGAGCGTCAAACGGCCCCATCTCCGGCCGAACCGCATCTCGTAGACCCGCTCGAACCCTGCCTTGCGGATGGCCTTGAGAGAGGGCGCGTTTCCGGCCTCGACCGCGACCCACACGGTCGTGACGCCGGCGCCGGCGGCCCATTCGCAGATCCCGAGGAGCGCGAACGGGTACACGCCGCGCCCGCGTGCCTCGGGGCGCGTGAACGACTCGTACACGTACGCGTCGCCCGGCGGCGGCACGACGTACGCGTCGATCTCGCGCGTCCACGCGGCCCCCGTCGTCACCCAGCTCGCGTGCAGAAGGCCGTCGCCTCCCTCCACGAAGAAGCACCGGGTCGTCGCGGTGAGCCGGCGGCGGAACGTGGCTGCGGATTCGGTTCCGATCGCCCGCTCGTAGAGCTCGCCGTCGGCCGCGGACGCGACCCGGAGCGCGAGCCCGGGGTCGTGGCGGACCTCCGGTACGGGACCCTGTGAGCGTCGCGCGAGCATGATCAGCTCGTCTTCCGAGCGCACCCACGCGAGCAGGCGGTCGCGCGCCACTCCGGCGAGCTCGGCGGGGCCGCGCCTCCTCAGGCGGGCAGCCGTCCGCAGGACGCGGTCGAGCGGGGACGGACGGCGGTCGGGCAAGTCGTCAGCTGGCGCGGCCGCGCAGGCGGCTCTTGCGCTCGACCTCCGTGAGTCCGCCCCAGATCCCGTAGGGCTCCTTGGTCGCGAGCGCGTAGTCGAGGCACTCCTTGCGCACCGGGCAGACCGCGCAGATCTCCTTCGCGCGCTCCTCGCGGCCGCGGCGCTCGACGGGCGTCTCGTTGTCGTCGACGCCGAAGAACAGGATCGAAGGGAACGAGAGGCAGGCGGCCCGCTCTCGCCACTCCGCGTCGAGCGCCGGCAGGGAAGTGTTCATCTCGGAGGAAATGGTTCCAGCCCCGGTGGCGGGCGTCAACGTTTCCGGGCGGATCGGCGACTAGGATGCCGAGCCGTGACCGGCGACCTCTCGGCGATCTTCAAGGCGTACGACGTCCGGGGGACGTACCCGGAGCAGCTGGACGAGGCCGCGGCGCGCCGGGTGGGCGCGGCGTTCGCGCACTTCGCCGGCGGCGACCGGATCGTGCTGGGCCGCGACATGAGGGTGTCGTCGCCCAGCCTCGCGGCGGCCTTCGCAGCGGGGGCGACGGCGGCCGGATCACACGTCGTCGACCTGGGAGAGGTCTCGACCGACGCCCTCTACTACGCGTCAGGCCGCATGGGCCTCCCCGGCGCGATGTTCACCGCGTCGCACAACCCGGGCCACTACAACGGGATCAAGGTCTGCCGCTCCGGGGCGGCGCCGATCGGAGCCGAGTCGGGGCTCCAGGAGATCCGCGCCCTCGCCGAGGCCGGCGTCGCGGACGCGGCGGTCGCCGGGGAGATCACGCGGCACGACGTCCTGCCGGAGTACGCGGCCCACTGTCGCTCCTTCGTGGACACGACCGTGTTGCGGCCGCTGAGGATCGCGATCGACGCGGGCAACGGGATGGCGGGCGCGACCGTGCCGGTCGTGTTCGGGGAGCTTCCCTTCGAGGTCGTCCCCCTCTACTTCGAGCTCGACGGGACGTTCCCGAACCACCCCGCCAACCCGATCGAGCCCTCGAACATCGTCGACCTGCGCAAGGCCGTGCTCGGTGAAGGTTGTCACGCCGGTATCGCGTTCGACGGCGACGCGGACCGGATGTTCCTCGTCGACGAGACCGGCGAGGCGGTGTCCGGGTCGACGACGACCGCGCTCGTCGCGGAGCGGCTCCTGCGCAAGCATCCCGGAGAGGCCGTCATCTACAACCTCATCTGCTCGTGGGCCGTGCCCGAGGTGATCGTGGAGCACGGCGGCCGCCCCGTGCGGACGCGCGTCGGGCACTCGTTCATCAAGCAGGTGATGGCCGAGACCGGCGCGATCTTCGGCGGCGAGCACTCCGGTCACTACTACTTCCGCGACAACTTCCGGGCGGATTCCGGGATGATCGCCGCGCTGCTCACGCTGGAGGCGATGAGCGAGTCCGGCGCCTCGCTGTCCGAGATGCTGCGGCCGTACCGGAGGTACTCCCAGTCGGGCGAGATCAACTCGACCGTCGCGGACCAGGGGGCCGCGCTCGCTCGCCTCGCCGAGGCCTACTCCGACGGGAAGCAGGACGCGAGCGACGGGCTCACGGTCGAGTTCGACGACTGGTGGTTCAACTGCCGGCCGTCCAACACCGAGCCGCTGCTGCGCCTCAACCTCGAAGCTCGAGACGACGTCCTGATGGCGCAGAAGCGGGACGAGGTCCTCGCGCTCATCCGCTCGTAGAAACGGACAAACCCGCCAAGTGCGGACGATTTGAATTTTCTCCCATATTTAGGGAAGGTGTCTTCCGGTCCTCACGGACCGAAGAGCGGAGAGGAGTTGCCGAGAAGCAAAGGAGATCGTTCGAGACAACTGGGAGGTGGGAGAGATAGCAAAGCGCCTGACGGCGCCGGCAACCCTCATCCTCCTCGCTCTGATCGTCTCGGTCATCCTCGTGCCTGTGGCCGCTTCGGCCCATCACAAGGACGACCACCAGACTGGCAAGGGCCAGTCGTCCGGTAACGCATCGGTCCCGGTGCCCACTGCGGGCAGCGGCGACCACGACGGGGACGCCGACCTGGATCCCGTCACGGCCATCGAGGACTCGCATGAGGAAGAGGTTGGGGTCGACGACAACCAGCATCCCTCCGGTAAGGACCGCTCGGAAGAGCCCGGCGGATCCGGCAACCAGGGGAAGTCTGAGTCTGCTCCCGACGACAACGTCGGACCCATGCGCAACGAGTGCGGCGCGAGCCCCGCGAGCGATCCTCGCGGTGGCTGCACCGACAAACCCGGTGGCAGCGGCGGGATCGACCTGTACGACCAGGACGGCAACAACGGTTGCGGCAACGACGACGACTTCGACGACGACAACAACGGCCACTGCGGAGGGAAGGTCAAGGACAAGGACACGCCTCCGCCGGACGGGAAGACCCCGGACAACGGGGTACCGAAGCACAGGCCGCCCATCGTCAGACCCGTGCCGCCGGACCGCCCGGGCGCACCGCCCCAGGTGGAGAGACTACGGATCGAGAGAGAGGTGCCGCCGGTGCGGTTCGATCGACCGCCCGCACCGGTACCGGCGCAGCTTCCGTTCACAGGGCCTCCGGAGACGCTGGCCTTCGTGATGTTCGGTTTCGCCCTGCTGCTGCTCGGCGGGGGCATGGTGCAGTTGGTGTCGGTAAGACCGACGCTGTGAGATGTTCGGCAACACTAGCGAAGCGACACGGCGATCCCCTCGGGGATCGCGCAGAAGACAGCGATCCCCTCGGGGATCGCACAGAACAAACGGGGGCCGGGAGACCGGCCCCCTGTTTTTTGCGTCAGAATCAACCGCCATGACCCTCGACGAACGGCTCCTCGAGATCCTCGCCTGCCCCAACTGCCGCGGCGACATCGAGCACCTCCCCGACGAGTCGGCGCTCGTCTGCCGCGGCGAGTGCGGCTACCGCTACCCGATACGCGACGGGATCCCGGTCCTCCTCGTCGACGAGGCCGAGAAGCCCGACGGCGAAGGAGAGACGACCACATGACCGTCGACAACGACGTCCGCGACCTGTCGCTCGCGCCCGAGGGGCGCCTGCGCATCGAGTGGGCCGACCGCCAGATGCCGGTGCTCGAGCGCATCCGGTCGCGGTTCGAGAAGGAGCGTCCGCTCGACGGGCTCGTGATCGCGGCGTGCCTCCACGTGACGACCGAGACCGCGAACCTGATGCGCACGCTCGCCGCGGGCGGCGCCGACGTCGCGCTGTGCGCGTCCAACCCTCTCTCGACGCAGGACGCGACGGCGTCGGGATTGGTGGAGGAGTACGGGATCCCGACGTATGCGATCCGGGGCGTCGACGAGGCGGGCTACTACGGGCACATCAAGGCCGTGCTCGACCGGCGCCCGGTGATCACGATGGACGACGGGGGAGACCTCGTGACGATGCTGCACCAGCAGCGGCCGGACCAGCTCCCCGAGATCATCGGCGGGACCGAGGAGACGACGACCGGCGTCATCCGGTTGCGCTCGATGGAGGCGAACGGCGTCCTCGGGTACCCCATCGTGAGCGTGAACAACGCACGCACGAAGCACCTGTTCGACAATCGCTACGGGACCGGTCAGTCGGCGATCGACGGGATCATCCGCGCGACGAACGTCCTCCTCGCCGGCCGGACCGTCGTCGTTTGCGGCTACGGCATGTGCGGCCGCGGGGTGGCCTCTCGTGCCAAGGGGATGGGGGCCGACGTGGTCGTGACGGAGGTGGACCCGACGCGCGCGCTCGAGGCCGCGATGGACGGGTACCGCGTGCTGCCCGGCGTCGACGCGGCGACGCAGGGAGACGTGTTCGTGACGGTGACGGGCAACAAGCACGTGCTGCGCGCGGACCACTTCGAGGTCATGAAGGACGGCGCGATCCTGGCGAACGCCGGTCACTTCGACATCGAGATCGACCTCTCCGCGCTGCGCGCGATGTCGTCCTCGCAGCGCGAGGTGCGTACCGAGGTCGTCGAGTACGCGATGGAAGGTGACAGGAAGCTGTACGTCCTGTCCGACGGGCGGCTCGTGAACCTCGCCGCGGCGGAGGGCCACCCGGCATCGGTCATGGACATGTCCTTCGCGAACCAGGCGCTGTCGTGCGAGTGGCTCGCGCAGAACGCGGCCACGCTCGAGAAGAAGGTGTACGCGGTGCCCGACGAGATCGACCGCGAGGTCGCGCGGCTCAAGCTCGAGACGATGGGCGTGCGCATCGACGAGCTGACGCCGGACCAGCGCGCGTACCTGGAGGGCTGGGAAGAGGGGACCTAGCGCTCGTGGCCGATCTCTGGTCGCAAGCTCCCGCTTTCCGGGAGGATGCGACCGGAGATGGCGAAACCGTCGCACCCGGCCCCTAGCGTGGGGGCATGCTCGATCTCGCCGGCCCGCCCCGCTGCACCTCTTGCTTTGTCGTAGGACACGTGCTGTGCCCGTCCTGCCGGCATGCGCTCCCGGCGTGCCCGCCCCTGGAGGCACCGCCGCCCCTGGCCCGGCTGTCTGCGGGGTGTCTCTACGAGGCCGTGCCGCGAGCGCTCGTGCTCGGTCTCAAGCTGCGCGGGCTGAGGACGGCCGCCCTTCCCGTGGTAGAGGCGATGTGCCGCAGCGCGTGGCGCGACGGCGTCGCCGGCGACCTCGTGACGTGGGTCCCCGGCGATCCGCGGGCGGCGCGGCGGCGCGGCTTCGACCACGCGCAAGTGCTCGCGTGGCTCGTCGCGGCGCGTCTCGGGCTCCCCGCGCGGGGCCTGCTCGCGCTCACGGCGCCGAAGGCCGACCAGACGAGCCTCTCGGGTGCCCAGAGACGGGAGAACCCGAAGGACGCCTACGTGGCCCGTCCTGTCCACGCCCGGGTGGTCCTGGTGGACGACGTTATGACTACGGGGGCGACGATTTGTGCGTGTGCGGGCGCATTGGTCCGCGCCGGCGCGGAGGCGGTCGAGGGCTTGGTGGGGTGCCGGGCATGAGCAAAGGTGACTACTAGGCACTATTGCTTAGGGCAAAATGCCTGGTCACCGTTCTA
>DATADL010000184.1:0-4395 GCA_036258555.1 Actinomycetota bacterium | reverse complement strand
GCGCCGCCGGAGGCGTCGAGGATCTCGCCGGCGAGCCGGTCGGCCATCGACGCCTCGCGCCGCTTGCGCGAGAACGTGACGAGCCAGCGGATGGCCAGTGTCCCGCCCCTTCTGGACTGGACCTCGACCGGAACCTGGTAGGTCGCGCCTCCGACCCGCCGGGAGCGGACCTCGAGCAGCGGCCGGATGTTGTCGACCGCCTTCTTGAGGAGCGGGAGAGGGTCCTTGCCCGTCTTGTCCTGCACCTTGCGCAGCGCGTCGTAGACGATCGCCTCGGCGAGCGTGCGCTTGCCGCGCGTCATGATCCGGTTCTGGATCTGGGTGACGAGCAGGGAGTTGTAGATGGGGTCCGGCAGCAGCTCCCGCCGCGCGGCGGGTCCTTTCCTCGGCATCAGGAACCTCCCGCCTTCTTCGCGCCGTACTTGCTACGGGACTGGACGCGGTCGCGGACGCCCGCGGTGTCGAGGGCGGCGCGGATGATCTTGTAGCGAACGCCAGGGAGGTCCTTCACGCGGCCCCCGCGGACGAGCACGATCGAGTGCTCCTGGAGGTTGTGGCCGATGCCGGGGATGTACGCGGTGACCTCGATGCCGGAGGTGAGACGGACGCGGGCGACCTTGCGAAGCGCCGAGTTCGGCTTCTTCGGAGTGGTCGTGTAGACGCGGGTGCAGACACCCCTGCGCTGCGGCGACCCCTTCAGGGCCGGCGACTTCGACTTCTCTCGCTTGCTCTGCCGGCCCGTGCGGACCAGCTGCTGGATAGTCGGCAACTCGTCTACCTCCCGGCCGGGCGCCGTCGTGAGGCGGCCGGCCATGTCTTCGTTCCCGGCTGTCGCCGGGCTGTCTCACCTCTATGGGCCCCCGCGCCGAAGCCGGCGCCGGAGACCTTTTGTGCCAGGCGTCGAGGAGATAAGGGGGCCGCGATCCTCGTCGCGGCGTCCTCTTCGACGGCTTCTCGTTCAGCGATGAACCCCGACCCCTGCGGTTCCCGGGGCAACCGGGCCTGCAGGAGCTCGCCGAACTCGGGTGGTCCTCTGCTTGGTTCCCGCGAATCAAAGGCAGACGCGGGATGCGCCCCCGAAGGGACGCAGCCGTCGAGGATAGGCCAGTCGTCCGACCTGGTCAAACGGGTCGCTTCGGTGGTCCCCGCCTTCCGGTCCCCGCCTCCGGTGGCCCCTGCCGCTCCGCTCACGCGCAACCTTTAAGCCCTCGCTCCGGGCAGGGGCCACCTCCGGCTCGTCGATGGCGGGGGTCGCCTCCGCTCTATCGGGGGGCAGGGGGAGGGGGTGGTGTGTCGAAGTTGTCGGGGGATCGCCAACTTCCGTCCTCTACCGGGGGGTTCTTCGTGTTCGAGACGACCAGGAGCAGAGTCGCTACGGCCGTCGCCGGCGTCGTCGTCGCCTCGCTCGCCGCCGGGCTCCTCACCGGGGTCGGCGCCAAGGGCAAGCAGAGCGGGCTGAAGGACGCCGGGGGCCGCGCCGTCGCGCACCTCGCCGGCGGCAAGGTGATCTCGGCGCCCGACACGCCCTCGGCCCGCTGGTACGACACGACGCTCGACGCCGGCGAGCCGACGGTCGCCCACAGCGGGGACGGCTCGGTCTTCTTCGTCGGCGCCGACATCGACACCGTCGGGGGCAGGCCCAACCAGGTCGACATAGTCCGCTCGGACGACCACGGCGGCACCTGGACGAACGTCTCGCCGAAGATCGGTCCCGAGAACGTCCACCCGGTCACGCTCGACCCTTACATCTGGATGGACAAGGACACCGGGCGGCTCTTCACGATCGACCTGACCGTCGCCTGCTCGCTCCTCTCGTTCACCGACGACGAGGGCGGCTCGTGGATCACGAACCCGCTCGCCTGCGGCCGGCCGGTCAACGACCACCAGACGTTCTTCGGCGGGCCCCCGGCCACGAGCACGCCTATCGCCTACGAGAACGTCCTCTACTACTGCTGGAACGACATCGCCACGTCGTCGTGCTCGAAGTCGATCAACGGCGGGCTCACCTTCCAGCCGACCGGCAGCCCCGCGTTCCAGGGCGTCCGCGAGGACGACGAGGGCGAGCGGGACCTCTGCGGCGGCCTCCACGGCCACGGCGTGGTCAGCCCGAAGGACGGCACGGTCTTCCTCCCCCGGGAGTACTGCGGGGAGCCGTTCGTCGCCATCAGCCACGACGAGGGCCTCACGTGGGAGCAGGTGAGGGTGTCGAAGCTGAGCCACCCCGGTGGCGCGGACCCGAGCGTCGACGTGGACAAGGCCGGCAACGTCTACTACACGTGGATCGGGCCCGACTACAACCTGTGGCTGACGATCTCGAGGAACAACGGCAAGACGTGGGGCGAGCCGATGAAGGTCGCGGCCCCCGGCGTCGACGAGGCCAACCTGCCCGCGATCGACGTCGGCAAGCCCGGCAAGATCGCGATCGCCTACATGGGCAGCGCCAACTCGCCGGGCAAGCCCCGCGAGGACGGCGTCGACTACACGAAGGTGACGTGGAACGGCTACATCACGATGTCGGCCAACGTGCTGAGCAAGCGTCCGGTCTTCTACTCGGCAGCAGTGAACGACCCGAAGAAGCCGTTGTTCCGGGGCAAGTGCGGGCCGGGGCGGTGCGGCCGCGTCTTCGACTTCATCGACGTCGAGATCGGGCCGGACGGAACCCCGTGGGGTGCGTACGTCGACGCCTGCATCGAGGTGTGCGAGCTCCCGACGTCGGTGTCGAACTACGGGGACAAGGGCTTCGCCGGCCGGCTCGTGGGGGGGCCGAAGCTCCGCTAGGCCCACGCCCTAACGAGGTTCCGCGCACGCCGACCGTCCGAGGCCTCTCTCACGGCGGCGAAGGTCGTGCATCATCGGGGCGTGAGGCGGACGCTCGCTGCTCTGGTCGCGACCTGCGTGGCGCTGGGCGCCTGTGGCGGAGACGAGGATCGCCCGGGTCCCGTCACCTCGGGGGGTAACCCCGTCGAGGAGGCCGTCGCGCTGACGCCGCCTGCCACGGACCAGATCGTCTTCACCCACTGGGCCGCGCTGACCGACGACCCCCAGGAGGTCGTGGACTACGACGGGGGCGACCTCCACGCGGAGCTGCACCGGCGTGGGCTGGCCCCGCTCGTGACCTTCGACAGCTACCTCTACCCCGACTTCGAGGAGCTGTGGGGATGGAATGCCGACGACGTGGAGTGGGAGGCCGCGTACTCGCCGCCCGATCTGTACGTGCTGCGTTTCCGTGAGGCCATCGATCGAGCCGACCTCGAGGGGCGGCTGGAGGAGCGGGGATACGACGAGACCGAGGAGGGTGGGATCGCCGTCTTCCACCACGCGGGCGCCCTCGACGCCCCCTGGTACGCGGACGCATTCGGACCGCGCACGCCGCCGTCGGTCTCGAACATGGCGATCGTCGACGAGAAGACGCTGATGCTCTCGACCGAGTCGGAACGGCTCGACGCGGCCGTCGAGGCGCTCGCCGAAAGGGAGCCGGGGAACGCGGCGATGGCCGCCGCCGTCGCTGCGCTGCACGAGCCGCCGCTCTTCATGGCGTTCTCGGCGGACGTTCTGTGCGGCGTGCACGAGCTCGCCCGGGGCGGCAGCGCGACGGCCCGTGAGCACGCGCGGGGGTTGGCGGGGCATTCCTACGAGGCTGCCGCGATCGGGTTGTGGGGGCCCGAGGATCCCCGGGCCGTCGTCGCCTTGCACTACTCGGACGCGGCGGACGCGGAGGCCGACCTCGAGCAGCGGGAGGCGGCCGCGGCCGGGCCGAGCCTCGTGGCGGACGAGCCCTACGCCGACGTCTTGTTCAACCTCGAGGGGGCGTCGGTGGACGGGCAGGACATCCTGCTCGAGTTCTCGCCCGCGGCGGGCGGGACGCTGGGGTTCGCAGACGCGGTGCGGGCGGGCGACCTCACGTTCGCCGCCTGCTGAGGGGTCTAGCGCGAGGAGCTGCGGGCGAGCCTGCGCTCGCGGACCCACTTCACGTCGTCGACCGCCCGGATGCCTCCGTAGAGCCCGGCGACGACGAAGAACAGCTGGAAGAGTGCGTCTCTCATGTACCCAGCTTCGACCGGGCCGGGGGCGCGCCTGAATACGCAATCGAGGTAGCCGGGGCCGCACGCGAAGGGCCCCGGGGCGCGAAGAGGGGCCCCGGGCGGCTACCCCGGGGCCCCTCTGGTTGCTGCGCCTTACTCGGCTACCGAGACGTCCTCGGCGTCCGCTCCGGTCCCGTCGCCGGACACGCCGTCGCCGTCGGGAGACGGCACGGCCGTCAGGCCCACGCCGCCGAGGAGCTCGCGGGCTGCGCTCGCGGCGTCCTCGTCCTCGACCTTCGGAGGCAGGCCGAACATCGCCCTCGCCTCGTCGTCGGAGATCGACGGCTGGCCGGTCGTCGTGACCCGGATCGCC
>DATADL010000183.1:0-23919 GCA_036258555.1 Actinomycetota bacterium | reverse complement strand
GATCTCCAGCACATGGTCGTCCGGCCCCACCTCCGCGACGGAGACGACCTTGCGGATCGTGTTCGGGTCGACGACGAAGTTCTGGCCGAGGGACTTCGAGGGCCGGACGCCGTGCGCGTCGAGGAGCTCGCGCAGCCGGCGCGCACCGAGGAGCTCAGGCAACCGGCCGGCCACCGGGTAACGCGAGCAGCCGCTGCGCGTTGCGCGCGGTCGTCTCGGCGACGGCCCCGACCGTCTCGCCGCGCGCCTCCGCGACGGCCGTGCCGACGAACACGACGTGGGCCGGCTCGTTCGGCTTGCCTCGGTGCGGCACGGGGGCGAGGTAGGGCGAGTCGGTCTCCACCAGCAGCCGGTCGCCGGGCACGGTCGCGGCGAGCTCACGCAGCGCGCCCGCGCTCTTGAACGTGACGTTCCCGGCGAACGACACGAACGCGCCGAGGTCTAGGGCGCGGTCCATCTGCTCGCGGTCGCCGGACCAGCAATGGAAGACGAGGCGCTCGGGCGGGGCCACGCGCTCGAGCGTCGCCAGCGCCTCGTCGACCGAGCTCCGAGTGTGGATCACGAGCGCCTTGTGGTGCTCCTTCGCCCAGGCGATGTGCGCCTCGAACACCCGCTGCTGCACGTCGAGGAAAGACGTGTCCCAGTACATGTCGAGGCCGCTCTCTCCGACGGCGACGACCCGGTCCCGGCCGAGGAGCGCCTCGAGGGCCGCGGCGACCTCGTCGCTCCACTCGCGGGCCGACGTCGGGTGCAGCCCCGCGGCCGCCCATACCCCGGGGAGGCCGGCGAGCTCGGCGGCGCGCTGCGACGTGGGCACGTCGGTGCCGCAGACGAGCATGTCCGTGACCCCGAGAGCGGCCGCGCGGGAGACCGCCTCGGCCGGCTCACCGTCGACGTCGAAGAGGTGACAGTGCGAGTCGAACCACACGCAGCATCAGCCCTCGGGAGAGCAGGCGCGGAAAAAGGTTTCGCGAGTCATCCAGAAATCTCCAATTTCGGCTTTTCCAAATGCTCCCAAATCAGGGCGGTCGGGCCAAATCGGTGACCGGATTGACCGGTTTGATGTTTGACTTCCGCTGTAGAGGCGTTCAAGATATCCAGTACTTACCAGTAACTGCCTGCACCGTTGGGAGCGGTGTACGAAATGGCGGCGGACTGGGAGCCTGGGGGAAGCGAGGGTCTGACTGGGATGAAGTCTACCGGGGTAGTGCGCAAGATCGACGAGCTGGGCCGCATCGTCCTCCCGTCCGAGCTGCGCCGCGTCTTCGGGATCCGCGAGGGGGACGAGCTGGAGATAAGCGTCGACGGCGACAAGGTCATCCTGCAGAAGCGCCAGGACCTCTGCCTGTTCTGCGGCGCGCCCAATCCGGCCATCGAGTTCAAGGACCGTCGCGTGTGCGAGGCGTGCGCGGGCGAGCTCGGGACGATGGGCCGCCGCGAGGTGCGGCTGCCCGAAGACGAGATCGTCAACCGCTAGCTCGCGGGACTCAGCCCTCACCCAGTACCACTTTCATTCCTCGACGAGCGCGTCGAACACCTTCCGACGCGGCACGCCGGCTTCCTCGGCGACTCGCGCCAGCGCTTCCTTGCGCTCGACTCCGGCGTCCATCAGCGCGCGCGCCCGCGCCGCGAGGTCCTCGGGCGCCGGCTCCGGCTTGTGGTCGTGCACGGCGCCCTCGACGACCAGCGTGATCTCGCCGCGGGGCGGCCGCTCCTCGAGCTCCGCCGCAACCTCCGACAGCGAGCCGCGCAGCACCTCCTCGTAGAGCTTCGTGAGCTCCCGCGCGAGGCTCGCGCGCCTGTCGCCGAGGACGTCGAGCAGGTCGGCGAGCGTCGCCTCGATGCGATGGGGCGACTCGAACAGCACGATCGTGCGCGGTTCGTGCCTGAGTGACTCGATCCTCCGCCGGCGGTCGCCTGCCTTGCGGGGAAGGAACCCCTCGAAGACGAACCGGCCCGGCGCGAGCCCGCTGAGCGCGAGCGCGGTGACGACGGCGCTCGGGCCGGGCACGACGCCGACGTCGTACCCCGCGTCGACGCAGGCGCGGACGAGGCGGTAGCCGGGATCGGACAGGCCGGGCATGCCCGCGTCCGAGACGAGGACGACCGT
Source organism: Actinomycetota bacterium (assembly GCA_036258555.1). Classification (GTDB taxonomy): domain Bacteria; phylum Actinomycetota; class CADDZG01; order CADDZG01; family WHSQ01; genus JALZEG01. Next base: position 21,809 of record DATADL010000183.1, on the reverse strand, counting down.
GCGTCCGCGGCCGATCTCGGCGACGACCTCCGGGGCTTTGCGGCGCTCGGTCTGGTCGTTGAGCACGACGAGCTCGCGCCCGGGGATGCCGAAGTGCGACAGCAGCTTGCGCGTCCGGCGAGTGTCCTCGCATGCGATGACGTCGGCGTCGCGCAGCGCCGCGACGGCGCGAGGCGACATGTCGTCGAGGTTGCCGATGGGCGTCCCGCACAGGACGAGACGTCCCGTGCGTCCTGTGGGCGTCCCGCCGAGGCGGCCCGCGCGTCCTGTGGGCGTCCCGCCGAGGCGGCCCGGGTTTCCTGTGGGCGTCCCGCCGAGGCGGCCCGCGTTTCCTGTGGGCGTCCCGCCGAGGCGGCCCGCGCGGTCAATTGTCACCGGGGTCTCCACGGCTCGAACGCGTACCGCAGCGCCGCCGCCAGCGCGCCGCGCCACGACGCCGCGTCCGACCGAACGGGCAGCCCCGCGAGGAACCGCCTGGCCGCCGACACCGCGCGGGCGTCGTTCACCGCGCCGACGTGGTCGGAGATCGCGACCACGTTCGTCTCGCCGGCGCGCCGCCAGTCGCCTTGCAGCCAGACCGAGTCCCCCAGGGCCCACACCGCCATCCGTCGCATACGGCTGAAGGAACGCAACGGCTCCAGGTGCACCGGAGCAGCGGGGGCGTCGACGTCGAACCCGCCGGCGCCCACCGCGTCCAGGAGCCCGGCCAGCACGCGGGCGGAGTCGCCTCCCGGCTTGCCCGGCCCCCTCGCCCCCGGCGGAGGGACCTCCACCGGCGGCGCCGCCTTCGGCGGGGGTGAGATGACCACCGCGGCGTCGGGAAGCCCGCCCGGAAGGCGGTCGAGGATCCCCGCCGCCTGCGAGTGGCCCAGCACGTACACGGGCTGGTCGAGGCCTCCGAGCTGCCCGGCCACCTCCACCGCGACCCGGCGGAGGTCGCGGTGCGTGTCTTCCGCCGCATAGGAGTCCAGGGCGGAATACGAGAGCACGACGGCGTCCTCGGCCGCGAAGCCGAAGTCCCGGGGGTCGAGCTCCGACAGCGCGCCGGTCTCGCTCGTCGAGTCGGCGCCGCCGAGCAGCGCGAACGTCGCGCCCGACCGCGCGCTCGCCACCGGAGGTGTCTCTCGCACGTAGCGGTCGTAGACGGTCGCCCCCGCGAGGCCGAGGACGCCCAGAACGGTCACGGCGACCGCGACGGACCCTCCGGCGGGATACGTCTCCTGCTGGAGGTGCGTCCTCCAGCCGAGGAGGTAGAGCGCGTGCAGGGGGGCGGAGCACGCGAGCAGCAGCGCGACGGCCCACCGCCCGGTCCCGCCGAGCACCGACATCGCCGCCGCCAGGAGCGTGACGACGAACGCGTAGCCCAGGAACGTGCCGATCTCAGGGACGCCCTTTCCGGCCGGCGCGCCCGCTCCGGCGTCGCCGGCCGCGGCGCGGCGCGCGAGCCACACGGACGGGACGAACCCGGCCAGCGCTCCGATCCACACGAACGGGGCGTACCTGATCGCGACGCCCGCGAACAGCAAGGCGGCGCTCGGGAGCAGAGCGACGACCGCGATCGAAGTCAACCGCATGCACCTCACCCACGTCACGGCCAGGTCGCCCCGCCGCTCGTCCTTCAGCCACAGGGTGAGCGCGAGCACGCCGCTTCGCACGACGACGGACAGCGACGCAGCTGCCCCGAACCACGGCCAGCCGCGTCCGTGGGCGAGCGCCTGCTTCACGTCGAAGAAGACGTCGAGCGGGAAGACGGCGGCGCTCGCCGCGGCGGCGCCGTCGCCCGGGAACGCGCCGGTCAGGACGAGAACGCCGGCAAGCACGCCTTCGGCCGCGAACGGCGCAAGCGCAAGCGGGGCGTCACGCAAGCCCCGCAGCCCCGCCACGATCGTTCGCACAGGCGTGGAGACTAACTATGCTCCCGTTCCGTGGCTGAGGGCGAACCGCGACGCGCGCCGGAGGACGAGGCGGTCGCGCGTGCCCCGGACGACGCGGCGGCACCCGCCCCGGACGGTTCCCCCCAACCGCCTCCGCCTCCGCCTCCGCCGCGGCGGGCCGGGTGGTCGCCGATCGACTGGCTCGCGTTGAGCGGGGTCACGATAGGCAGCGCGGCCCTGCGGCTGACGCGGCTCGCCGACCCCAAGCACCTGATCTTCGACGAGGTCTACTACGCGCGCGACGCGTGCTGGTACGTGTACACGGCCCCCGCGGTATGCGGCATCGACCACGAGAGCACACCCGTGCATCCCCCGATGTCGAAGTGGCTGATCGCGCTCGGGATCCGGCTCTTCGGCTACGACTCGTTCGGGTGGCGGATCACCGCGGCCATCGCCGGGATCGTCACGGTCGCGCTCCTGTACCTGCTGGCTCGCAAGGTCCTCCGGTCGACGCTCGGGGCGACGCTCGCCTCCGGGCTCCTCGGGATCGACTTCCTGCACTTCGTGCAGTCCCGTACCTCGATGCTCGACGTCTTCGTCCCGATGTTCGGCGTCGCCGCGATGCTGTTCGTCGCGTACGACCGCGACCGGATGCTCGCGATGCTCGAGCGTCCTCCCGAAGCCAGGCCGCACCGGCTCCTGGACCGTCCGTGGCGGCTCGCGGCCGGCGCCGCCGGCGCGGGCGCGGTCGCGTCGAAGTGGTCGGGGGGGATGATCCTCGCCGTCGTCATCCTGCTGACGTTCGCGTGGGAGATCGGAACGCGCCGGCGGGACGGCCACCCGCGCCCCTGGCGTCGCTTCGCGCGCGAGGAGCTGCCGTCGATCGCCGTGTGGCTCGTGATCCTCCCGGTCGCGCTGTACGGGCTCACGTACATCGGCCGTATCGGCGGCTCGTACACCGCGCTGCCCTGGACCGCGGATGCATGGGTCAACAACGTCTGGAACCAGCAGTTCGAGATGGCGCAGTTCCACGACGACCTCGACGCGACGCACTCCTACCAGTCGCCATGGTGGTCGTGGATCCTGTTGAAGCGTCCGGTCTCCTACGCGTACTGCGGGGGGTCGTCGTGCGACCCGCCGGCCCCGCAGGGTGAGGTCAAGGAGGTCCTCGCGACGGGGAGCCCGTTCGTGTGGGGTGCGTCGATCCTCGCCGTGCTGTTCGCGCTGTTCCGATGGGTGCGGCGGTGGGAGTGGTGGAAGCCCAAACGCGACGCCGTCGCATCGATCGGGGGCCCCGACGGCTTCGTCGTCGCGGGGTTCCTGCTGACCTACCTACCGTGGATAGGGCTCACGTGGAACCGGGAGGCCGTGTTCATCTTCTACTTGCTCCCGACGATCCCGTTCATGTGCCTCGCGCTCGCGTGGGTCGTGACCCGCATCGGGTGGACGTGGGAGGCGAAGGCGGCCGTCGGGCTGTTCGCCGCGGGCGCGGTGAGCCTGTTCGTCTTCTACTACCCGATCCTCGCGAACGTCTCCATCCCCGAGCACCAGTGGCGCGCGCGCATCAAGGCGTTCGACGACTGCGAGGCGCCGGAGCCCGAGAAGTCGACGTCGATCGTCGTCGAGACGGTCGACGGCAAGAGGGTCGAGAGGATCGTCACGAGCACCGGCGACGGGGGCGGGCCCCCGCGCGGGTGGTGCTGGATCTAGGACTGAGGGTCCTCTTCGATCCGAACGACCTCGACGTCGAATATCAACGTGGAGTCCGGCGGGATGTCCGGCGGGTAGCCGGCCTCGCCGTACCCGAGCTCCGGCGGGATCGTCAGCCGGCGCCGGCCGCCCTCCTTCATCCCGGGGATGCCCTCGACCCACCCCTCGATGAGGCTCCCGGACTCGAGCGCGAACGACACGGGATCGCCGCCCCGCGACGAGTCGAACTCGGTCCCGTCCTCCAGGGTTCCGGTGTAGTGGACGGTGATCAGGTCGCCGCGCGCCACCTCGTCGCCGTCGCCGCATTCGAGCTCCTCGTACTCGAGCCCGGAGTCGAGCTCGACGACCGCCCCCGTCTCGCACCCGTCCAGCGGGGTGTCGGAACCGCCTCCGCCGCCGGCCTCGGAGGAGTCGTCGCCGCAGGCGGCGCCGAGGAGCAGCAGGACCACCAAGATGAGAGTCCGGGTCGTCTTCATGCGGGAGACCCTAAAGCTCGCGCCGCAACGTCGCGGGGATCCCCGTCGCCGCGGGCGTCACGTCTCCTATCGAGTCGAAGTGCGCCGTGTAGTTGCCGGTCGCCAGCCCCGACGACTCCCGGTACGGCCCACACTCCTCGTCGACTGCCTCCCCGGCCGGAGGCGCGACGTAGTCGAGGTCGCCGCTGAGCCAGGGCGTGCCGGCGTCGCCGTCGACGGTCGCGGAGCTCAGGTCGTCGGACGCTTCGAAGGCGTCGGGCACCGCGAGCGAGACCGAGATCCGGTGCAGGGAGATCCCCGTGTCGAGCTCGCGCTGTACGACGACGGCCTGGTCGACCTTGCCCTCGGGTGTCTTGAACGCGGCCAGGGCGAGCGTGCCCTCGACGTCGGCGGCCCCGAACGAGAGGTTCGGCGGACACGGTGGAGGCGGGGAGACCTCGTCCCTGCACCGGTAGTCGTGCCCCCGGTACAGAAAGGCCCGAGCGCCCCGCATCGATATCCGTCCGAAGTGCTCGTCGCGGGCGTTGAACCGGAAGCGCCCGCCGAGCCTCCCGACACGTACCGAGACCGCCCCGGTGCACCCGTCCTCGGCGGGGAAGCGCCCGTATTCCTCGGACGACGTGAGGCTCATTCGGATCCGGCCGTTGTTCCCCATCCCGTCGCCGGTGTCGAGCGAGGCGGGCCGCAGGTCGCCGGCCGTCTTCAGCGCGCGCGGCGGAAGCGTCCAGGAGAACTGGCTCGACTGGAGCTGCGTGCGCCGCGCACGCGAGCGGGCGAAGTGGATCGTCAAGAGCGTGTCGGCCTTCGGGCTCGCCTTGTAGGCGACGACGGTCCACTGGTAGCGCTTCACCGCGGGTGGCACGAGCTGGACGAAGATCGCGTTCGACCCGGCTCTTTGCGCTCCGACCAGCGTCTCGGCCTCCGTGACCGACAGCCGCGGGAACCGGTCCTCGCCGGAAGCGGCCGCCGGCCCCGTCAGGAGCATCGCCACCGCGGCCCCCGCGACGAGCCGCCCGATCCCTCGCCTCATCCCCCGCACCCCCTTTGGCCGGCCCAGCATCCCGAGTATGCCTTCGTGCGACGGGCCGGGCTCGACAGCGCCGGGGGAACCGGGCACAATGCCCGCACGGGTTGAGACGCAGCCTCCCCCGACCGCAACAGGAGGGTCAATGGTTACGAGAGCTATCTGCGTGGGCTGCGAGCGAACAGTCTTCCTCGAGGAGAACGAGACCGGGAGCTGTCCCGTGTGCTCCTCTCCGGTCATCCCCGCCCTGACCGAAGCGTTCCCCGCGACCTTCGAGGGCTACTACCTCGGCTGATCCCTAGCCGTCCTTCGCCTGCCGGTAGAGCGGCACGACGAACCAGAAGAACGCGAACGCGCCGGCCGCCGCGGCGGTGACGAAGGCCGCTGCCCCGTACAAGAAGCTCGTGATGAAGTAGACGACGCAGCACATCGCGAGAGCGAGGAAGGCCATCCCGCCGATCACCATCTTGTTCGAGGTCGCGAGCATGCGCTCCTTGTCGTGCCGGCGCCACCTGAGACGGTGGTAGGTCGTCGGCGCGATCAAGAGGACGGTCGCCGCAGTCGTGCACAGGAACGCGGCGAAGTAGACACCCTTCTCGGAGGACGTGACGTCTGCGAAGCCCTGGCTGAACGGGACCACGAGCAGGAACGCGAACAGGACCTGTACGCCCGGCAGCGCGACGCGCAGCTCGTTGAGGAGCTCGATGAGCTCGCGGTCTTGCTTGCTCTCCGTCACGGCGTTCCTCTACCGCGAAGCGAAGAGCCGGAAACCAGGGAGCGGTCTACCGGTTCGTTACGCCGCGCAGGGCCTGCCGGTCGCCTCGCACACGAGCACGATCACCCGGCACACCGCCGCGAAGTCGGGATGACAGCGCGCCTGCGCGGGCGCCGCCGTCACGCCGATCGTCGACGCGGCAAGAGCCGTCACGACCACGAGCTTCAACCGCCTCATCTCTGCCCCCTTCGTCGCAAACGTCCGTCGAGCCGAGCCGGATGATGCCACGCAGTCCGCTCGCCGTCAGGTTCCGCGACCCCTCAGCATCAGGCCCAGCACGACGAGGGCGACGGTCGCGCCCCCGACGGCGAGGAGCGGGAGCGCGCTGCTCCCGCCCCCCTCGTCGTCGTCGCCACCAGCCGCCGTGTCGTCGGGAGGTGCGCTCTCGGCCGCAGAGCAGTCGGGCTCGCCGCGGACGGCGAACGTCCACCGGTCGCGCGTGTTGTGGCCGTCGACCGCGGAGATCACGTTCGTACGAACGGTCCACCTCCCGGGCTGCCCCTCCGCGAGCGTCGCCGCGATCTCGAAGTTCTGGATCTCGAGGTCCGCGACGACGTCCCGCCCGCATCCGTCGGCCACCTCCACCACGGCGTCGCCCGTCGGGGGCTCGGTGAACGTCACGTTCAGGACGCCGGGCGGGACCGCCACGGTCGCACCCTCCTCCGGCGTCGACGCGGAGCGCTCCGCATGCGCGAGCGCAGGCGCCGCCTGCATCAGGACGGCCGCGAGGGCGGCCGCCGCCACGGTCGTGCGCTTCATGGCCGGGTCTCCCCCGTCCCTCCGCGTCGCAGGGCGAGGACGAGCGCGATCAGAGCGAGGACGAGCGCGATCCCGCTCAGGACCGTCGCCGTGCCGGTGCCTTCGTCCTCGTCCTCCGCGTCGTCACCCGCCGCCTCGCCGTCGTCGTCGTCGGAGCTCTCGTCCGCGGCGAGCGCGGCGAGCACAGCGAGCTGTCCCTGCCCCTCCTCGAGACCGAGGTCGTACGTCGTCAGACGCGCGGCCGGAGTCTCGGAGTCCGGCGCGCCGGTCCACTCGACGACCTCACCGCTCGAGTAGGTCTGCAGGGCTTCGAACACGAGCGACTCCTCGCCGTCGGGCATCCGCGCGGAGAACCCGAACTCGGTGAACTCGCCCGGGCCGATGCGCCCGCCCTTCCACGTCACGCGCCCGACGGTCTCGGTTATCTCGGTGTCGGCGACCTGGAGAGGCTCGTCGAGCTCGACCATCCGGACCTTGCGCTTCCATCCCTCGCGGTCCTCGAAGCTGACGAACGCCAGCGGGGGCAGCTTCACGACGACCTTGGTGGTGCCGGCGTCGGGCCTCTCGTTCGGGACCCGCACGACGAAGCGCGAGAACGACCCGGCGACTGCTTCGTTCGGCTGGACGGTGACGTGTGCGCTGGCTGCCGGCGCGACCGCGGTGAGCACTGCGCCCGCGAGCGCGCCCAAAAGGGCTTTCTTCATGGAGGTTCTCCTCTCGGTCGGTTAGTTGCGGTAACCGGCCGGAGCAGGGGGGCCGCGGAGGTTCCACGCCGCGCGCGCGATCGACGCGACGGCGCGTACGGGTTCACCCGGCGGAAGGAAGGAACGAATCGCTGCGTGCGCGAAGGTCGCGAGGAGCCGCAGCAGGGCGTCCGCGGTCGCCTCGACGAGACGAACGATTGCCGTGGCGGCGAGAGCGACGACCACCTGGGCGACGAGGCCGACGAGGAACGCGGGCTCGTGGACCAGCTCTACGACGCCGGCGAGACCGTGGCCGCGCTCCCAGGTCTCGAGAAGGACGAATCCCAGCGTCTGGATCGCCCACAGCCGCGCCGCCACACGGGCGCGGGACACCCCGTGGTCACCGTGGGTCCGGATGCGCTGCATGAAGAGCCCGATCGCGGCGGCGAACGCCGCCGTCAAGGCGAGGGTGCCGAACGCGCCGTGGCCGGAGTGGCCCGTCGATGCCAGGAGCTCGGCACGCTCGTGCGCGTGGGGCGCCACGACGAAGTACGACATCAGGTGCCCGGCGAGAAGCCCCCCGAGCGCGAGGAGCACCAGCCAGAGAGAGGTTGCGCGCGGTCGCCGGTCCACCCGCCGATGCTATCCCCAGCCGGTCCGGAAGCGGCTAGGGATAGTCGTAGAAGCCCTTTCCGGTCTTCCGGCCGAGCCGGCCGTCGCCGACCATCTCCCGCAGCAGGTCGCAGCACCGGAACTTGGGATCCCCGTAGCTGTCGTACAGGCTGTCGAGCGTGAGGGCGACGGTGTCCAGGCCGATGAGGTCGGCGGTCTCGAGGGGGCCCATCGGGTGGCCGAAGCACTTCTTGAACAGGCGGTCGACCGTCGCCGCAGGGACCCCCTGCTCCTCCACGACGCGGGCCGCCTCGTTGAAGAAGAGATGCGAGATCCGGTTGCTCACGAAGCCCGGGTGGTCGTCGACGACTATCGCCTCCTTGCCGAGGACCTCGAACAGCCCGCGGACGTAGTCGAGCGTCTCGTCCGACGTCGCCGCGCCGCGCACGACCTCGACCGCCTCCTTGAGGTACGGCGGGTTCATGAAGTGCATCCCCACGACGCGGTCGGGACGCGACGTCTCCGCCGCTACCCGCGCTATGGGGATGCTGGAGGTGTTCACGCCGAACCGCGCGCCGGGGGCCGCGACGGCGTCGAGCTCCCGGTAGACCGACCGCTTGACCTCCCAGTCCTCGGTGACGTTCTCGACTACGAGCTCGCATGCGGCGACGGCCGAAAGGGCGGTGTCCAGGCGCAGCGCTGCCGCTGCTTCGCCGGCAGGCACCTTGGGGAGCCCTCGGCGCAGCATCGGCGCAAGCCGCACGGTCTCGAGGATCGACGAGCGCGCCCGGTCGAGCTGGTCGGACGAGACGTCGACCAGGACGACCCGGAGCCCGTGGAGCACGAGGTCGACGCAGACGCCGGTGCCGATCGAGCCCGCCCCCACGACTCCGATCGTTCGCTGCGCTGCGGCCATCGGTGAAACGTAAACGAGGCCGCCTCAGCCGTCGCTCGGCCGGTCGTCCTCGTCGTCGAGCGCGGCCACCGGAACCACGACCACGTCGTGCAAGCGCCAGTCGAGGCGCGCCAGCATCTCGGCCACGTCGTCGGCCGCTTGGGCCGAGACGCGGCCCCCGCGGGGGACGACGAACACCTCGCCGAAGTAGACGTGGCCCTCCTCGCGCAGGCGGGCGCTCGCCCGTTCGACCCAAGCGAGCTTCTCCACCTCGGTCTCGACGCGCGCGGGCAGAGGGTCGCGGCCCGAGCCGTCGACGCGAGTGGGCGCCGTGTCCATGAGGTCGGCGAACGCGTGGCGGACGTTCGAGATCCCGTCGTGGAGTATGTCGGCCGAGATGATCGCGGCGGCGACCGCGTCCGCCCACCACAGGCCGTAGGCGATCCCGAGCACGCCGGCGATCGCCGCGCAACCGGTGAGCCAGTCCGCCTTGTTCATCTTCGCGTCGGCGAACAGGACCTTGTCGTGTAGCTCGCGGGCGAGCGGGAGCTTCATCCGCCCGATGACCATCGCCGGGAAGGCGCTGTACGCGGCGGCGGGGATCATCAGCCACCCGAGCCACACGTGGTGCCCCCACAGCGTCACTGTGCCGATCGTCGGGTGCTCGAACGAGATCAGCTTCGTGACCGAGTCGAACAGGAGGACGGCGCCCATGACGAGGAGCGCCACCGACGAGATCAGGTATGCGATCGAGATCGACCTGTGCCAGCCGTACGGGTGCTCCGCGTCGGGGGCCCGGTCGCGGAGACGCGCTGCGACGAGGAACGTCGCTGCGGGGATCAGGCTCAGCATGTCCTCGAGCCACGCGACCTTCATCGCCTGCGATGCACCCATCGTGAGCCGGATGAGCACGATCGCGCTCGCGAGGTACACGAGCGTGAGCCATTCGAGCCTCGACGCCCTCCGGTGGACGCGCGCCTTGTCCGGAGGCAGCTCGTGCCTACGCGTCGGCCTCATCCGCCGTCGTTCTCCTCGAGCACGCGCGCGACCGTGCCGGGGTCCTCTAGCAGGAAGCGCTCGAGCCGCACGAGCCACGCGTTCTCGCCGTGCGGCACCGCCATGACGTGGTCGATCTCGTCCAGCCTCACGCCGGTGTCCTCGAGGTCGAGGTCGTCGACCAGGTAGTCCTCGACGACCACTGCGCCCTCGGCCCGCGTCACGTCGGCCACGCGCACGGGGACCGCGTCGGTCTTCTCCAGGAGGCCGGCTTCCTCCGTCGCGGCCTCGACGGCGACCTCGACGCCCGCGATCTGCTTCAACGACATCTCGGGCGGCGCGGCCACCACGACCGCGGTCGTCAGGTACGGATGGGTCAGCGCGCCTTCCGACGCGATCTTCGACCGCGACGTCAGGCCGGCTATCAGGAGGTCGATCTCGCGCACGTGGAGCGCGCCGGCGAGCTCCTCGACCTCGCCTTCGACCCACTCGATCTCCGCGTCGATCTCGTCCGCGAACCGTTCCACGAGCTCGACCTCGACGCCGGCCGGCTCGGGGCCTCCGAGGACGACCCAGGGCTCGTGCTCGGAGACGCCTACGCGCAGAGTGCCGCCCGAGACGCGCTGCAGGGTGGTCTCGGGGTCCCGCGGCAGCCCGCAGGCGGCGAGCAGGAGGACGACGCCCAGGACGAGGCCCAATCTTCCCGCGGCTCGACGATCGGCTCGCACGCCGACGGTTTCTCCCTGCATGTCGGCAAGCAAACCAGCCCCTCGGCGGGGTTCCTACACTTCCCCCATGGCCGTGAAGGTCGCGTTCCTTCGTGCGGTGAACGTCGGGAAGAGGCGAGTGTCCATGGATCGCCTGCGCGCCGCGTTCGAGGACCTCGGCTACGAGGACGTCGCGACGTTCATCGCCAGCGGGAACGTCGTCTTCCGGACGCGCGACAAGGCGCCCGACGCCGAGGCCGCGATCGAAGCCGCTCTGGCGGAGGACCTCGGCTTCGAGGTCGTCGCGTTCGTGCGCCCGGCTTCGTCGATACCCAGGCTCGTTCGCGAGCAGCCGTTCTCCGGTCCGGACGTCGCCGACGCCGTGCACGTCGGCTTTTTGAAGAAAGGAGCGACCGTTTCCGCCCGGCGAGCCGTCGAGGCCCTCGGCAACGAGACCGACACCGTGACGGTCCGGGGGAAGGAGGTCTACTGGCTGGCGCGCGCAGGCATGGGTCGCGCCACCGTCTCGGGCGCGCTTCTGGAGAAGACCCTGCGCCAGCAGACGACGTTGCGCAGCCTGAAGATGCTGCGACGGCTGGAGCAGAAGCTCGCGTGAGGCATGCGATCCCTTTGTATGGGTAGGGCAAAACGAGTCGTAGAGAGGAGGAGAGATGGCCAAGGACCACGGTCCCAGCGTGAAGGACGACAAACAGTACGAAGGTCTGCGCAAGAAGGGGATGAGCAAGTCGCGCGCCGCGGCGATCTCGAACTCGCCCGGCGCGTCGAGCCGCGGGGGCAAGAGCTCCTCGGGAGGGTCGAGCTCGGGCGGCGGCTCGAAGTCGGGCGGTTCCAAGTCGTCCGGTAGCTCGAAGTCGAGCGGCTCGCGGTCGTCGGCAAGCAGCAAGAAGTCGACGTCGAGATCGAGCAGCAGCAAGAAGACGACCTCTCGCTCCGGCGGCAAGAAGACGACGTCTCGCAAGAAGACGACGTCTCGGTCCGGCAGCAAGAAGTCCACGTCTCGCTCCGGCAGCAGCAAGAAGACGACCTCTCGCTCCGGCAGCAAGAAGACGACGTCTCGTTCCAGTAGCAGCAAGAAGTCGACCGGCAGGTCGAAGTCCACGCGTTCGCGGTCGTCCGCCAGCAAGAAGACGACCGGCAGGTCGAAGTCGACCGGCTCGCGGTCGTCGGGCAAGAAGTCGACCGGCGGCTCCAAGGCACAGAAGGCGAGGGCAGGCCGCAAGGGCGGCAAGAAGTCGAGCTAGGACCGGCCCCGCAAAACGTTCGCCGAGGCTCGCACACGGCCCGCGCCCCCAGGGCCTTCACCCACCCGTTGACAGGGCCTCGGCCCCGTCATTAACTTCGCGCGGGAGGATTCCGGTCTCGGATTGGGGGACGCGATGGGCGACGACAGGATCAGGAAGCTCGAGATGAGGATCAAGCAGCTCGAGGACCAGCTCCAGGGCCAGCGTGCTGCGTCCCAGACGGCCGAGCCAACCGACATCAGCGCCGACGAGATCGCGACATACCAGAAGGTGCGGGACGTGGTCGGGATCGATCCCGCGTGCGGCATCAACGAGTGCTACGTGCGGCCGAAGCTGCCGCCGATCGGTTACCTGTGCATCAAGCCCTGCCTGCCGCCGCCGTGCATCTACGAGTGCACGTGCGGACCGTGCAACGTCGGCGGATGGAGGGGCGGCGGCTTCGGCGGGCTCGGCGGGTAAGCGCTTCCCGTCGTCCCTTGGCGAACCCCGGCGACGTCTACTACAGGCTCGCGCCCGGCGTCGACGTCGTCGCGGTAGGTGACGGCGACACGCTCCTGCGTTCCGACACCGCCACCGTACGGATCGAGGGCGCGTCCGCAGAGGTCTTCCGCGAGCGGATCCTGCCCCTGCTCGACGGGACGCGGTCCGTCGCCGAGGTCGCGAACGAAACCGGCGCCGCCGACGCGGCCGAGCTCGACGACTACCTGGGCCAGCTCGCCCGGTCGCACGTCATGCGTCGCTCGTCGTCGCCTGTCCCCAGGGCCGCGCCCTCGCGCCTGGACCCGCTGCTCGCGATCGTCGAGGAGCTCGGCGTCGAGCGCGCGGATGCCACGCGGACCCTGGGGGCCGCCCGCGTGGGGGTCGTCGGATTGGAGGCGCACGGAGCGCACCTGGCCGTGGCGCTCGCACGGTCCGGCGTGGGGGCGGTAGTCCTCGCCGACCCCTATCCGCTCGAGGAGGCGAACCTGTGTCTCGTCCCGCCGGGCGCGGCGACGAGCGTCGGCGCCAGGAGAGACGAGGTCGTCCGCGCGATGGTCGCAGACGCGCCGGGCAAGGCCGAGGCAGTGGCGGCGGAACGGATCGACAGGGACGTGATCGCAGACCTGGTCGCGGGCTGCGACGCGGTAGCGGTGTGCTTCGACAAGAGCTTCTCGTCGGCCAGCGTGTGGGCGAACGAGGCCGGCCTCGCCACGGGAACGCCGGTCGTCTACGCCCACATCTCCGGCGTCCGCGCGCTCGTGGGTCCCCTGGTGGTCCCCGGCCAGACGGCGTGCTACATGTGCTGGCGCATGCGGGCGCTTGCGTGCGAGGACGACTTCGAGCAGGCGATGTCCTACGAGCAGTTCCTGGACGCCGAACGCCGGCCGCGCCTCCACTCGCGCAGCGTTCTGCCGTTCCTCGCCGAGTACGCGGCCGCGGCCACGGCGTCGGCGCTCACCAAGCACCTCCTGGGCCTGGGCCCCACCGCGCTCACGGGTCGCGTGAACGAGTTCGACGGCATCGAGCTCACGAGCCACCTCCACGACGTCCTCGAACGCAGCGACTGCCCGGCGTGTAAAAAAAAAGCCTCCCCCGGGACCATCCCCGGCTCGAGGAGCTAGCGGCCGAGACCGCGTCGCCGGCCGCGATCTTGGACGCCGAGCGCGTCCTGGTGAGCGGGCTGTGCGGCGTCGTCAGCGCGATCCATCCGGCCCCGAGGGATCCCAGCGAGCCTCCGTTCCCGCACGCCTTCAGGGCGTTGCTCGCCAACCATCGCTTCGCCGGCCCCGACGAGGAGCCCTTGGCCGGCGCCGGCAAGGGAGCGACGCCGGCCGAGGCGCGCGCCGCGGCGCTGGGGGAAGCGGTCGAGCGGTACTCCAGCTCGTGCTGGGGTGACGAAGGAGTCGTAAGGGCGCGTCGCGCCGATCTCACGGGCGCGTCGGTCGACCCTCGGGACCTCGTGCTCTACGCGCCCGACCAGTACGCCGAGGTCGAGTTCGCGCCGTACGACGACGAGACCGTGCTCGGCTGGCTGCGTGCGCGGTCGCTCGTGTCGGGCGAGATGGTCCACGTGCCCGCTCTCGCGACGACGATGAGCTACCGGGTCGCCGACCCTTCCGAGTACCTCTTCTGCCCGACTTCGAACGGCCTCGCCGCCGGATCGACGCTCGTCGAAGCCGTAGAGGGAGGGTTGCTCGAGGTCCTCGAGCGGGACGCCTTCGTGATCGCGTGGACGAACCGGCTTCCGTGCGTGCGCTTCGACGCGTCGACGCACCCCGACCCCGCGGTGAGAGCGATGGCGGCGGCCTACGAGCGGCGCGGCATCGACCTCGAGCTCTTCCGGTTCCCGACCGACCATCCGGTTGCCGTCTTCGTCGCGCTGGCCGTCGAGCGCGACGGCGAGGGCCCGGCGGCCGTGGCCGGCCTCGGCGCGTCCCTCGCCGAGGCCGAAGCCGCCCGGAAGGCGGCGCTCGAGGTCGGGCAGGTCCGCCCGTCGCTGCGCGCGCGGATGCGCACCCCCGAGGCGCAGCGCCGGCTGGCCGAGCTCGTCGCGGACCCCCACCGCGTGGAGACGCTCGACGACCACGACCTCCTCTACGCGAGCCGCGAGAGCCTCCCCGCCTTCGATTTCCTGTTCGACCCGGAGCGGATCCCGTTCGAGCCGGAACCGCGGGAGCCGGAGCCTGCGTTCGCGCGCGTCGCCCGGCTCGTCGAGCACTTCGGGGAGCGCGGCCAGGACGTCCTCTACTACGACCTGACGACGCCGGACATGGAGCGCCTGCACCTGCGCACGGCGCGCGTGCTCGTCCCCGGCTTCCAGCCGATCGACTTCGGTTGGAAGCAACAGCGCCGGGGCGGCGAGCGCCTCTTCGACCTTCCGCGCCAACTCGGGCTCCGGCCGCGGCGCGCGCGCCCCGAAGACCTCAACGACGACCCTCACCCGCTCGCATGACGTTCCGCGAGCGGTACCCGGTCGCGTGGGAGTACCACCGGAACACCGAGCGCCGGCGCCTCGGCGGGGCCCTCCCGGCCGCGGTCGACGTCCACGCGGACCCGCCGAAGGAGATCCCGCTCGCGCCGTACGTCGCGCTCCCGGCCCCGGACCCGGTGTCGATGCCGTTCGGTGAGGCCGTCGCCCGGCGGCTGTCGTGCCGGCGCTTCCGGACCTCGCCGACCGCGGGCGCGGCGCTCTCGACCCTCCTCTGGAACGCATACGCGTTCGGACCGTCGCTGCCCGTCGGGTCGATCGAGTTCCGGGAGCGGCCCGTACCGTCGGCGGGCGCGCTGTATCCGTTGGAGCTGTACGTCGTGGCGCGTCACGTCGAGGACGTCGACCCGGGCGTCTATCACTACGCATCCGTGACCCACGGGCTGGAGCTGGTGCGCGACGTAGCCGTCCCGGGAGGCCTCCTGACCGGGCTCTTCATGGGCCAGCACTACGTCGAGGGCGCGGGTGCGGTCCTCGTCATCACGTGCGAGCCGGAGCGATCTCTGAAGAAATACGGCGACCGCGGCTACCGGTACGTCCTGCTGGAGGCGGGGCACGTCGCGCAGAACGTCAACCTCACGGCCGCCGCGCTGGGCCTCGGGGCGTACAACGTCGGCGGGTTCTTCGACGACGAGCTCGCGCGGCTGCTGATGGTCGACGAGGACCGGGAGGTCCCTCTCTACGCGGTCGCGATCGGCGTTCCGGAAGAGGGCGACCGCACGGAGCTGCGGTCGCCGCAGTAGGCCATGCAAGTGCGTCCCGTCAGGGGCGAAGCGACTCCTGGAGGCTCGCGACGGCGACCCTGAGGTAGTCCCTCGACGGTCCTTGCATCAGGACCGATCGAGAGGCGCTCGGCAAGACGCGCCCGGGCGCCGCTTCGAGCATCGCCTCGACGTCGCTCGCGCGGCCCCCCTGGGCTCCGAGGCCGGGCGCCAGGATCATCCCGTTCGAGAGCCGCGCCGCGAGAGCGGCCGACTCTCCGGACGTGACTCCGAGCACCGCCCCGACCGGACCGACCGGGTCGTTCGACTCGAGGTTCCACTGGACGATGCCGTCGACGAGGAGCTCGACGACGGTGCGGCCGTCGTCGGTACGCGCGGTCTGGATCGACCGGCCCTCGGGGTTCGACGACAGGACGACCACGAAGACGGCCGTCCCGGACTCGAAGCACGCGGTGAACGCGGGCTCCAGCGCGTCGAGCCCCAGGAACGCGTGCAGCGTGATCGCGTCCGCTTCGAACCCACCCCCCGGACGAAGATAGGCCGACGCGTACCCGTGGACGGTCGAGCCGATGTCGCCCCTCTTCACGTCGACCAGACAGAGGCAACCCGCGTCCTTTATCAGCCCGACGGAATCGTGGAGGGCGCGGACACCGTCCGGGCCGAAGCGTTCGAAGAAGGCCGACTGGGGCTTGAAGACCGCGACCAGGTCGGCGGTGGACGCGACGACGGCTTCGGTGAGGGACGCCGCTCCGGCCGCCGAGTCCGGAAGGCCCCAGTGGCGCAAGACGTCGGGGGTGGGGTCCAGGCCGACGCATAGCGGCCCCCTCTCCGCGGACAGACGGGTGAACCGCCCGTAGAACGTCTCGCGCATCGGAGCGGATCGTAATACGGGGTCGAGGCGAGAACGTTAAAAACTCGATGTGTAAGAAATTGTCACGTACCCGGTTGACTCGCGGCGTGGGCGGGTGCGTACTGAGAAGGAGCCCTGAGCCAGGGCCGGACAACGCCGGGGGCTGCAGCGCCGGCGAAAGGACAGTGAGATGGCGGACCGTCGCACATCCCGAATCCGACGGGTGGCCGCGGCGGGCGCCCTCGGTGTGGCGTTTGTCCTGCCGCAGCTGGCCTGGGCCGAAACTGCAGAGCCGCGAGCCCCCGTCGGGGGGTGCGCAGCGACCGTCGGGTCCTCGCGCTTTTCGTTCGCCGGGGCACTGCGCGCCGCGGCCGGAGGGGGCCGGTGGACCATCGAGCTAGACGACTCGTGCTCGTACTCGCTACCCCGCGGCCTGACGGTCCGCGACGATCTTCGGATCGCGGGCGCGGGAGCAACACTGTCCGGAGCCGGAGGGTCGTCCCTGAGGATCGCCGCCGGCGCCTCGCTCGTCGTCGAGGACGTCGTGGTGTCGGGCGCTCGCGCTTCCAACGAAGGGGTGCTGACCCTGGAGAACTCGACCTTCTCCGGGAGCTCGGTCGTCGAGCCAAACGGCGGGGCGATCTACAACACCGGGACGCTGACGATAGTGAGCTCCACGTTCTCAGCGAACAGCACGGCCGAGGGAGACGGCGGGGCGATCTACAACACCGGGACGCTGACGGTCGAGAACGCGACGTTCTTCGGCAACTCGACGCCCCAGGGAGACGGCGGGGCGATCCACAACGCGGGCACGCTGACCGTGACGAACGCGACCTTCTACGACAACGAGGCCGGCGGCGGCAGCGGCGGTGCGATCTCGAACGGCACGACCGACGACGGCGATCCAGAGGAAGGCAACCCCCACCCGACGACGGTCCTGAACTCCCTCTTCTACGCGAACAGCGCCGGCCATGCCGGGAACGCATTGGAAAACCCCGGGACCGAGAGCTCCTTCGCACTCCACAACAGCGCGCTCGGGGGGAGCGACGGTGGGGATTGCGCCCAAGGCGGCGGGTTCACCGGAGCGGGGAACATCGTGGACACGAAAGTCTCGCGCTGCCCCGACATCGTGGTGGACGCGCTCGATGCGATCGCCGCGCCCACGGACAACGGAGGCCCCACACCCACGGTCGCCCTCGAGGAGGGGAACGCCGCGCTCCACCATGTCCGGGACGGGACGTGTCCGCCCGTGGACCAGCGGGGTGTGCCCCGCCCCGACGACGCATGCGACGTGGGCGCCTACGAAGCCAGTCGCATCTCGATCCGCGACGTAACCGTGCGGGAGGGCGACGGGTGCACCCCCGTCGTGTTCGACGTCGAGCGCGATTCGGCGTTGGGCGGGACGGTCGAGGTCGGCTACACGAGGTCGGACGGCGCCGCGGCGTGCGATCCCACTTCGCGGACCGGCCGCGCGGTGCCGAAGCTGATCCTGGCGGCGGGCGAGGCCTCCGGCACGATCACGGTTGGGGTCAGGGGCGATCGGACGTTCCGGCCCACGGCGCCCTTCTTCGTCAGGCTCGTCGAGCCCGTCAACGCGGTATTCGCGCCGGACGGCCGACAGGCGAAGGCGACCGTCGTGAACGACGACAGGAACCGGCCGCCCAGCGTGAGCAACCACGCGATCGACGTCCCCGCCGGGGCTTCGGCGTCGAGGACCGACCTGTCAGAGGTGGCGGTAGACGCCGAGACCCCGGATTCGCGTCTGATCTACGCGCCGGCGGAGCCGCGGCCCACGAAAGGGACCGTGGAGGTGACAGGGGCGATCGCGCTGTACACGGTCGATCCCGGGGCGACGGGCGAGGACACGTTCGGCATCCGCGTCACGGATCGAGGTGACCGATCCTGCGGCGCGCCGGGGTGCGAGCCCGCGCGGTCGGCTACCGGGACGGTCACCGTCACGATCGGCACGATAGAGCCGGAGGTGCCGACCCCGGAGCCGGTCGTGCCCGCGCCGGGACCGGTCGTGCCTCCGCTCGTCGACGCGCTTTCGGCTTCCCCTGCGCCCGACTTCTCCGGCACGGCGGGGCCCGGCGCGTCTCCTGCCGCCGCGGAGCTGCCGGAATCGCCGATAGAGGACGCCTCGTCCGTCCCGGTCGGGCCGGGTCCGGACCTCGCGCTGCGGGACGTCACCATCCGGCTCGTGCGGGGCGGCGCCGAAGCCGCGGGCGCGGCTGCGGGTGTCCGCGTGCTGGCGGCCGCAGGCGACACGTTGGAGGTTTCGGCCACGGTGTTGAACCGTGGGGCGGCCGACTCCCCTCCGACGTCGTTGGTCGTGTCGTCACCGGGTTGGGAGGGCGAGCGCCTGCCGGTCCCCGGTGTCCCGGCGCGTTCGGAGGCCGACGTCGCCGAATCCCTCGCCGCACCTCCTGACGTCACCGACGACACCGAGTTCGTCGTGACGATCGGCGCCGTCGAGGGAGAGAGCGATCCGACGAACAACGCGGAGCCGGGCGTTGCGGTCGTCGTCGAACGCGGGACGTCCCCGGGGAAGGTCCTGGCGCTCGTCGCCGCCGCAGTAGTACTCGCGGGCGCGGTGGGGTTCGCCGCGACGACGCTCCTACGCAAGCCACCGACCTCGACTTCGATCCGATCGCACGACGCGAGGGCGCAGCAGGCGCGTACCGTGCAGAGCCCGGGCGTGAACGACCTCGTAGATCGATATCTCGGGGACGAGCCGGGGCCACCGCTCTGGGCCGCCGGCGCGGCGTCGCAGGAGTTGCGTGAGACGATCGGCGACGACGAGCTCGCGGCTTCTCTCATAGCCACGGCCTACTGGCGGACGCTGATGGCTACGCCCGGCTTCGGCCCGCGCCTCGAGTCGGCGGGTGCGTCACCGGCCGCGGCCGGGCGCCCCGAGATCCTGGTCGTCCCGCACGCCGGCGGTACCCGGTACGACCTGCTGGTCCTCGACCCCGAGCTCTCCGCGCGCGAGCCCACGTCGACCCTGGTGGACGTATCGCCCGACGAGCTCGTGGAGACGTGGAACGTGCTGGCGACCGGACGCCGCGAGAGCTTCGGTGGCCTGCTGCGGAACCGCCATAGGAACGTCTTGGCCCGCGTGCTCGCCGAGGTGTCGCGAGAAGCGACGTTCGGGCTCGTCGTAGCGCCCCGGCCGGCGATCGTCCCGACGCACTGTCCCTCCCCCGCATGGGCCGTTGCGTGCGGCGACTCTGACCACGGCGCGTCGACCGCCGGGGCGGTGGTCGTAGACGCCTCCGGGCGAACGGGGGTGACCGTCGCCGGGCACGCCGTGCAGGGCCACCCCGACGTCACGGTGGACGGGCGTCGCGGTTCCGTCGTGTCGTCGGACCCCATCTCGGACAGCAGCTTCGTCGTGCTCGACGTGGGCCCGCTCGCCGCCGTGCGCGGCGCCAAGGGGCCTCTGTCCGGGATGAGCCCTCGACAGATGGAGGTCGTCGAGTTCGACGGGATGCGCTCGGGGAAGACGACCACGCGCGTGGTCGGCTGGGACCCCACGATCCTGACGACCCAGTCGTACATCCAGAGCAAGCTCGTGACCGAGCCGGTGACGATGCCCGGAGACTCTGGAGCCGCGCTGCTCGACCGCGAAGGCCACATCCTCGGGTTCGCGTTCTACACGACCGGACTCGACGCACAGCCGGCGCACTCCGGCTGGATCTGGGCGGAGTCGGTCTTCCGCGCGCACGGGCTTCGCCCGTGGAAGGACGGGTGACGCGTGGGCTGGTGGTCGGGCGCGATGCACGAGAAGGCCCAGTCGTGGGCGTTCGGAGCGCTCGCGGCCGAACAGGTGCCGGACGCTCTCCCCCACGATCCGATCGCGCCGGAGAGCGGCTACGTCAGCGGCTTCCTGCGATCGATGTGGATCACGCGAGTGCGAGACGGAGTCACGCGGTTCTACGGAACGCTACAGAGTCACGCCTCGTTGCCTCACCTCGGGTCGGGGGCCGCGGAGTTCCAGGTCGTCGTCAGCCCGCCCGATCTGCGAGACCTCGACCCCTCCCAGGCGCACCGCGTCGTCACGCGCAACATGCGGCTGTTCGGCCCCGTCCCCTACCGCGGCGGCGACCTCGAGCTCGAGGTCGGGCTCTTCTCCGTCAAGGCCGGCGACCTGGTCGGTCCGTTCCTCGACCTGCTCGAGACGCTCGGGGGCGCGGCCGGCGTCTCGCTCGTCGCGGCCGCGCGGCCGTTCGCCGCGCCCGTCCGCCGCGGCTTCGACCTGCTGACGGGATCGGACGGTGACGCCATCCTCGAGATCGGGCTGGCGACGACGTTCTCGCGACCGGAGACGGGCTATTTCGTCGTCATGCGCGGTCCCGACGACGAGGTAGACCTGACGAGCGTCACGGTTACGCCCGACTTCAGGCTGAGAACGCGCGACGGCGCGTTCGTGACCGAGTTCCCGTACGCGGTCATCGCCGTAGAGGCGTCGCCTACACGCGACGACTGGTTCCTCGTCCCCGACCTGGCGACCGCCTACGGCGTCCTCAGGGAAGACGTCGCCAAGGGCCGCCTCGAGACCGTCAGGGAGAGCCTCGCGATGTTCAAGAGGACGACCCTCACGAGCCCGGACCTGCTCGCGCACGACGGGGTCCGCCTGGTCGAGAAGGTGGGCGCGGAGATCGACCGGACTCTGCAGCTGACGCAGACGTCGGGCGGGACCGAGCCGATGCGGTCGCTGGAGGAAGTGGCGCTCTACGACTGAAGATCGGGGCGCGGCGGAATCGCTTTGTCCGGGCGCGCGGGAATTGTCGCGACAACATTCGCGCCGACCCCCTGGTCTTTACTCCGGGCTTGCCGCACAGTGATCTGGGGACGCACCGAGCTGGAACGGACGTGGTCGATGAGAGCGGATCCCGGGCGCGGCGGCGCCAGGTGCGGGTCCGCACGCGGTCGGAGCCCCCGTGTCTGACCTAGCGTTGTTCGGCGTCGCATCGGACGGGTCAACCGACCAGTGGGACGGCTTCAAGACGGTGCCGGGGATCCTCCTGGGATGGCTGCAGAAGGCGGGCGTCCCGTTCCCGCCTCATGGCTACGACCTGTGGCGCGCACGCGCCGTCGATCCGCTGAGGCTCGTGTGGGACGAGCTTCGTCAGTCGATGGACCACCGCAGGAAGTACGATCACCTCGGCCACGTCGTCATCGAGTCGCCGGACGACTTCCGGATCATCGGCTCTGCGCTGCACGTCAGGCCCGCCAAGCACGTCGAGCTCACGTGGCCTGATCCCGCCTGGTACCTGAAGGTCAACCCCGCCTCGCAGGGCGCGCCCTCCGGTCCGGTCCGCGTCGAAGCGTTCGCCGGAGGCAAGCGGCGCTTCGTCCGGACGCTGTCGCCCGGGACGAATCCGCTCGTGTTGCGAACGCGCGGTATCGAGCGCGTCCGGTTGTCGGCGCCGGGCGCTCCCGGTGCCGTCTCCTCGATCGGCTACGGCCTGCTGCACGACGTGAGGAGGAGAT
>DATADL010000182.1:0-10283 GCA_036258555.1 Actinomycetota bacterium | reverse complement strand
AGGCACCCCATCCACGTCACGGACGCGGCTCGGCTGGGGGCTGACATAGCGACGATGCCTTTCAAGGTCTTCGAACAGCTGGTGAGGCATCCACTGACGGATTCAGGCTTCAAGCGATTCACCGACGACTGGGAGCAGGCGAAACCCCATCTGGGTGAGCTTCCTCCCTCGATGCAAGAGGGGTAGGACGGAAAAGTGGCAGAGACAATGGACCGCTCGGTACTCGAGTCCAAGGCGGTCTCCGAGCTGAAGCAGATCGCCAAGTCGATGGACCTCAAGGTCACCGGCTTGAAGAAGGCCGAGATCGTCGACCGCATCGCGGGCGGTGGGAACGGGTCCAAGTCCGCGCGCTCCGGCGGCGCGAAGCCGCGCGAGAAGGCTCCGGCCGCGGCTCCCGCGTCCGACGCCCCGACGGCTCCCGCGGACACGTCCGCGCCCGCCCGGCCCCAGTCGACGGGGTCGCCGGAGGCCGGCGGGTCTTCGGAAGGCGGTGCGGCGCCTGCTGGCGTGCGCGACGAGGGCGCGGTCGACGACCGCGACCGCCGCTCCGACGAGCAGAGCCGGCGCCGGCGCCCGCAGGGCCGCGACAACCAGAACCGCTCGCGCCCGCGCGAGAAGGCCGAGCCTCGCGACGGCCGCAACGAGGGCCGGGGGCGGCGCAGGCGCCGCGGCCGCGGTGGCGGCGGCCAGGTCCCGCACTACATGCGCGACGAGAGGTGGGAGGACCTCGAGGCGGAGGACGACCCGAACGCGGAGGTCCGCACCGGCGTGCTGGACCTGCTGCCGGAGGGCTACGGGTTCCTCCGGACGAGCGGCTACCTCCCCGGCGACAAGGACGTGTACGTCTCCGTCTCCCAGGTCCGGCGTTTCCACCTCCGCAAGGGCGACGAGGTCGAGGGTTCCGTCCGGTCCCCGAAGGAGTCCGAGAAGTACCAGGCCCTCCTCAAGATCCGTTCGATCAACGGGCGTCCGCCCGAGGAGGTGCAGCACCGCGTCCGGTTCGCCGACCTCACGCCGCTGTACCCCCAGGAGCGGCTCACGCTCGAGCAGGCCGAGAACCCGCGTGCGATCACGCCCCGGATCGTCGACCTCATCGCGCCGATCGGCAAGGGGCAGCGCGGCATGATCGTCAGCCCGCCGAAGGCCGGTAAGACCACGGTCATGAAGGAGATCGCGAACGCGGTCCGCGCGAACAACCCCGAGACGCACCTGATCGTGCTGCTCGTGGACGAGCGGCCCGAAGAGGTGACCGACATGCAGCGCTCGGTCGACGGTGAGGTCGTCTACTCGACGTTCGACCGCCCGTCCGACGACCACATCCAGGTCACGGAGCTGACTCTCGAGCGCGCGAAGCGGCTCGTCGAGATGGGCAGGGACGTGATGATCCTGCTCGACGGGATCACGCGTCTGTCTCGGGCCTACAACCTCGCGACTCCCGCCAGCGGCCGCATCCTGTCGGGTGGCGTCGACTCGACCGCGCTCTACCCGCCGAAGAAGTTCTTCGGTGCGGCCCGGAACATCGAGCACGGCGGATCGCTGACGATCCTCGCGACCGCGCTCGTCGAGACCGGATCCCGTATGGACGAGGTCATCTTCGAGGAGTTCAAGGGAACCGGTAACTGGGAGCTGAAGCTCGACCGGAGGATGTCCGAGAAGCGGATCTTCCCGGCGATCGACATCCAGGCCTCCGGGACCCGCAAGGAGGAGCTGCTCCTCACCCCGGAGGAGCTCCAGCTCGTGTGGCGGCTGCGACGGGTCCTGCACGCGCTCGCGGACGGCGGCGCGCTCGAGCTCCTGATCGACAAGATGAAGGCGACGATGGGCAACGCCCAGTTCCTGCGGGAGATAGCGAAGGCCCCGGTCAAGGGGGAATAGTTGCTCCTCGGCTTGGGTTGGCCGCAATGGCTGCTTATCATCGGCTTGGTCGCAGGGTTGCTCCTGACGTTCAGGGTGATGGCCCGGGCCTCGGTCGCATACGAGAAGGCAAGGCAGCGTCGCGAAGCGCTTGCGGAAGCCGACGCCAGAGAGGAAGAGGGACCGTGAAGCAGGGAATCCACCCGGACTACGTCGAGACCCAGGTGACGTGCTCGTGCGGGAACACGTTCACGACGCGGTCGGTCAAGCCCGAGCTCCACGTCGAGCTCTGCAACCAGTGCCACCCCTTCTACACGGGCAAGCAGAAGCTCGTGGACACCGGGGGCCGCGTCGAGCGCTTCCAGAAGAAGTACGCCAAGCGCGCGCAGCCGAAGGACTCGGGGGCGGTTCCGCCCTCGGTGGAGCCGCCGGCGGACGACGCCGCGACCGCGGACGCGGGCGCGACGGAGTAGCACTCACTACACTCCCCGCATGAGCGACCAGACCCCTGCTGCACCGCGGCCTTCGATCGGCGGGCAGGCCGTCCTCGAGGGCGTGATGATGCGGGGGCCGGCGTCGTGGTCGGTGGCGTGCCGCCGCCCCGACGAGACGATCTCGGTCGAGAAGCATCCGCTCCCGAGCGTCGCCGAGAGGCACCCGTGGCTGAAGTGGCCGCTCGCGCGGGGCTGCCTCGTCCTCGGCGAGTCCCTCGCGATCGGGATCAAGGCGCTCATGATCTCCGCGAACCAGGCACTCGAAGAGGAAGAGCAGCTGTCCGACAAGCAGCTCGGATGGACGCTCGGGACGGCCATGCTGCTGTTCTCGGCGATCTTCATCGCGTTGCCGGTCTTCGGCACGCGGCTGATCGAGAACCTGACAGGGAACCTCTCGGAGGACAACCCGCTCGCGGCGAACTTGATCGAGGGCGCGATCAGGCTCTCGATGTTCGTCGGCTATCTGCTGATCATCGGCACGTTCAAGGACGTCCGCCGGGTCTTCCAGTACCACGGCGCGGAGCACAAGACGATCTACGCGTACGAGAACGGCGACCCGCTCGACCCGAAGCTGATCGACGACAAGTACCCGACGCTTCACGTCCGGTGCGGGACCAACTTCCTGTTCATCGTGCTGTTCCTGACGATCCTGGCCCACTTCGTCATCGATCTCTTCTTCGCCCACCTCGGCCTGCTGCCGCGCGTGGGCATCCGCATCGCGGCGATCCCGGTGCTCGCGGGGATCTCGTACGAGGCCATAAAGCTGGCGTCGAAGAACGAGAAGTCGCTGTTCTTCCGGATCTCGATGCTGCCCGGCCTCGCGCTCCAGCGGATCACGACGAAGCCGCCGTCGCTGGACCAGATCGAGGTGGCGATTGCGGCGATGAACGCGGTGGCGGAGGACGTCGACAAGCCGAAGGCCGCCGACGTCCCCGACTCGCCCGTAGCCTGATCGGAGGCTGAACCACCCGCCCTCGGGCTGTGCGGCGCTGGCAGGCGAACCCGGGCGGGTCGACGGTGCAGACGACCTGCCGGTAGCCCGGCTCGTATCGTCCCACCCGTCGATCGCCTCGGCGTCGCCCAACGGGTCGCCGAGCTCCGGTCCGATGGCTCCCGGACGCGCGACGGCCCCGCTCACGGCGGGGCCGTCGCAATCTGCTCGCTCGGATGTGGGTCGAGCGAGGCTCGCCTACCCGATCCGGATCTCGATCCCCCTGCTGATGATCACTCTGATCCGGGCGATCAGCTCCTGTAGCGTCTCCACGTCACACAGGTTCCTGCAGAGGTTCTCGAGCTGGATCTGAGTCCACCGGACGGGGTCGTCACAGAAGTACACCGGCTGCCACGTGTTCGGGTCCACCTGGTAGCCGATCGTGTTGTTGCACGTGTCGTACGTCTCGTCGATCAACGCGTTCGTCCACGCGGACGCGTTGTCGCAGAAGTAGTACGCGTTGCCCCAGTCGTCGTACATCGGCGGGATCGCGCTGCACCCGAGCCTGCCGCCGTCGTTCGCTACCGCGGCGCTCCAGCCGGCCGGGTCCGTGCAGAAGTCGACGTACTCGCCCCTGCTCGGGTCGTACCAGTCCGGGATGCTCGTGCACGTGATCTCGCCCGCGTCCTCGACTGCGTCCTCCGCCGCGTCGACCACCGGCGCGACGAGCCCGGTCGGGTCGTCTATGCCGAGGGCTATGAAACATGCGGGGTCGGGTGCCAGCGGTATGCCGGTGCTGAGTACGCAGACCTCGCCGGTGCCCGTCACTTCGCGAGGTTCGATCACGGCCGACTTCTCGACGTCGTCCTCACGCCACGAGATCGTCGCTCCCTCGACCCCGATGCTGGGGCCGCCGACGTAGACCGTGAGGCAGCCGGTGTTGCACCCACCCGCGGCCGCAGTCTCGACCCGGTAGAGCGGCGCGGTCACGCCACCCGCGCACAGCCGGATCCCCGAGACCGCAGGGATCCGTTCGTTCACCGGACCGACCTTCACCCACGCCCCGACGGTCTCGCCCGGGACGTCGACGCACGTCGGTGCTGCTTGCGCCGCGGGCGCCCACATCGCCCCCGACGCGACTACGACGGCCGCAGCGAACACCGCGACCGCTCTCTTCCTGGCAAGGATCATCTCCGTGCCCGTCCTTTCCGCCCTTGGACGCGCCCTTGTCACGTCCGCCTGGTGAGGGGTACGACGCCGCGCCCGGATTCCTTACTCGGAAGTCGGCAAATAGTTGAGAACGTCGTAAACCTGCCACCGGCTGTCACGGCCGGGGCCGCACGCGCAGCGGGCCCCGCGGCCCTCGACGCCTCAGACGATGACGGGGACTATCCCGACTCCCCTCACGATCAAGTAGCGCTGCGGCGTCCAGAACGGCGTTCCGTCGGTGCTCCGGAGCGCCGACAGGGTCAGCGAACGCACCCGCTGTCCGCCGGTCTCCTCCTCCGGGCCGAGCTCGACGACGCCGAACCCCGACCCCTTCGCCTGCCGCAGCAGGATCCGCGGGTCGAGGTCGTCGGAGAACTTGTTCTGCTCGGTCCCCGAGGAGACCAGCTCCACGATGCGCGGCACGCTCGGGTCCAGGTTCTTCTGCGGGTACTCGTGCAGCCGGTGGCCGTGGGCGTCGCCCGAGACGATGAGCACGGGGGCCGCGAGCGACTCGAAGAAGTCCATGAGCTCGCGCCACTCCTGCTCGAACCCCTTGCGCCACGACGCGGGGCTGCGGTCGGAGCCGAAGGCCTGAGGGGACGCGACCACGCAGAGGCCGGCGTCGTCCTCGGCCGCGCGCGTCATCTCGTCGAACAGCCACTGCTTCTGCTCGGCCCCCAGCTTCGTGCGCCTGCCCGGCGGGACCTTCTTTCCCGTGGAGTACCTACGCGAGTCGATGACGAACACCGCGACGTCCCCGCAACGGAACGTGTAGTAGGCGCTGCGCGGGTTCGCGGACAGCTCGTCGTGGGCGCGGATCGTGAAGCGGCGCAGCGTGTTGCGGTCCGCGAGGTTCGTCCCGTAGTCGGCATCGTCCTGCGACAGCCCGATGGGGACCGACCGGGCGAGCGACTGGAACGCGGGGTCGAGGATCATCCGGATCCAGTGGTCCTGATAGGTGTCGGGCGCGTGCGCGACGACCCGGTGGGGGACGTATCCGAAGTCGCCCTGGTGGATGTAGAAGTCCGGCAGCTGCAGGCGCGCCTGCTCGAACGAGCGGCGCGGCGACGGCTTCCAGCGGGTGCACGAGCCGAACGCGAACTTGACCGGAAGCCCCGGCGCGGGCGGCATCCGGAACGAGCTCGCCGGCCCGTGGACGCGTACGCCGCGGCGCTCGGCCCACGCCCGCCAGTGCACGATCGACGACGGCGCGAACCCATCGAGGTCGAGCCAGGCGCTCGCCGTCTGCGCGCGGGGCGAGCTCAGGCCGGCACGCGCCCGACGCACGCCGCTCGTGAACGTGGCGTCGGGGCCGTACTCGAACCCGACGCGCGCCGGCACGTCGGTCTTCGCCACGGCCTTGACCCGCGTCTGCTGGATCGGCCCCGCCATCGAATAGGTCACCGACGGCACGGTGTAGGAGCCCTTCTCCTGGGACCACGCCACGAAGTCGGACACCTTCAGGGCCGCGCCGCGCCCGTCGACGGCATGCTCGGCGAAGAGCCCGAAGGGCCCGCGGCCCGTGAGCGCGCCGGGGCTCGCGTCCGCAGTGTCGATGTTCCAGGCCCGGGGCTCGGGCTCGGTCACCGGCCACGCCTTGACCTTGAGCCGGACGGGGTTCGCCCCCCTGACCTGGAAGCGCAGGCGGTAGCGGCGGTTCGCCTCGACGTGGAACGGCTTCCGCCCCAGGACCTTCTCGTCGTGGTGGCCGCAGCGGACCACGCGGATGTGGTTGCCCGGCCCGATGTGCGCCGCGTAGTAGTCGGCGTACCCTGCCGCCCGCGCGACGAAGCCGAACCTAGCCTGCGCGTTCGACATCGAGATGGTCGTCCGGAGGTCGGCGTTCGCGACGTCGTGGTCGAGGACGAAGATCGGGTTCGGCCGGTAGTACATCTTGTTCTCGCTCGCGGGGAGGCGGTAGATCCCGCGCCCGTCGGAGACGACCCACCGCCGGCCGTAGCGCTGGTTGAACCACGGCCACCCCCAACCGGAGGCGTCGCGGCGGTCGAAGCGGTCGCGGAAGAGCCACTGGGGGTCGGGCTTCTTCCGCCGGGCCTTGCGGCGGCGTGCGAGGGCGGGGGTGGCCCGGACGGCTGCGGCTGAGACCGCCGCCGCGGCCCCGCGGATGAACCTGCGCCTCGTGGTGCTCAAACGTGCCCCCTCGGTGACGATCTCGACCATCACTACTACAGGTTGGCCGAGCGGGGCCAGGTGTATCTTTGGTGCCCTCGCGGGCGCCGCCGGTGGTCCTTCCCCGCGCGAAAGATACCCCGCACGAAAACCTCTGGACGGACACCCTGTGAAGCTGCCCGAAGACCGGCTGAACGACATGGAGAAGCGGTTCGAGGAGGTCGAGCGCCTCCTCGCGGACCCCGGGCTCGCCGGCCGCCCGGACGATCTGCGCGCCCTCGGCAAGGAGCACTCGGACCTGCGGCCGACCGTCGACGCCTGGCGCCGGTACAAGAGCGCTGCCGACGACCTCGAGCAGGCGAAGGAGATGCTGTCGGGGACGACGGCCGAGGAGCGGGCGTACCTCGAAGACGAGATAGCGACGCAATCGGAGGAACGCGACCGGCTGGCGGAGGAGATCGCGGCCGCGTTGATCCCCAAGGACCCCAACGACGACAAGGACGTGATCGTCGAGATCCGGGCGGGGGCCGGGGGAGACGAAGCCGGGCTGTTCGCCGCCGACCTCTACCGCATGTACTCGCGCTACGCGGAGAACAACCGGTGGAAGACCGAGACCCTGAGCTCGAACGAGACCGGCGTCAACGGCTACAAGGAGGTCACGTTCGCCGTCAAGGGGAAGGGCGCGTACTCGCGGCTCAAGCACGAAGCGGGCGTCCATCGCGTCCAGCGGGTTCCCGTCACCGAGTCGAGCGGCCGCATCCATACGTCGGCGGCAGGGGTGATGGTGCTTCCGGAGGCCGAAGACGTGGACGTCGACATCGACCCGAAGGACCTGAAGATCGACGTCTACCGCTCCAGCGGACCCGGTGGGCAGTCCGTCAACACGACCGACTCCGCGGTCCGCATCACGCACGTTCCCACGGGCGTCGAGGTCGCGTGCCAGGACGAGAAGTCGCAGCTGCAGAACAAGGCGAAGGCCATGCGCATCCTCCGCGCGCGGCTGCTGCAGCAGAAGCAGGAAGAGCAGCAGCGGCAGATGGCCGAGGAGCGGAAGTCGCAGGTGCGCACGGCCGACCGCTCCGAGCGGATCAGGACCTACAACTTCCCCGACAACCGCGTGACGGACCACCGCATCGGCTACACGACCCACCGTCTCGCCGAGGTCCTCGAGGGAGACCTCGACGACCTGATCGACGCGCTCCTGCGGAGCGACCGGGCCGACTCGCTGGGAGACGACGGGTCCTGAGGACGACCGGTCGCCGCGGCTCCGTCGAGGGCGGAACGAGCGATTCCTCCGACGATCCCGGCTCGATCGCGGAACGCCTGGGCGCGGGCGGGGTCGAGTCGCCCGAGGCCGAGGCCCGGTGGATCGCCCGGGGCGCCGGAGGTCGCGACGTCGACGAGCTCGTCCGGCGGCGCCTGCGGGGGGAGCCGCTCCAGTACGTGCTGGGGACCGCCGCGTTCCGCCGGCTCGAGCTGAGGGTGGGTCCGGGGGTGTTCGTCCCGCGGCCCGAGACCGAGCTCGTGGCCGACCGCGCGATGGCGCGGCTTCCGCGCGGCGGTCTGCTGGTCGACCTGTGCACGGGCTCCGGGGCGATCGCGCTGTCGGTTGCGGACGAGCGACCGGACGCGCGCGTGGTCGCGTCGGAGCTGTCGCCGGCCGCTGCGCAGTGGGCGACCTCCAATCGCGACTCGTTGGGGCTGCGCGTCGAGCTCTTCGAGGGTGACCTCTTCTCGGCTCTCCCATCCGGGCTCGCCGGACGCGTCGACGTCGTGGTGAGCAACCCTCCTTACGTCGATCCCGACGAGAGGGCGATGCTGCCGAGCGACGTCGTCGACCACGAGCCGGAGGTCGCGCTGTTCGCACCGGGCGAAGGGACGAGCGTCATCGAGCGCATCGCTTCCGGCGCCGCGGCCTGGTTGCGGCGCGGCGGCTGGATCGTGCTCGAGATAGGCGAGACCCAGGGCGACGCCGTCCACGCCCTCCTCCAGGGGGCCGGGTTCGACGACGTGTCGATCGAGCCCGACCTGAACGGCCGCGACCGGATGGCGGAGGGCCGGTGGCCGGGATAGCCCTGACGGACGCGGTTGCCGCGATCCGCAGCGGAACGATGGCGATCATCCCTACCGACACGGTCTACGGGATCGCTGCGCTCCCCGAAGCCGCAGTGGCCATATTCGACGTCAAACGACGGCCGCGCGACAAGGCGCTGCCGGTGCTCGGCTCGGATGCCGCCCAGCTCGGCGGGATCGCCGAGCTCGACGATCGCGCCAGGGCGCTGGCCGACGAGCACTGGCCCGGCCCCCTCACGATCGTCGTCCGGCGCAAGCAGTCGTTCGCGCCGGATCTCGGTGGCGACGACCCGACCACGGTAGCCGTGAGGGTCCCGGCCCACCCGGTGGCGCAGGAGCTGCTGCGCGCGACCGGTCCCCTCGCGGTCACGAGCGCGAACGTGTCCGGCGAGCCGCCGGCGACGACCTACGAAGAAGCGTGCGCGCTCGCGGGCGGGCCGGGGGTCGTCTGTCTCGACGGCGGGACCTGCGACGGCGTCCCGTCGACCGTGCTGAGCCTCGTAGGCGAGCCGCGGGTCCTGCGCCGGGGCGCGCTGGACCTGAGCGCGTGGCTCAGTCGTAGAGCCCGGTGAACTTCGCCGCCAGGTAGTCGAGCAGCGGCCGGGCGGACAGGGGGCCGCCCATGATCTCCTCGCCGATCTCCTTCGCCGGCCGCAGGTACGCGTGCACGTGCACCTTCTCGCGCAGCCACGACAGCAGCCGCGAGCCGTCGCCGGCGCGCAGGTCGTCGTCCAGCCCCGGCAGGTCCTCTCGCGCCCGCGCGTAGAACGCGGCGGCGTACAGGTTGCCGAGCGTGTACGTCGGGAAGTATCCGAGCGCGCCGATCGACCAGTGCATGTCCTGCAGGACGCCGTCGGCGTGGCTCTCGGGACGGATCCCGAGATGCTTCTCCATGCCCGCGTCCCATGCGTCCGGGAGGTCGGCGACCGCGAGCTCGTCACGGAACAGCGCGATCTCGATCTCGAACCGAAGCGCGACGTGGAGGTTGTACGTGAGCTCGTCGGCGGTCACGCGGATCGGCGTCCGGCGCGGGTGGTTCGCGCCGCGGTAGAAGCCCTCGGGCGTGAGCATCCCCAGCTCGTCCGGGAACTGCTCCTTGAGGTGGGGGAGCATGAACTCGGTGAACGCGCGGCTCCGCCCGACCTGGTTCTCCCACATCCGCGACTGCGACTCGTGCAGCCCCAGCGACGCCGGGCGGCTCGCCGGAAGCCCGTGCAGACGCTCCGGGATGCCCTGCTCGTAGAGCGCGTGCCCGGTCTCGTGGATCGTCGCGAAGATCGACATCATCAGGTCGCGCGCGTCCGCCTTCGTCGTCTGGCGGACGTCGCCCGCCGCGATGTGCGCCGTGAACGGATGCGGCGACGTGTCGAGGCGACCCGCGTCCGTGCCGAAGCCGAGCGCGCGCACGAGCCACTGCGAGAACGCCTCCTGCTTGGCCGCGTCGTACGTCTTCGTGAGGAACTCCGGCGGATGCGGCGTGGACTCGAGGACCTCTTCGACGAGCGGGCGGAGCCCCTCACCGAGCTCGGCGAACATCGTCTCGACCTCCGCCGTCGTCATCCCGGGCTCGTACGTGTCGAGCAAGGCGTCGT
>DATADL010000181.1:0-3589 GCA_036258555.1 Actinomycetota bacterium | reverse complement strand
TCGGCCGCCGCGCGGCGGTCCTGTTTGAGGCGGAGGTGGTGCAGCTCGCGCTGCAGCTTGCGGTAGCTCCCCAGGCGCTCGGCCGGCAGCCGTCCGGCTTCGAGCGCGGCGATCACCGCGCAGCCCGGCTCGTGCTCGTGGGTGCAGTCGGTGAACCGGCATCCTTCGGCCAGCTCGGCGACGTCCGCGAACGTCTGGTCGACCCCGGCGCGGCCTTCCATCGTGGCGTCCGCCGCCCACAGCTGCAGCTCGCGCATGCCGGGCGTGTCGAGGACGAGCCCGCCGCCGGGCATCGGGAAGAGGTGGCGCACCGTCGTCGTGTGGCGGCCCTTCCCTTCGTGGCGGATGTCCTGCACGCGCTGGACCTCCGCCCCCGCGAGGTGGTTGAGCAACGTCGACTTGCCGGCGCCCGACGAGCCCAGCAGCGCGACCGTCTTGTTCCCGGAGAGGTAGGCGGCGACGTCGCGGACTCCCTCGCCGGTGAGGCCGTTGACGACGTGGACGGGGACCCCGAGCGCAACGGTCTCGACCTCCGCCAGCGCGGCGCCGACGTCGTCCGAGAGGTCGGGTTTCGTCAGCACGATCGCCGGTGACGCACCGCCCGACCACGCGGTGGTGAGGTAGCGCTCCAGCCTCCGGGGGCTCAGGTCCTGGTTCAAGGCCGTGACGAGCAGCGCGACGTCGACGTTGGCCGCGACCACCTGCTCGCGTGTGACCTTCCCGGCCTCGTGGCGGGAGAACTTGCTCGTTCGCTCCAACACGGCCTCGACCACGGCCGTGCCGGGCTCGTTCGGCAGCTCGCGGAGCGCGATCCAGTCCCCGGCCGCGGGGACGCCCGCGTGTTCGTTCCTCATCCGTCCGCGCAGACGGGCGTTCGTCTCGCCGGACTCGGTGTAGGCGACGTAGCCGCCGCGGTGCTGGACGGCGACGCGGCCGGGGACGAGCCCGGCGGCGCGGTGCGGTTCCATGTGTCGCTCGAAGTGGGGGTTCCACCCGAGCGCGTACAGATCGAAGCTGTGGGTCAACTCGACTCCTTCGAGAGTGGGCGCGCACAGGCGCGCGGCGATCGGACGGGGGCCGGACGCGAGGAGTCGTCGAGGGGACTAGCGGACGACGAGACCGTGCGCCGGCGCGATGGGGCTCACGGCAGTCACAGTCATGCGTTCCCCACCTCCTTTGCGCGGCGACGGTTGCTTGGAAGAGGATGCACGCTCACCGCACGAAAAGCAAGGGAGGCGTCATGAGCAGCAGGTTCACCGAGCTCGCCGTCGACTGCCGCGACCCCGTGCGGCTTGCCGGGTTCTGGTGCGAGGTCCTCGGCTGGCGCGTGACGGAGACCGAGCCCGGGCTGGTCGAGATCGCGGGCGACGATCCGGGGCCGTCGATCGTCTTCGTCGAGGTCCCCGAGCCCAAGACCGTGAAGAACCGGGTCCACATAGACGTGAGCCCCCGCGACCGCGAGCAGGCCGACGAGGTGGACAGGATCCTCGGCCTCGGAGCCCGCCGGGCCGACGTCGGGCAGGGCGACGACGCTAGCTGGGTGGTGCTGGCCGACCCGGAGGACAACGAGTTCTGCGTGCTGAGCACGCGCCGTCCGTAATTCCGGCAACCGCCTTGGCAACCCGCCTAACTCGGAGTCAACTAACGGGGGAGGGAGGTGCCATGGCGGACATCGGAGCTCCTGGACCTCGGGTCCCGGACGGAACTGCATCGCCCGCCGCGACCGAAGCGGGGGGCGGCCGCGGACGCCTGGCCGACGCAGGGCGCCTGGCCGCGGCAGCGGCCGAGGCCGTCCTCGTGGCGTCCGGTCTCGTCTTCCTCGTCATAGGCGCCGTCGATCTCGGCACGGCCGACGCCCTCGTCTCGAAGCTCTTCGGCGTCGTCCTCGGAGTCGTCGGCTGCGGCCTCCTCGTCGCCGGAGCGGGCTTCAGACGCGGCGCTCCCTGGGCAGGGGTGACGGGGGCCATGTCGCTCCTCGCCGCGGTCGGGCTCGCGACGTACCTCTCCCTCAACGCCCGCAACGAGGAGCCCGTCTGGGGTCTCGTGTTCGCCGGCCTGGCAGGCGCGTGCGTAGCTGCCCTCGTCGCCGTCGTCCGGACGAGCCCGCCTTCGTTCACCGTCAAGTCGGCGTCGATCCTCAGCGTCGCGGGCTTCGTCCTCGGGTTCTTCCAGTTCTCGTACGCCCAGTCCGCCAGCGTCCGCGTCGGCTCGACCCTCACGCTGTCGACCGACCTGGCGCCCGCCCCGAGCGGGGACGGGACGGTCGCGGCGACCGTCAGGACGGTGAACCCCACCGGGGCGAAGATCCAGTCGCTCGGCTCTCTCTACGTCGTAGAGGGCGTACGCCTCTGTCGCCGCGCCGGGGCGGGACGGGAGCACGCGAGCTTCCGCGAGACGTTCGCCGACGAGACCGAAGCAGCGTCTTTCTCGCCGCGTGTGGCCGAGCGGGACGTCGAGGTCATACAGGCAGGCAAGGTCTTCGAGGACCGCACGTACTTCGAGCCCGGCGAGGAGATCGTGCGTCGCTTCGCAGTGGCGATCCCCGAGGCGGAGTACGACGTCGTGCGGCTGCGCGTCGTGATGGCGGTCGCGAACGGCGACCGGCTGCAGCTCGACGAGGTCGTGCGCGGGCCCTCGGCCCTCCACGTCCGCCGCGATGGGATGAAGGGCATGGCGGTCGTATACCGCGTAACCGAGGGGAGTCTCGTCGACCGCATCCTGCACGCGGACCGCGTCGTCGAGGTCGTGTGGGAGAGCGGGCGGGGCGCGCTCGACCCGAAGCTGTGGGCGACCGCGAGGCTCGCGTCGGCCGAAGACGAGGACGGCGACCGGTCTTCGTCGTACGGGATGGCGTTCACGCGCTCGACGACAGAGCTACCGGTAGGAGACGGCGAGATCGACGGCGCCGGGGGCTCCGCCAGGCCCGAGCGACACGAGCGGGCGCCGATGTTCGCGACGGGCCTTCCCCCTCGATCCGACGCGCCGGCGGGGGCGCTCCAGGAGCGGCCGAAGCACAAGCCGCACAAGTGGAAGCCTCACAAGTGGAGAGGTGAGGGGAACCCGCACAAGTGGAAGCCGAGCGGAGACGAGCCGTCGGTCGCGGCGGACGTCGGGCAGGCCGCCGAGGACGACCCGGGGCGCCCGACTACGTCGGCGCCTCCCCCGAAGCCGACGAATAACCGGATCGGGACGGCATCTGTTCCGGATCCCCCGGACAACCCAGGGGTCGTCGGGGCGACGCCTCCCGTCGCGAAGGCCCACGTCTTCAGCCGTCCCCCTCTGGGAGGCGGCAAAGGCGGCTCTGCAGGACGTGCGCACTTCGGCGCGAGGACCCCCGCGTCCGCGCGTGCGACCTGCGGTTGACCGCGTGCGACCTCACAGGTCGCGGACGACGAAGTCCTCCAGCTGCCGCAGGTTGCGCACCTCCACCATCGCGTCGACGTGGGCGGCGTAGAGGCTCGCTATCGAGTCGCCGCTGTCCCAGTACGCCAGACCTTCGGGGTTGAGCCAGTACGTGTGCCTCGCCTTCTCGGAGATCCTCTTCAGGTAGTGCTCCCGCGGCGGCCGGTTGTTGCTCCGCGCGTCGCCG
>DATADL010000180.1:0-6898 GCA_036258555.1 Actinomycetota bacterium | reverse complement strand
CCCGGCCGTTTCGCGTGCAAGCTCCAGGAAGCGGCCGAAGAGCTCGGCGCCGGCGCGCTGCTGCGAGGGAAGGAACCGCGCACTCTGGGCCAACAAGTCTTCCTCCGACGTTCCCCATTCCTCCCTCAGGGCGCGGTCGCCCACGTTGCGGCACCACCCGGAGACGATCGGCGCGTCGACCTCGAAGTGGAACTGGACCGCGTACGCGGTCGCGCCGTAGCGGAAGGCCTGGAGGAGCCCCGAGCGCTCGCTGCGCGCGAGCTCGACCGCACCGGACGGCAGCGAGAACGTGTCCTCGTGGAACTGGAGCACGTCGACCCCTGCGAACGGTCGGACCACCGGGTCGTCCGCGACCCGGACGGGGGAGAAGAAGGCGTTCCGGGGCTCGGCGCGGTAGACGTCGCCGCCGAGCACCCGCGCCATCATCTGCGAGCCGAGGCAGACCCCCATCACCGGGGTGCCCCCCTCGATCGCGCCCCTCATGAGGTCGCGGCTCGACTCGAGGAAGGGATAGTCGTCGAGCTGGTCGACGTTCATCGTCCCGCCGAGGACGACGAGCGCGCCGAGGTCGCGTGCGTCGGGCCAGACGGGGTCCCGCCACGCCTCCACGACGAAGTGCTCGACGCTGGCCTCGCGGAGGACGCCGGCCACGACGCCGGGGGGCACCGACGGCTCGTGCTGGACCACCGCAACGGGTCGCATCGGCCGATCGTACGGGGTCGGAAACGCCTAAATCCTTCCAGGCCGCTGCCGATAGTCCTAGGAGAAGACGCCCCCTTCACAGGATCGTGAGTTGACCCACCTCCGCAAGTACGCCGCCGTGGCGGCCGCCGTCGCCGCCGTCTCGCTCGTCGCCCCGCCCGCGCACGCGGTCGGGACGTGCCAGCGTGACCCAGGGTGGGCGGAGATGAAGGGGACGTGGGCGTCGGAGGTCCTCACGCTCACGAACGCCCACCGCGCCTCGCTCGGGCTCGGCCCCCTCGCCCCGTCCGCATCGTTGGGCGACGCCGCGACGTGGAAGGCCGCACACATGGCGGGCTACGAGTACATGTCACATGACGACCCGGCCCCCCCGATCGGGCGCAGCTGGGACCAGCGGATCCGCGACTGCGGCTACTCGAGCGGGGCCGGCGAGAACATCGCGTACGGCTACCGCACGCCGCAGGCGGTCTTCCAGGGGTGGCTCGACTCCTCCGGGCACCGGCGGAACATCGAGAACCCGTCGTACAAGGTCATCGGGGTGGGGGCCGCGGTGAACGACGAGGGGACGCCGTACTGGGCGCAGGTGTTCGGGTTGAGGGTGGAGGCCGGCGACGCCGTCGGGCTCCCGGCGCCGA
Organism: Actinomycetota bacterium; assembly: GCA_036258555.1. GTDB lineage: Bacteria > Actinomycetota > CADDZG01 > CADDZG01 > WHSQ01 > JALZEG01. Next base: position 5,561 of record DATADL010000180.1, on the reverse strand, counting down.
CCCCGACGCCGACTCCCACGCCGACCCCGACTCCGACTCCCACACCGACGCCGACCCCGACCCCCACACCGACGCCGACGTCCTTCCCGGGGGTCGCCCGCGTGCAGGACGACGCCGTCACCGTGCCGGAGGACACCAGCGCGCGCATCGCCCCGCTACGGAACGACAGCGGGATCGCGCTGGTGACCGGCCTCGGCCAGCCCGAGCACGGCGCCGTCACGCTCGACGCCGGGAGCGAGGTCGTCTACGTCCCCGATCCCGACTTCCACGGGACCGACTCGTTCACGTACTCCGCGCTCGACGCGCCCGAGCTCGGGATCGTGAAGGTGACCGTGGAGCCGCGCAACGACGCACCCGTCGCGGAGGACGAGGAAGCCGTCGCACGCCCGCGGCGGACGGTGACGATCGACGTGCTCGCGAACGACACGGACGCCGACGGCGACCGCCTCCGGCTGAAGGTCGTTCGTCCCCCGTACTACGGCGCGGCGTCGGTCGACGGGGGCGAGCTCGTATACCGCGCACGCCGCGGCACCGCGGGGCGCTACGACCGCATCACGTACAGGGTCTCGGACGGCAACGGCGGGACGTCGCTCGCAACCGTCGACCTGCGGATCCGCCGCTAGCCCACGCGCCGGAGGCGTCTCTATCCGTCAGTGGTAGACGATCACCTTCGTACCGATGTCGGCTTTCTCGTACACCCACGTCGCCGACCACATCGGGACGCGGGCGCACCCGTGGCTCGCGTTGTACGTCGGGACCTCCGGCCAGCCGTGGAACGCGCGCAGGCCGTCGAAGTAGCTCGGGTAGTAGAGCCTGTTCGGGCTGTACCCCGCGAGCTTGCGGAACACGTGGAAGGTCCCGTCCCGGGTGGCGTTGCCGGCCCCCGTCGACGTGTGGAGGACGTGCGTGACCTTGCCGTCCTTCACCATCAGGATCACCTGGCGCGTCTGGTCGACCTCGATGTGGAAGCCCTTGCCGCGGTGGCGGGCCTTGGCGACGTTCGCCCGCGCCAGCGCGGCCCAGGTCCCGGCGTCGACCGTTCCGAGGCGCGCCCGGCCCTCGACCTTGTTGAAGGCGCGCAGCCCGTCCGCGGTGTCGTAGCTGAACCGGCGGTCGCAGCCGAGCAGCTTGTACTTGAGCTCGCACAGCCGCTGCTCTAGCAACCGGACGAACACGCCGCGCGCTCCCACCGACAGATAGGGCAGCGGGGTCGGTCTCGTCTCAGACCAGTCACCGCCCCGCACTCCGGCCGCGTCGGTGAACGAGGCCGTCGCGGTGAAGCGACCGACCTTGCCGACCTCGAAGCTCGTCGAGAAGAACCGTCCCTTGCGCAGGTCGAGCCGGCGCGTCCAGGCGACCTCGCCGTCGCGGCGGAGCGTCACCGCGGCGCGGCCCGATTCCTGCACCGGTGCGACGGTCCCCCTGATGCGCGCCGTGCCGAAGAGCCTCACCGCGCGCAACGACACGCGGACCCTCGGCCGGACCTTGACCGTGACGGGCTCGCTGGGGACCGCGACCCAGATCGCCTGGAACTGCCTCGTGCGACGGGGGTCGACCTTCGCGCTGAAGCGGCCCTCCTCGTCGGTCGTGGGCGTCGCCCACTCGTGGCCCGTGTCGTCGACGATCGACACCGTCTCGCCCTGCGCGGGCGGGTCGATGCGGCCGCGCAGGATCACGTTCTGACCTAGCTCCATGATCTTCCGCCCGGCCCGCAAGGTGACGCCCGGTGTGTCCTGGGCGACGGCGGAGGGCGCCGCCGAAAGGACGAGGGCCGCGCTCAACAGCAGTGGCAGGGTGATGCGGATACGCGCTCTCATGCCGCCGGTCCTTCCCCGCGCTCTGCGTCTTCAAGCATGCCGGTTCTCCTCCTGCCCACGGGCGCGGAGGGGCCGCGCCGCAACCCGAGCAATCTAGGACGGCCGGCGGGGGGCGAACAAGAGGCTTGCGCTGCTTACGGAGGACATCCGCCCCGTCGTCTCGAAAGCGTTGGGAGGGCGTCGACAGGGGAGCGCGATGAGGAAGACGATCGTGGTGGGGATGGTGGCGGCGCTCGCAGTCGCCTCGGCAGGGGTTCCGGCGGGTGCCGGCAAGCGTCCGAAGCCCAAGAAGCGGACGGTGGAGCTCTCCTACACCGAGCCCGCGCACGGCGCCGCGGGTGCCGGCGTCTGCTTCCAGGGCTCGTCGTGTCTCTTCTACGGCCCTCCGCTCGCGGGCGAGAAGCGGTTCGCCGTCGTGGTCGAGGACGACCTCGGGCAGCCCGTTCCCGCGTCGGTCATCCAGGACACGAACGAGGACGGGAACTTCCTCGTCTCCGACGACCTGACGGTCGGGATCTGCGGCGAGACGGCGGAGCCCATAGAGATCGAACCGGGAAAGGCGGTCTCCGTGTGGGTGTGGCGAGCGGGTGCGAACCCGCCGTGTCCCGGCACCGCGACGAGCGGGACCGCGACGGCGACGTTCTCCTCCTAGCCCACGACGCTGCGCTGGTCCATCAGCAGCGAGTTCGACTCCAGGAACTTGTCCGTCAGGTAGAAGGCCTCGCGCGTCATGGTGCGCGTCCGCAGGCTGAAGATCAGCGAGAGCTCGCGCCGGTCGCGGTAGTGCGTGTAGCACTTGATCGTCGACGCGTCGATCTGCAGCTCGTTCCACGACGGCGGCGTGAGCCCTCGCAGCCGCTTCGTCGTCGCCGTGCTCGAGTTGCATATCAACATGCCGTTGAGCCCCCAGAAGTACGGCACGTGCTTGTGTCCCGAGAGCGCGACGTCGATGTCCAGCTGGGTCAGCTCGGCGAGCACGTCACCCGCGTCCAGGATGATGTTGCGCTCGCGCCCCGTCCCGGGGATCGGCACGAGGTGGTGGTGGATGACGAAGACGGTGATGTCGTCCGGCTCGTCGAACTGCTCCCGGATCCACGGGTAGTGCTCGCGTCCGACGCGCCCGTCGTTGAGATCGGGCTCCGACGAGTCCACTGCCACGACCGTCAGCCCCGTCGCCCCCAGGCGTTCGCAGCGCTCGGGGCTGAACGCGACGCGGTAGCGCGAGAAGCGCTGTCCGAACAGGCTCTCGAAGTGGATGTAGCCGACGTTGCGCGAGTCGTGGTTGCCCGGCACGACGACCTTCGGGAAATGGATCTGCTCGATCCAGCGCGCGGCCTCCTCGAACTCCCACTGGTAGCCGGCGGCCGTGAGGTCGCCCACGATGATGACGACGTCCGGCTCCATCGCGTTGATCCGCTCGATCGCGTCCGCCATCGCGTCGGGGTCGAACGTGCCCTCGCCGCAGTGGATGTCGGAGATCTGCGCGATGCGCACCGGGATCCTCGATATCGACATCCGGCCCCCTCGCCTCCTCGCGCCGGCCCGAGCGGCCGCCCGCTCGCGTGCCGATTAATGTGAGGCCCGATCATAGGAGGGCGCTCTGGGCCACGGGATCAGTCACAGCCTCATCAAGGCGTTGAAGCGGGTTCCCGGCTTCGACCTGCTCGACGAATCCGACCTCGTCGAGATCGCCGGTGCGTCGGTCAACCTCGTGTGGCGCGAGGGGGGCTGCATCTTCCAGAAGGGACAGCCCGGCGAGGCGCTCTACATCGTCCTGTCGGGCCAGGTCCGGATATACGACGACGTCGACGGGCGCGAGGTCGAGATCGCGTGCACGGGCCCGGGCGACTTCTTCGGCGAGCACTCGCTGCTCCTCGACACGACCCATACGAAGAACGTGCAGGCGGTCGAGGACACCGAGCTGCTCGTGCTCTCGAAGGACTCGTTCGCGGCGCTGCTGGCCTCGAACCCGAAGCTCGAGGAGCACATCCACCGGACGCTCGAGCTGCGCCGGACCGAAGCGGCCGAGAAGTACGAGACCACGGCCCCCTCCTGAAGGGTCATGGACCTGGTCAAATCGCCGGGAACCTCCTACCCTGGTTGCGGCGTCTATTGCTCCACGAACGAGAGAAAGGCCGCGCCATGCGTCGCTCCCTCACCACAGCCCTCCTGGCCCTCGGGCTCGTCGCGGCCGTCGCCGCCCCGGCCCTCGCCTGCGCGGGCCTCGTGGCTCCGAACGGGTCCGTCCGGCTCACGCGTACCGCGACGCTCGCGGGCTATCACGACGGGGTCGAGCACTACGTCACGTCGTTCCGGTTCGAAGGCGGCGGCGGGGCCAAGTTCGGCTCGATCGTGCCGCTCCCGGACGTCCCGTCGAAGGTCACCCGCGGCGGCGACTGGACGCTGCAGCGCCTCGAGCGCGAGACCGCGCCTCCCGAGGCCGTCCCGGCGGCGGGGGGAGACGCCAGCCGGCCCCCGGCCGCGCCCGCGGAGGAGCTCTACGAGACCGAGATCGACGGGCTCCTGATCACGATCCTGAAGGGCGGGAGCCGCGCCGTCGGCAAGTGGGCGAAGAACGAGGGCTTCAGCCTGACTCCCGACGCACCCGAGGTGCTCCGCTTCTACGCACAGCGCAGCAAGATCTTCATGGCGGCGCGCTTCGTGCCGGAGAAGGCGAAGAAGGAGCGGCTCGAAGAGGGCGACGGTATCCCGATCCACCTCCGCATCCCGACCGACAACCCGTGGGTCCCGCTGCGGATCCTGGCCCTCGGCAAGCGTCCGTACGCAGACGTGAACGCAGACGTCTACCTCCTGACGGACGACCAGCCCGCGCTCCTGCCGACGCCGGTGCAGGCGGGGTCGAACCGAGGCATGGTCCTCGAGCGCGACGAGCAAGCATCGGACTCGCTGCTCGACGACCTCCGCTCGGACAAGGGGATGAAGTGGATCCCCGAGGAGATGTGGCTCACCTACCTCCGCATCGAGATGAACGCCCGCAACCTCACCTACGACCTCGCGGTCGACGCGAGCGGCGCCGGGGCCCCCTCCGAGCAGGACGCCTACGGGGTCCAGGAGGACGGCGAAGAGACCGAGGAGTCGACCGAGTCGACCCGGCTCGGCTGGATCGTCCTGCCGGTCGTGGGCATGGGCCTGGCGCGGGCGGTCCGCTCCCGCAGACGGCGGTGAGGCGAGCCGTCGTCGCGGCTCTCCTGGTGGCGACGGCGGCGTGCGGCGGAGACACCGAAGCCGGCGGGACGCGAGAGGTCGACGTGAAGCTGCGCTTCTCGCGCTTCGTCCCGGACGAGTTCGAGTTCCCCGCGGGGACGACCGTCCGCTTCGTCGTCGAGAACCGCGACCCGATCGATCACGAGTTCCTCATCGGCGACGAGGAGGTCCAGGAGGCACACGAGGAGGGGACCGAGCCGCACCACGGCGCCAAGCCCGGCGAGATCTCGGTCCCTGCGGGCGAGACGCGGACTACGACGTACACGTTCGAGGAGCCCGGCAGGCTGCTGATCGGCTGCCACCTGCCGACGCACTGGGACTACGGGATGCGCGGCGAGATCACCGTAACGGGCTGAGTCAGGCGAGCCAGAGCGCGCCGGCGATCGTGTAGCAGACGACGAGGCCGTACGCGACGACCGGGATCGACAGCGCTCGCGGCCGCAGCTTCCACAGGACGACCGACAGCACCGCGACGAGCGCGACCTTGCCGGGGAGCGTGAGCACCTCGACCAACGGGTT
>DATADL010000179.1:0-2526 GCA_036258555.1 Actinomycetota bacterium | reverse complement strand
ACGTTTCGCCCCGGGGACCACGTGTTCGGGTTCGCGGGCCACGGCGGGTTCGCCGAGTACGCGGCCGTGCCCGAACGCGTGCTGGCGACGAAGCCGGCCAACCTCACGTTCGAGCAGGCGGCCGCCGTTCCCCTGGCCGCGACGACGGCGCTGCAGGGACTGCGCGACACCGGCAAGCTCCAGCGCGGCCAGAAGGTGCTGATCATCGGGGCCTCCGGCGGTGTCGGGACGTTCGCCGTCCAGATAGCGAAGGCGCTCGGCGCGCACGTGACCGGTGTGTGCAGCACGAGGAACCTCGACATGGTTCGCTCCATCGGCGCGGCCGAGGTCCTCGACTACACCCGTGAGGACTTCACCCGCAGCGGCGAGGAGTACGACGTCGTGTTCCAGCTCGCGGGGACCCACTCGCCCGGACGTCTGCGGCGGATGCTCACCGAGCGGGGCACCCTCGTCGTTAGCAGCGGGGACTCGAAGGGGCGCTGGATCGGCCCGATGGCGCGGGCTCTGAGCGCCGTCGCGCTGTCGCCGTTCGTCCGTCAGACTCTCGTCCCGCTGCAGGCGAAGCCGAGCGGACGCGACCTGGAGATCCTCAAGGAGCTCGTCGAGTCGGGTGCCGTCGTCCCGGTCATCGAGCGCACCTATTCGCTGCGCGACGTCCCCGAGGCGATCCGGCATCTCGAAGGAGGACACGCTCGAGGGAAGCTCGCCATTACGGTGTGAGCGTGGCCGATCGCTGGGAGTGCATCGTCGTGGGCGGGGGCGCCGCCGGCCTGAGCGCGGCCCTCGTGCTGGGACGAGCCCGGCGGCGCACGCTGCTCGTCGATGCGGGCGAGCCGAGCAACAGGGTCGCGGAGGGCATGGGCGGCGTGCTCGGCCACGACCGGCGCGCGCCCGAGGAGCTCTACGCCGCGGGCCGAGCCGAGCTCGAGGCCTACCCGAGCGTCGAGCTGCGCCCGGGGCGCGTGGTCGGAGGCGCGGCCCGCGACGACGTCTTCGAGCTGGAACTGGAAGACGGCTCGCGCGAGGTTGCCCGCGCCGTGCTACTCGCGACCGGGATGGACTACCACCCTCCCGACGTGGACGGCGTCGCGGAGAGGTGGGGCCGTTCGGTGTTCCACTGCCCGTTCTGCCATGGATGGGAGGTCCGGGACCGGCCGCTCGGAGTCCTCGACGCGAGCGCGCGTGCCGCGGAGCGAGCGCTGTTGCTGCGCCTGTGGAGCGACGACGTAACCCTCTACACGAACGGCGCCGCGGGACTCGAAGCGGGCGACGCCGCGCGCCTGGATCGGGCCGGCGTGTCCGTCGAGGAAAGGACCGTCGACGGCCTGCGGGGGCCGGGCGACCAGCTCGAAGCGGTCGTGCTCGCCGAGGGGGCCGAGCGGCGTTGCGAAGCCCTGCTCGTACCTGCGGCGATGCGTCAGCGCTCCGAGCTCGCGCGGCAGCTCGGCGCTCGCGTCGCCGATCCGGACTCGCCAGCGACGGAGGCGCTGGAGATGGATCCGTTGTTCCGCACGACCGTGCCGCGCCTCTACGCGGCCGGAGACGTCGGCGCGCACGCGATGCCGTCGGTCACCAGCGCGATCGCGGCGGGATCCGCGGCGGCGAAGACGATCGTGTTCGACCTCCTGACGGAGGCATAGGGCCGGCGTCGAGCGAGAGCGACGACGAGCCCGCCGTGGCTCAGCCGAAGCCGGCCGCGACCAGCGCCAGCGCGCCGGCCCGTGTTCGTTTGGCGATCTCGTCGCCGGGTGGCCCCAGGTCCCTTCCGTTAGGTACTTCGTCGGGCGGCCTCACCTCCGCCCCCGGCGCCGCGGGCCGGGCCCTTTCGTAGCGGCTCCCGTCGGGACGGAACCACAGCGGCAGCCCCGAGTCGTCGAGCTCGACCCGCCAGCCCCCTTCGTGCACGAGCTCGTGATGGAAGTTGCACAAAGAGACGAGGTTGTCGAGGTTCGTCGGGCCCTCCGGCCACGGCACCATGTGGTGGCACTCGACGTAGCGCAGCGTCCCGCAGAAGACACAGCCCCGGTCGCGTCGCACGACTTCTCGCCTGAGCCACTCCGGGATCGTGCGAGACGCATGCCCGATCCCGACCGTGGCGCCCGAGGCGTCGTGGAGCACCATCTGCAGACGTGCGTCGCACGAGACGCGCCGCACCACCTCGGGATGAACCGCACCGGCCCCTTCGATCTCGGAACGTTCGGTCAGAGCCTCCGCCGGCGTGTGGATCACCAGCAACGGCTTGCGAGAACCCCCGCCGGCTCCGAAAGCGAGCTCGACCAGAGCGTCGGCGCAGCGCTGCTCGTAGTCGACGCCTTCTTCGTCGCCGGGCACCAAGTGCTCGGCTATCTCGTGGAGGACTTTCGTCACGGCCGCCCCCTGGGCTGCGGGCAACCTTCCCTCGAGTCCCACGGAGCCCATGTCGTCACACGTCCACCAACGAAGAAAACGCGCCTCGTGCGCGTCGCGAGCGTCCTCGGCGGCCCGGCGAGTCTCTACGTCGGCCCGGTTGCGAACCGCGTTGAGGCT
>DATADL010000178.1:0-3864 GCA_036258555.1 Actinomycetota bacterium | reverse complement strand
CGATCGTCGCGGGCGCCTCGTAGAGCGTCGCCGGCGGGCCCTGCTGGACGACCACGCCGTCGAGCATGACCGCGACCTCCTGCCCGACGACGAACGCCTCCTCCTGCTGGTGCGTGACGAACAGCGACCTGCGCGTCACGTCGCTGTTCGTCACGCATCAGCAGGAGGAGGCGTTCGTAGTCGGGCAGGAGGTCGCGGTGATGCTCGACGGCGAGGTCGTCCAGCAGGGCCCGCCCGCGACGCTCTACGAGGCGCCTGCGACGATCGAGATCGCACGCTTCGTCGGCGACGCCAACTTCCTGCGCGGGACCGCGGACGCCGACAAGGCGGAGACGTGCATCGGCCCGGTCCCGCTCGACCGCCGCCACGCCGGCGACGTCGACGTCATGGTTCGTCCCGAGCAGGTCGGCATCTACGCCGGCGACGAGGGCACCGTCGAGCACGTCGAGTTCTACGGCCACGACTCGATCTACCTGGTCGCGCTCGACGGAGGCGCGACCGTGCGGTCGCGCGTGCTGACCACGCCGGAGTTCCGGGCGGGCGACCGCGTCGCGGTCGGGTTCACCGGGCGCCCCGCGATCGCGTTCGCGGTCTGAGCGAGCGGACCGCCTCGGCGATACGCCCGAGGGAAGCCGACCTACTCGTCCTCGGCGCAGGACCCGCGGGAGCCGGGGCCGCCTACCGCGCGGCCCGCAGCGGGCGCGGCGTCGCGGTGGTCGAACGAGCGTCCGGGCCGGGCGGGGCGGCGCGCAGCCTCACGGTCGGGGGGCAGAGCGTCGACCTGGGGAGCCATCGACTGCACCCGTCGATACGCCCGGCCATCCTCGAGGAGCTGCGCGCCCTGCTCGGGGACGAGCTGCAGCTGCGGCCCCGCCGCGGGCGCATCCGCATCGCCGGCCGCTGGGTCGGCTTCCCGCTGAAGCCGGCAGACGCGGCGAGGAACCTGCCGCCGTCGTTCCTCGCCGGCGCGGTCCGCGACGCCGCGGCGCGCCCGTTCCGGCGGGAGCGCGAGGACACGTTCGCCGGCGTGCTCCGCGCAGGGCTCGGACCCGCGATCTGCGACGCGTTCTACTTCCCGTACGCGCGGAAGGTGTGGGGGGTCGATCCGGAGCGGCTGAGCGCGGAGCAGGCGCGGCGGCGGGTCGGCGCTCGTTCGCCCGCGCGCATGGCGGCAAGAGTGCTCGGCCGGAAGGGCTCGCGCTTCTGGTACCCGGCGGGTGGGTACGGGCGGATCTCCGAGGCGCTGGCGTCGGCCGCCGCGGCCGAGGGGGCGGACTTCCGCTACGGCCGGACGGTCGAGCGGCTGACGGTGCGCGCCGGCGGCGTCGTCGCGGCGCTCGACGACGGGTCCGAGGTCGCCGCGGCGCGCGCCTGGTCGACGATCCCGCTGACGGCCCTCGCCGGGCTGTGCGATCCATCGCCTCCGTCCCGTGTGCTCGACGCGGCCCGCTCGCTGCGCTTCCGGGCGATGGTGCTCGTGTACCTCGTGGTCGCGCGCGACCGGTACACGGAGTTCGACGCGCACTACCTGCCCGAGGAATGGACGCCCGTGACCCGCTTCTCCGAGCCGAAGAACTACCGCGACGGAGCCGATCCGCCGGGGCGCACGGTCCTGTGCTTCGAGATCCCGTGCGACCCGGGCTCGCGCACGTGGACGGCTACGGATGAAGACCTGGCATCCCTGGCGCTCGCCGCGCTAAGCGACTCGGACCTGCCGGTCCCGGACGTGTCGGAGGTCGTCACTCACCGGCTGTCGCACGCCTACCCCGTGTACGAGCGCGGCTTCGAGGGGCCGCTCGACGAGCTCCACGCGTGGATCGACGCGCAGGCGCGCCTGTTGACGTTCGGCCGGCAGGGGTTGTTCGTGCACGACAACGCCCACCACGCGCTGGCGATGGCGTGGGACGCCGCCGGCTGCCTCGAGCCCGGCGGCGGGTTCAACGAGGCGCGCTGGCTGCGCGCGCGGGAGTCGTTCGCGGAGCACGTGGTGGAGGACTGACGTCGTTGATCTCGCGATGCACGGCGGGGACGACGTTGCGCAGGTAGCGTCCCAGCTTCACGAACGTCTTGCCCGTCGTCCGGAAGCTGTAGGAGATCGGGACCTCCCGGTAGCGGAAGCCCTTGCCGAGGAGGTCGAGCGTGAGGACCTGCGCGTAGTTGTAGTCGTGCACGATCTCGGCCTCGGCCGCAGCGGCCCGAGAGAGCGCCCGGTAACCGCTCTGCCCGTCGCCGATGCGGCGACGCGCGACGAACGACAGGATCTTCGTGAGCACGACGTTGCCGAGCCTGCGGTGGGGGAGCATGCGCTCGATCCTTCCCGCGAAGCGCGACCCGACGACGTAGTCGGCTTCGCCGCGCAGCACCGGACCGACGACCTCCTGCAGCTCCTCCGGCGCGTACTCGCCGTCGGCGTCGCAGAACGCGACCGCGGCGGCGCCGCGCGCGACCGCTTCGGAGAGACCGCGTCGCGCGGCGGCGCCCAGCCCGCGGTTGACCGGCAACGACACGACCTCGGCGCCCGCGGCCCGCGCCGCCGCCGCGGTCCCGTCGGTCGAACCGTCGTCGATCACCATCGCCACGACGTCGCGGCCGCAGACCCTCTCGGGGATCCTGCGTACGACCCCGGCGACGGCGTCGACCTCGTCGTGCGCCGGGAGGAACAGGACGACAGGGCCGGGGCCGGCAGGGACGGGCGCCCGCTCCGGGGCGGGGCGAAGCCGCAGCCGGCCGAACGCGCCGGGGGCAGGGACGAACAGGGCGACACCGCCTGCGACGAGCGAGTACGCGGTCTTGAGCGCGTGCGCGGCGATCGCCGCCGCGAGCGCAGGCCCGGCGCCGGCGCCGAGAGCGACCAACGCCCCCGTCGCGGCGGCCTCGTACGTTCCGAGCCCCGCCGGCGCGACCGCGAAGACCTGGGCGGCGATCGTCACGGCGGTGACGAGCACGGCTTCCGGCGCGTCCAGGCCGATCCCGGCCCACCGCGCGGCCTGCCAGATCACGACGCTCTCGAGGACCCACCCGGCGACGGCGCCGGCCGCTGCGAGTGCCGCGACCCGGCCCCCGGCCGTGGCGGTGCGCCGCAGCCATACGAACCCCGCGGCTCCCACGGCCGCGGCGGCCGCGAGCGGCAGCCACGCGAGCCCGCCGAGGAGGTCGTCGACCAGGCGCGGGCCGAGCAGCGCGCCCAGAGCGGCTACGGCCACCACGTCGGCGGCGCGGAGCAGCAGCGTGGAGGAGGTCGCGGTCCCGGGCGGGACGCCCCCCCGGCGGACCGCCGTCGTAACGCGCAGGACCTCGCCGAGGCGCAGGGGAAGCACGTGGTTCGCTCCGAGCGAGACGTGGATCGCGGCCCAGGCGACCCCGAAACCCAGGTCCGGGACCACGCGGGCCCACACCCACGCTCTGAGGACGAAGGCGCAACCGTAGACGGCCGTCACCGCCGCGAGCGCCAGCGGCGCCCCCGACGCGGCGTCCCAGGTAGCGCCGAACACGGCGGGATCGACCGCCCGGGCGGCGACGACGCCCGCGGCGACGGCCAGGAAGGTCCCGGCCCACCACCAGCCGAGCCCCCGGACGCGGAGGCTCGTGCCGTCCATCAGCACTTCTTCGTCTCACCGTCCCTTCCTTGTTAGGGTCACCTTACATGCGCATCGGAAGCCTCGGCCTCGCGGCCGTCTCGCTCCTGGCCGTGGGCGGCACGGCCTGCTCGGGCGGGCGGGACGCCCTCACGATCTACTCGGGACGGGACGAGGCCCTCGTCGCTCCGGTCCTCCAGGACTTCGTCGAAGAGACCGGGATCGACGTCGACATCCGCTACGGGGATTCCGGCGAGCTCGCCCTGCTGATCAACGAGGAGGGGGCCCG
>DATADL010000177.1:0-11689 GCA_036258555.1 Actinomycetota bacterium | reverse complement strand
TGCGTGAAGCACAGCCGCTCGGCGGCCGCGTCGCGGATCCGCCCGATCGACGCGATCGCCGCCTCGAGGTCGAACTCGGGAGGAGGCGTCGCGGGGCGGATGACCCCTACGTCGGGCAGACGGACGCCTAGGGCGTCGCCGTAGAACAGCGTGCCGCCGGCCTCGTCGAGGTAGGCGTGATGGTGGCGGGCGTGGCCGGGGGTCTCGATCGCGCGAAGGGCGGTCGATCCGAGGTCGATCGTGTCGCCGTCACCGACCTCGACGAGGCGATCGGCCGGGACGGGATCGATCCCGCCCCAGAGCGATTCCATCGCGTCGCCGTAGATGCGGGCCGCGCTCGCCCACAGCTTGCCGGGGTCGGCGAGGTGGGGCGCCCCGACCGGGTGCACGAAGACCTCGGCGGCCGGCCAGCGCGCCGCGAGCGTCCCCGCGGCCCCGGCGTGGTCGAGATGGATGTGCGTGACGACGATGCAGTCGACCTCGTCGACGCCGGCGGCGTCGAGGCCGGCTACGAGGTGCTCGAGCGACGACTTCGGGCCGGTCTCGACCAGAGCGGTGCGGTCGCCGCGGACGACGAACGCGCCGGTGATCCCGGGGAACCCGTGCATTTTCAGGTCGATCGTGAGCGGTCGGGTCACGAGCTCCTCGGGTGCGATCTCGAGCGTGGCGCGGGATAGGTTGCCGGGATGATAGCCGCCGCCACGCGGCCCTCCGGCGTCCTCGTCGTCAACCCCGGCGCCGGCCGCATGCCGCCGGCGCGGCGGCTCCAGGTCGTCGACGAGGTGCGCCGGCGGATGCGCGTCGACGTCTACGAGACCGACGCTCGCGACGCCGGCATCGAGATCGCGGCGGCGGCGGCGGACACGGGAGTGCGCGCCGTGATCGCCTTCGGTGGAGACGGGCTGGTGAACGAGGTCGCGAACGGCATCGCGGGCACGGCGACCGCGCTCGCGATCCTGCCGGGGGGCACGATGAACGTCTTCGCACGCGCGCTCGGGATCCCGACGGATCCGGTGGACGCCCTGGAGGCGCTGCTCGGCCGCTGGGAGGAGGCCCGGCGAGTGCCTCTCGGCCGGGTGGACGATCGCTACTTCACGTTCTCGGCGGGGTGCGGTTTCGACGCCGAGGCCGCGGGCCTCGTCGAGCGCGCGTCGCGCGCCAAACGGACGTTCGGCGAGCTCTTCTTCTACTGGAGCGCGTTCCGGGTCCTGACCGGGTCCTACCGGCACCGAAAGGCCTCGATGACGCTGTCGGGCGCGTTCGGGGAGGTGCCGGTCGCGATGGCGATCGCCTGCAACGCAGGCCCGTACGCCTATCTCGCCGGACGGGCGGTGACGCTCGCCCCGGACGTGTCGCTGGACGGGGGGCTCGACGTCTTCGCGCTGCGGAGCATGCGCGTCGAGGCGCTGCCGCTGTACGCGTGGCGGGCGGCGATCTCCGGCGACCTCGTGCACCATCGCGACACGTTCTACGCGAGCGACCTCGCGTCGTTCGAGGTGCGCGCCGAGGAGCCGTTCGCGCGCCACGTCGACGGCGAGTCGCTCGAACCCGCGACGTCCGCGCGGTTCGAGGTCGTGGCGGATGCGCTCGAGGTCGTGGGGGCGGCGCGGTGAGCGTCCTCCTGGTCGGACTCGACGCCGAGCTGGTGACCGCGGTGACGCGGCGGCTGACCGCGCAGGGAGATCAGGTGCGGATCGTCGCGCGCTCGGGGGAGCCGGTCCCGGGGGCCCACGTGGCGGTGGGCGATCCGGGCGACGACGACCTCGTCGAGCGCGCGGCCCAGGGGGCCCGCACGATCGTCGCTGGGGAGGAGGGACGCGCCGCCGCGCTCGCCGGCGCGGCGCGGGCCGGCGTGGACCGGGCGGTGCTCGTCGGGGGCGACGCGGCCGGCGCGCCGGCGTCGATGTCGTGGGTCCTGCTCGTCACGAAGCGGCGGCTCCGGCGGGGCGTCGCGCCCGCGGACGTCGCGGAGGCCGTGGACGCCGCGGACGACATGGCAGGGGAGCCGCGGCTCGTCGTCGACCTGACGACGGAGGACGGCTGGCGTGCGTTGCGCCTGGACCCGCGTTAGGCGGGCGCGGGGCGGGCCGCGCGCGAAACGGGCGCCACGGCTTAGGCGGGCGCTCCTAAATAGGCCTGGCGGATCTCCGAGTGGTCGAGGATGTCCTCGCCGGAGCCCCGGTAGACCAGCGTGCCCTTCTCCATCACGAAGGCCCGCGACGCTATGCGCAGCACGCCCGCGTTCTGCTCCACGATCAGCACCGTCGTGCCGTCCTGGTTGATCTGGCGGACGACGTCGAACACGGTCTGGGTCAGCTTCGGCGACAGCCCCAGGGACGCCTCGTCGATCAGCAGCAGCTTCGGCCGCGCCATGAGCCCGCGGGCGATCGCCAGCATCTGCTGCTCGCCACCGGAGAGCGTCCCGGCGAGCTGCCCCCATCGCTCGCTCAGCCTCGGGAAGTACTCGACGGCGCGCTCGACGACCTTGCGCGTGTTCTTGCGGTCCTTCTTGTAAGGCCATGCACCGAGCCGGAGGTTCTGCGCGACGGTCAGCTGCGGGAAGACGTGACGGCCCTCGGGGACGAGGACGATCCCGTCCGCCACGAGCTTGCGCGGGTCGACGCCGGTGACGTCCTTGCCCTGGAACGTGATCGACCCGGACCACGGCTTGAGCATCCCCGCGAGTGTCAGCACGGTGGTCGTCTTCCCGGCGCCGTTCAGGCCGAGCAGCACGGCCGTCTCGCCCTCCTCGATCGAGAACGAGATGCCTCCGAGGACGGGGAGGGACCCGTACCCGGTCTTCAGATCCTCGACTTCAAGAAGGGGCATCGGTCTGCTCCTTCGGCCGATCGTCGAGTCGGCCGGCCGTCTCCTCGTCCGCGGTCTCGTCGACCTCGCCGCCGAGGTACGCGGCGATGACCTCGGGGTGCGACTGCACCTCCTGAGGCTTGCCCTCGGTGAGGATCCGTCCGAAGTTCAAGACGTAGACGTAGTCGCACACGCCGGCGACGAGCGGGACGTGGTGCTCGATCATCAGCACGGTGAGGTTGAGCGTCCGCCGCAGCTCGAGGAGGCGCTCGCCGAACGAGTGGGCCTCCTCCGGTCCCATGCCAGACGACGGCTCGTCGAGCAGGACGACGTCGGGGTCGGTCGCGAGCACGGTCCCGATCTCGATCAGCTTGAGCGTCCCGTACGGGAGGCCGTCGAGCTTCGAGTCCTTGAGGTGCGCGAGGTCGAGGAAGTCGAGCACCTCGAGCGCGTTCACGCGCAGGCGCCGCTCCTCCGCGAACGTCCTCGGCGCGCCCAGCACCGCGCTCAGCGGGCCGTAGCTGATGCGCGGGTGCTGCGCCACGAGGAAGTTCTCGAGCACGGTCAGCTCGCGCACCAGGCCGATGTTCTGGAACGTGCGGCCGATCCCGAGAGCGACGCGGCGGTGCGTCGGGAGCAACGAGATGTCCCGGCCCCGGTACTTCACGGTCCCGCTGTTGGGCTGGTAGAGACCCGTGATGCAGTTGAACAGCGTGGTCTTGCCCGCGCCGTTCGGCCCGATGAGCCCGACGATCTCCCATTCCGGCACGTCGACGTTGACGCCGTCGAGCGCCACGAGGCCGCCGAACCGGATGCCCATGTCCCGGATCTCGAGGGCCGCGGTCATTCGGTCTTCTCCTCTTCGTCCGAGGCGTCCGAGCCCTCGGAGCTATCGGAGCCGTCGGAGTCGACCGAGCCCGCCGGTTCCGCCTCCGGCTCCGGATCCTCGGCCTCGGCGGGCGCCGTCGCGCTCCGCTCTAGGCCGAGGCGGCTCATCAGTCGCTCGCGCCGGCCGGGGCCGCTCTTCTCCTTCTCGTGGTGGCCGCCCCCGCCGTCGGGATGCATCGAGAAGCGGGCCCCGCCGAGCCACGTCGTGAGCGGCGAGAGCCGGCCCCCGAGCCCACCCGGGGCGAAGATGATGACCTCGAGCGCGAGCAGGGACCCGATGACGAGCGTGAAGTAGTCGGGCTCGCGGTTCAGCGTCTCGATGATGAAGTCGCGCAGCGGCGTGATCTCCGAGATCAAAGACGAGAACAAGGCGAAGAACGCCGACGCGATGACGACGCCGGTCCGCCGGCCGAGGCCTCCCACGACCACCATCAGCACCCACAGCAGGGCGTTCTCGAACCTGAAGTTGTTCGCGACGACCACGCCGACGCGATGGGCGAAGAGGCTGCCGGCGAGCCCGGCGAACGCTCCCGAGAGGATGAACGCGAAGGCCTTGTAGAACGTGACGTTGACGGCGTACGACGCCGCGACGGCCTCCGACTGCTTCACGGCGAGGATCCCTCGGCCCACCTTCGAGCGCACGATCCTCCAGTCGACGAAGATCGCGAGGGCCAACATGCCGATGCAGAGCACGGCGTAGGCGCGGTTCGTCGTGAACCCCTCGGGCCGCGGCGCGGGCATGCCCTGCCCCCCACGTGTCAACGCGGGGATCTCGAAGATCGAGTTCGCCGCGACGTACCCGAACGTGAGCGTGATGAGCGCGAGGTAGAGACCCTTGATCCGAAGCGCCACGAGCCCGAGGAGGCCGGCGGTCGCGGCCCCCACGAGGACGGCCGCTGCCATGCCGACCCAGAACGTCTGACCCTGCTCGCTCACGAGGCCGGCGGAGACGAAGGCCGAGAGGCCGACGAAGCCGTGGTGGCCGAGCGAGACCTGGCCGGTGTAGCCCAGGACCACGTTCAGCGAGAGCCCGATGATGGCGTAGATGGCGGCCTGCGCGATCAGGTTCGCCCACGTCTGGCTCACGCTCGCGAGCAGGTACGCGAGCCCGCCGAATATCAGCGCGAGGACGGCGATCCGCGCGGCCCACCCGCGGGCGTCCGGGCGCCAGATCTCGTCGGCTGCAGCATCTTCGACGACCGGCTGGGTGAGGGTCGCGGCCTCGGACGACGCGCTCATGCTTCCTGTCCCAACAGACCCGCGGGCCGTGCGAGCAGGATGACCAGCAGCACGAGAAGGATGGAGATCTGCTCGGACGCGGGAATGACCTCGACGATGGCCCGCTCGCCGATGTGGTAGTGGCCGACCGCCCACAACGAGACGCTCTGCACGACGCCGATCGTGATCCCTCCGAGGAACGCGCCGGGGAGGCTGTTCATCCCCCCTACGACCGCGCCGGTGAACGCTGGGATGAGGATGTTGCTCGTCATCACCCCCGGTATCAGCAGCCCCGCGAGGGGGACGTAGATAAGGGCCGCGATCCCCCCGAGCAGGGCGGCGCCGCCCCAGATGAACCGCGACATCCGCTCGACGCCGATGCCGACGACGCGCGTGGCGAAGGCGTCCTGGGAGGTCGCGAGCACGGCGAGCCCGAGGTCGGTACGGGAGAAGAAGTAGGCGAGCAGGACGCCGAAGGCGAGCAGCACGACGATAGCGACCTGCCGTTGTGGGTCGATGTTGAGGTTGAAGATCCTCTTGGTGCTCAGAATGCCCGCGTTGTCGCTCGTGAACACGCCCCTCAGGTTCTCGGGCTCGATCTCGAAGAAGACGATCTGGAGGCCGATGAACAGCAGCGCGGTGGCGATCGTAGCGACGAGGACCGTGACGCGCGGGGCGTTCAAGAGCGGCCGCGCGACGATGCGCTCGAAGGCGAGGCCCAGGAGCAGCGCGCCGAAGAGGGCGACGATGACGGCGGCCCAGTAGGGGAGGCCGACGCCGCCGACGCCGTCGTCGCGCATGACCATGAAGGCGAAGAACGCGGCCCAGGTACCGAACTCGCCCTGGGCGAAGTTGAAGACCCTCGTACCCTTGTAGACGAGGACCAGACCGAGGGCGACGAGCCCGAAGATCGCGCCGTTCGTAAGGCCGAGGATGACGAAGGGCGCCGGCCCCGTGAGGTCCCCCTGCCCCGCGAGCAGGATCGCCGCGATGACCGCGACGATGACGCCGGTGACGATCCCCGTCCTCATGACGGCAGAGAACCTATCGCCTCAGCCCCCCGCGGGGCGACTTGCGCGCGCCTAGAAGCCGCCGAAGAACGGGATCTCCGTCACCCAGACGTTGCGTCCGCAGTCCGCGCGGCTGAGGTGCATCTCGCTGCCGCCGAAGTGGTCCGTAGGGGAGAACTGCACGTCGGGCAGCACACCCGTCGAGATCTTCCCCATCCTCTGGACGTGCCACATGAAGCGCTCCCGCGTCAGGTTCCGGCCGGGCTGCAACAGCATCTGGTGCAGGATCTTGCTCATCCCCCAGAGGCCGAACATGATGTCGTCGGTGCCGCCGGCCTTGCGGAAGTTGGGGTCGAACCGGTTCGAGTCGACGTAGGCCGGGAACGGGCTCAGGAACCGGGCCCCGTCGATCGACGAGCGGTTGCGGCACGCCACGCTGGCGACGGTGTCGATCGTCATCGTGAGGCCCACGCCGACCCACTGGATGTCGCACTGGGTCTGCGCCTCGTTCGCGAGCTGGATGAAGAACGTCGGCGACGTGAGCACGTTCACGTTCTTGATCTGCTGCTGGCACAGGTCGGTCGCGACGGCCGTGGCGTCGGTCTGCCCGGCGTTCTTCGGGACCGCGCGCATGTAGTCGACGGACGCCCCCGCGTCGTCCATCTCGGCTTCCCACGCGGCGCGGCCGTCGAGGAACCCGGGAGTGTTGAAGTAGACCATCCCGTTGCGCTCGCCCCTGGCGCCGAGCTTCTGCACCATGTAGTCGACGAGCAGAGGCGCCTGCTGCTTGTACGACGCCCAGATGGCGAAGTACGTGGCGAGCGTGTTCACGCCCGCCTCCGTCACGCCCGCCGAGATGTAGGGGACGCCGACCTGGTTCGCGTACTGCGCGCAGCGGGCGATCTGGTCGGCGCCGGCGACGCCGATGATCAGGAAGACCTTCTCGTCCTCGACCATCTCCTGACACTCCTGGACGGCGACCGACGGGTCGAACTCGTCGTTGTGGCCGAAGACCTGGACGGTGCGGCCGTGGATGCTCTTCTTCTGCTGCGTGAGCCACCGCCAGTAGAGGTCCTTGCCCCTGTCGAACGACGGCGCCGGCACCGGGGCCGCGCCCGTGATCGGAGCGTGGATCCCGATGCGGATGACCTTGTCCTCGACGCCGGTCGAGTTGCCGCCGGGCGGCTCGCCTGCCTCGAGGTCCTGCCCCGGGGGCCCCTCCCCGCCGGGGTTGTTCGGGTCGGAGCCGTCGCCCGTCGTCGAGGTGGTGGAACCGGACCCGCCGGTGATACCGCTCCCGCTGAGCGAGCTCGAGCCCGAGATCGGGTTGCCCTCGGAGTCGAGCGCGACCCCGCTACCTCCTACCGCCGCCTCGCCGGCGGCGCCTGCGGGAGCGCCGAGCTTGTAGACGTTGGGCTTCTGGCCGCAGGCCGCGGCGACCATCAGCGCGAAGAGCGCACCGATACATACGAGGCGAGTCCGTCGATCTCTCATGAGCCCTTCTTCCTGAAGTTCAGCTTGCCGGCGATTCCACCCGTTCTCTCACCAAGGGACTTGAGGCCCGCGACGACGGACGCGATCGCGCCGCCGGCCCCCGCCGCGGCGGCTCCGTCGGCGGCGGCGAGCTCTACTCCGCGCCGCGAGGCGTTCAGGCGCCTGATCTGCGCGAGGACGCCGTCCGGCCGGATCCCGACCGTGCGCTCGAGCACGACCGAGCGGACCATCGACAGACCGACGATCCCGGCGAGGATGCCGAGCCATACGTAGCCGGGCCACCCCTTCGGGACTGTGGCCCCCGTAGGAGCGGTCTCCTCGCCGGCGAGGTCGGTGGGGGTGTCGGCCGTCGTGCCGGTGTCCGACGGAGCGGTCCCGCCGTCCACGGTGCCGGTGGAGGTCGGGATGTCGCCGCTACCCGTCGTCGTCGTGGTCGTGTCCGTACCGCTGTCGAAGCCGGTGTCGACCGGCGGCGTGGGTGCGACGGTCGGCGGCGTGGGCGGGGGCGTGTAGGTCAGCGACGTCTTGATCCCCTCGTCGATGTTGCCGACCAGCACCGTGCGCCAGTTCGCGTCGGTCGTCGGCTCGTAGTCGGCTTCCTTCGGGCGTACGGGCGTCAACATGACCGCCGTCATCGGAGGCGGGTCCTCGACCCAGGAGCGTGCGAACTCGGTCAGGTCGAACGTGTAGCCGTAGGTCGGCGTCTCCTGCTCGGGCGGCTGCGGATCCTCGCCGCCTCCACCGCCCTCTTCCTCCTTGACCTTTATCTCCTTGCGCTTCGCCACTGGATCGCTCTCGCTGCAGGTGTACTTGGGCGCCTGGTTGTACATGCTCGCCTCGCCGTCCCCGAAGAACTCCTCGACGAAGCAGGCGCGCAGCGACTTGCCCTCGGCGTTGACCGGCCGGGACTGGTCGTCCTTGGCCTCGAGGAACGTGACCGTGAACTTCCCGATCTTCGAGCCCGGCGCGACGAGCGCGAAGTCGAAGCCGACCGCCGACAGCTGGTTCGGCGTCTCGTAGTCGCCGTCGCGGACCTGCACCGGGAGGCGGCCCGGCTTGCACGTCTGCTCCGGGGGCGACCCGGTGAGCGGAGGGCTCGGGCAGAACGGGTTGGGGGCCGAGATCACGGCGACGTCCGTCCCGGACGTGGGGTCCGTGATCTTCTGGCGCTGCTGGTCCTCCCAGTACCACGCGGTGACCAGGACCAGCGGCTCGTCCCGGACGGCGAGCGCGGGCGGGGCGGGCAGGACGAGGGGCGCGGCGAGGCCCAGCGTCGCCGAGACCGCGAGCATCCTCAGAGCGCGTCTTCTCACGTGCATCCCTCCCTGGGACGATCCGGACCTGCGCAGGGTTCCGGGCGTCCCACCCATCGTCGTTTATTGCCCGGTCGCGAGCCCCTAACACTAGCAAGTCGACGGATCAAGTCGCCTGGCGGGTCCTCCCGCGCTACGCTCGCCTTCGTGAAGAAGCTCCGCGCCGCCTGGCAGTCGCTGTGGGTCGACGTCGACCGGCGGGTCTACGTGGGCCGGATCCTCGGCCTCCTCTTCGTCACGGCGGGGTTCGTCGTCATCGGGAAGGCCTGGGACGGCGCCGCGAGCATCAACTTCACGACCGGTCAGTTCCCCTACCTCCTGTCGGGGGGCTTCATGGGGCTCGGCCTGATCGTGACCGGCTGCACGCTGCTGCTCCTGGCGACCGTGCGGGGCGAGCGCGAGGTCATGTCCCAGAAGTTCGACGAGGTGACCAAGCTGCTCTCCCGCAGCCTCACCCGGATGCAGGCGTCGTCCAACGGGCTCGCGGGCTCGTCGGAGCAGGTCGTGGCGGGTGAGACCACGTACCACAGGCCGGATTGCAAGATCCTGCAGGGCAAGACCGGGCTCAGCCCCCTCACCCTCGAGCAGGCGACGGCCGAGGGCCTGACGGCCTGCCGCGTGTGCGATCCACCTAAGCTCGTGAAGCCGGACGAGAAGCCGGCCGCGTCCGAAGACGGCGCGCAGAAGACCTCCGAAGAGGCCACGGCTTCGAGCTAGAGCTCGTGGAAGACGAGGCCGGTGGCGGCCTTGGGCCAGAAGTAGCTCGCCTTCTGAGGCATCCGCTCTCCCGACGTCGCGACCTCGACGACGTCCGCCGGTCGCAGCGCGCGCAGCAGAACGCCGGCGGTCCAGCCCCCCGCCACGCGCCGTTCGATCTCCGACGGGTCCTTCGTGAAGGCGAGCTCGGCGGGCCCGTCCGGGAGGACCGCCGGGAGGACGACCTCGTGCAGCGCGACGACGTCGAGCGCCCGCCACGCGGGAGCGCGGTCGCCGACTGCCGCGACGACCTGCTCGTCGGAGACCTCCACTGCGAGGCGTTCGCCTTCGAGCACGAAGACGAACGCGTGGTCCGCCTTGGAGCTCGCCAGGTGCTCGTGCGGGTCGCCGTCGAGAGCCGTCGCCCCGAGGCGCTCGCGCAGCCTCCGAGCGAGCTCGCCGGCCGCGACGTCGCTGCGGAGCACGCGGTTGTAGGGGAGGACGACGAGCTCCTCGGAGTCGGCGTCGACGCAGAAGCACATGATCGAGCCGTGGTCGCCGGGCTCGCCCGCGCGTTCCTCGTGGTAGGCGAGCGCGGTCTCGTAGCGGTGGTGACCGTCGGCGATGACCAGAGGACCGGGCGCGACCGCCTCCTGCAGCATCGAGACCTCGCCGGGGGCCGAGACGACCCACAGGCGGTGGAGGATCCCCTGCGCGTCCTGGGCTCGCGCGGCCGTCGGGCGGTTCTCGAGCGAGTCGTAGAAGGGCGCGAGGTCGCCGGCCCCGCGGTACACCGCGTAGATCGGCGAGATGTTCGCGCGGACCGCGCGCATCAGCGCGAGGCGGTCCTCTTTCGGTCCCTCCATCGTGCGCTCGTGCGGGAGGACGCCCGCCGAGTCGCCGAAGGGCTCCAGACGGAGCGCGCCCACGACTCCCGCCACCCGCCGGCGTGACCCGTCCGCGGCGACGAAGTCCTGCCGGTAGACGTAGAGGCTCGGCTGCGCGTCGCGCCCGAGCGTCCCGTCCTCGATCCACCGGCGGAACGTCTCGCCTGCGGCGTCGTAGCTCGCGCGGCCCCCCTGCGCGAGCTCGAGATGGACGGCGTTGTGGGGATGGAGGCGATGGAGCGCCGCCTGCTCCTCGGGCGAGATGATGTCGTACGGCGGGCAGATCAGCTTCGCGAGGTCGGAAGACGAGGAGTAGCGGATGCCGTGGAACGGCCTGAGCTCGGGCACGGCGAGATGATAGATGAGCGCCTTACGGCCCTCGACGGGCTCGTCGCCGACATGGACGGGGTCGTCTACCGCGGCGACGAGCCGATCCCGGGGGTGGCAGACGCCGTCGCGCGCTGGCGCAGCCGGGGCAAGAGGATCGTGTTCTGCACGAACAACTCCCACTACACGGTCGCCGAGTACGTGGAGAGGCTCGAGCGGTTCGGCATACCGGCCACGGAGTCGGACGTCGTCTCGTCGGGCGTCGTCCTCGCGGACGTGCTGCGCGAGCGCGGCGCCCGCGGGAGGAAGGCGATGGCCGTCGGGGCCCAGGGTCTGCGCGCCGGCCTCGAGGCCGCGGGCGTCACCGTCGTCGACGACGACTCGGTCGAGGGCATCGACTACGTCGTCGTGGGGTGGGACGGGGGCTTCGACTACCGCAAGATGAGGCGGGCGTGCCTCGCCGTGCGAGCGGGGGCCGCGCTGCTCGCGACGAACTCGGACGCGACGTTCCCGGCCCCCGACGGGCTGTGGCCGGGCGCGGGCGCCATCCTGGCGTCGATCGAGGTGTGCAGCGGCGAGAGGGCCGAGGTGCTGGGCAAGCCGCACCCGCCGATGATGGAGGCGGCAGCGCGGCGCCTCGCCGGCTGCAGGCGGATCGGTATCGTCGGCGACCGTCCGGACACCGACCTCGCCGGCGGCGCCTCGCGGGGCTGGACGACGATCCTGGTGACGTCGGGGGTGACGACGCCGGAGGAGGCGGAGCGGGTGGAGCCCCGGCCGGACGTGATCCTCCCGAGCCTGGCGGCCCTCTGATACCGAGGCTTCGCCGGGTCCCCGGGGACGGCGCTTCGTTGGTCCGCCGACAACCGTGTCTCCGGGGGTAGGTCTCCGTGGGTAGGTGGTCGCGGTGGTCGCGGTGGTCGCGGTGGTCGCGGTGGTCGCGGTGGTCGCGGTCGTCGCGGTGGTCGCGGTCGTCGCGGTGGTCGCGGTCGTCGCGGTGGTCGCGGCCTCGACCACATCGACCACGTCGACCACATCGACCACCCAC
>DATADL010000176.1:0-2427 GCA_036258555.1 Actinomycetota bacterium | reverse complement strand
TCGTCGTCGCCGCCGTGCTCGTCGTGCTCCTCGCCTACCCGGCGTGGCTCGCGTGGCGCATCTGGGACCAGTCCCACAACGACGAGGTGCGGCCCGCCGACGCCATCGTCGTGCTCGGCGCGGCGCAGTACGACGGCCGTCCGTCACCGGTGTTGCAGGCGCGGCTGGACCACGCGCTCTACCTCTACGAGGAGGACCTCTCCTCCAGGGTGATCGTCACGGGCGGACGGCGCGAGGGTGACCGCTTCGCCGAGGCCGAGGTCGGCGCCATGTACCTCGAGTCGGAGGGCGTGCCCGCGGAGGCGATCCTCGCAGAGGACGAGGGGACGACGACGCTCGAGAGCCTCGAGAGGGTGCGGGAGATGTCGCGCGACGAAGGCATCGACTCCGTGCTGCTCGTGTCGGACCCGCTGCACTCGGAACGCGTCAAGACGATGGCGGAGGACCTCGGGTTCGCCGAGGCGTGGGCGAGCCCGGCGTTCGAGCTGAACCGGACGCGGCGCACGAAGGCCGGAGAGCTCCTGCACGAGATCGCGTCGCTGGCGGCGTACGAGCTGTTCGACCGCTAGGAGGCGGCCGGGCGCGCGGTGTAGATCGTCGTCCGGCCGCTCAGGCCCCGGATCTTCACCGCCCGGCGGCTCGTGAAGTCGACCGACCGCAGCCGCTTCTCGGCCAGCTCCTTCGCGGCCTCCGAGACGACCACGCGGTCCGGCTTGCAGTGGTCAAGCAGGCGCGCCGCCAGGTTCACGTCGTGGCCCAGCAGGTCGTCGCCCGTTATCAACGGCTCGCCCGCGTGGACGGCGATCCGCAGCTTCACCTGGAGGTCCGCGTCGTTCGCCCGCTCCCGCCCGACCGCGTCGCGCAGCGCCAGCGCGCCGCGCACCGCCTGCGACGCCGACGGGAACGCGAGCAGGAAGCCGTCGCCGAGCTGCTTTACCTTCTCGCCCTTCGTCCGGACGAGGACGCGGTCGACCAGCTCGTCGAGGCGGTTCAGCACCCGGATCGCGCCGACGTCGCCGAGCTTCTCGGTCATGGACGTGAACCCCGCGACGTCGGCGAACACGATCCCGACGGTCGTGCCGGTCGCGATCGTGGCGAGGCGCCGCGTCGACTCGTCGTCCTCGGCCGCGAGGCTCGCCAGCAGCTGCGCGCTCTTGAGCCCGAGCCGCTTGATCCTCGACGGCCGTTTGCGGAGGGCGTCGGCGATGATCGGCTCGAGCGCCTCCGCGGCCTGCAGGACGGTGGCGACGCGGCCCTCTTCGTCGATGCGCTCGCGGAGGGAGCCCTTGACCTTGGGGACGAGCTCGGGGTCGCGCCTGAGCGCGGCGAGCACGGCGTCCCGGACCTTCATGGCCCGACGTTACGCGATCAGCCGGAAGGTCCCACAGACCTCGAACGTGGCCGGCGTCTTCAGGCCCACGAGCTCACCGTCTACGTTCAGCTCTATCGGCGGGTCCGCGTCCAGCTCGATCCGGGGGCCGCGGGTCGTCTTCACACCGTCCAGGCCCCCGTGCTCTCCCGACCGCACCTTCAGCAGCAGCTTCACCGCCGCCGCGACGTTCGGCGCCGCCAGCGCGCACCCTTCGAGCGTCCCGTCGGACGGGTCGGCCTCCGGCCACACCGGTATGCCGCCCCCGCACGTCCGCCCGTTGCCGACCCCGCCGGCGACGCAGTCCGGCAGCGCGACGCCGTCGATCGTCACGGTCGACCGCGTGACGTCCTTGGCCGCCTTGACGCCACCTAGCCAGAACGCGAGGGGCCCGAGGCGGTCCTTCGTCTTCTCGTCGATCGCCTCGTCTACCTGCACCGGGAACCCGCCCATGCACGCGTTGACGAACAGGCGCGTCACGCCCTCGCCCCTCGCGCGGCCGACGTCCACCTCGCGGACATAGCCGCGGACGACGACGCGGACGGCCTCGACGGGATCGGCGGGAAGGCCGAGCGTGCGCGCGAAGTCGTTCCCGGTCCCCAGTGGCACGAGCCCGAACGTCAGGTCCCCGAGCCGGTCCTCGAGGTCGTTGACCGCGTGGTTCAGCGATCCGTCGCCCCCGGCGACGACCACGACGTCTGCGTCGCGTGCCGCCGCCGCGAGGTCCCCTTCGCCCGGCGTGAACCACTCCGCCCGCGGAAGCTCCCTGTCGACGGCGCGGCGGACGTCGTCCGAGAATCCGCTCGACGCGGGGTTGCCGACTACGAGGTAGCGCAACTAACGCAGCTTCTCGAAGTGCCGCACGATGTGCGGGACGACGTCGACGGTCGCCGGCCGGAGAGGCGGGTCGTCGAGCGTCGACAGGAACGGCACGAGCGAGTCCTGCGCGTGCAGCGACGCGTGGTCGCCGCCGCCGCGGTGGTGCCCGCCGGCGAGGTCCGTGTACTCGTACGTAAGCTTCGGGGTCACGACGACGTCGCCCATCCGCTCGAGGCGCA
>DATADL010000175.1:0-1659 GCA_036258555.1 Actinomycetota bacterium | reverse complement strand
TTCGCGGGCGCGTCGCTCCTCTGCGCGATCGCGCCGACGACCGAAGCGCTCGTCGCCGCCCGCGCCCTGCAGGGAGTCGCGGCTGCGCTGCTGGTGCCGGGGAGCCTGGCGATCATCTCGACGAGCTTCGCCGCCGACGACAGGGGCAAGGCCATCGGCGCGTGGTCCGGTCTCTCGGGCGTCACGACCGCGATAGGGCCGTTCGTCGGCGGCTACCTCGTCGACGCGGTCTCGTGGAGGTGGATCTTCGTGATCAACCTGCCGCTCGCGGCCGGAGCGATCTGGATCGCCACCCGACACGTCCCCGAGAGCGCCGGAACGGCCGGCGGGCACGTCGACTACCGCGGGGCCGTCACCGCAGCGCTCGCCCTGGCCGGCATCACGTTCGCGCTGATCGAGGGTCCGGTACGCGGGTGGACGGACCTCGCCGTCCTCGTAGCGACGGGAGCCGGGCTCGTCGCGCTCGTGCTGTTCGTCCGGACCGAGCGCGCGCATCCCGATCCGATGCTGCCGTTCGGGATCTTCGCGTCGCGCCAGTTCTCCGGAGCGAACGCCGCGACGTTGCTCGTTTACTCCGCCCTCAGCGGCGCGATGTTCTTCGCCGTCATCGAGCTCCAGCGCGAGCTGGGGTACTCCGCCGTCGAGGCCGGAGCCGCGTTCGTACCGGTGACGGTCCTGCTCCTGTTGCTGTCGTCGCGGGCCGGCGCGCTCGCCACGCGGATAGGGCCGCGCCTCCCGATGACGGCCGGGCCGCTCGTGGCGGCGGCGGGGCTCGCGTGGATGGCGACCATCGGGCCGGGCACGCCCTACCCGACGGGGGTCCTTCCCGCCGTGGTCGTGTTCGGGCTCGGCCTGAGCCTCACCGTCGCGCCGCTGACGACGGCGGTCCTCGCTGCGGTCCCGCAGGAGCACATGGGCGTGGGGTCGGGCGTCAACAACGCGGTGGCGCGCGCCGCGGGGCTGCTCGCGGTCGCCGTGCTTCCCGTAGTCGCGGGCGTCGACGGCGACGACTTCACGGCGGGATTCCGTCGCGCGACCTTGATCTCTGCGGGGCTCTGCGCGCTGGGCGGGCTCGTGGCGTGGGCGACGATCCGCGGGGAGGCGCGGACCGAGAGTCACCTCCCGGCCTGTCCGGAGCAGCCGCCGGAGCCCGTGCACGCGGACCAACGGCCCGAGCAGGTGCAGACGTGACGGACTTCCTCGAGCTGCTCGACTGGAAGAGGCGGGTGTTCGACCTCTACGCGCGCGTACGGGCCTCGGCCCCCGAGGACGGGTGGCGCTTATGGCGCGACGAGCGCGAACACCTTTTCGCCGGTCATCCCCAGTCGCCCAACCAGGCCGTCCGGCCCGGTTACTTCGACTACGACCCCGGTGCCCGCGTGCTCGGCGACCTCGAGGGAGCCTCGCCACAGGACCTCCGGCTCCCGGTCAGCCGCGACGAGGAGATCGCGGCCCACCGTGTCGCGCGCGTGAGGTTCGCGTTCCGAAGCACGCAAGCGGCACTCGACGTCTTCTGGATCGACGGCTACGGGGGCGGGCTCTTCCTCCCCTTCCGCGACGCGACGAGCGGCCGCTCGACGTACGGCGCGGGGCGGTACCTGTACGACACGATCAAGGGCGCGGACCTCGGAGCCGAGGACGGCCGCCTC
Organism: Actinomycetota bacterium; assembly: GCA_036258555.1. Classification (GTDB taxonomy): domain Bacteria; phylum Actinomycetota; class CADDZG01; order CADDZG01; family WHSQ01; genus JALZEG01. Next base: position 10 of record DATADL010000175.1, on the reverse strand, counting down.
GTCCTCGACT
>DATADL010000174.1:0-2269 GCA_036258555.1 Actinomycetota bacterium | reverse complement strand
CGGACTCGCCGAGGCGCTCGTTCAGCTTCTCGAAGTCCGCGGTCGTCATGTACACCTCGCCGCGCACCTCGAGGATCTTCGGCGCGTCCCCCCGCAGCTTCAGCGGGACGGCGGGGATCGTCTTCAGGTTCGCCGTGATGTCCTCGCCGGTGCGCCCGTCGCCCCGGGTGGCGCCGCGCGCGAGCGCTCCGTCCTCGTAGATCAGGTTCACCGCGACCCCGTCCATCTTCTGCTCGACCACGAACCCGTCGGCCGCGCCGATCCCGCGCTCGACGCGTCGCCCCCACGCCTGCAGCTCCTCGAGCGAGAAGCAGTTGTCGAGCGACATCATCGGCGTGCGGTGCTCGACCGGGGCGAAGAGGTCGGACGGCGGCGCGCCGACCCTCTGCGTAGGCGAGTCCGGCGTGACGAGGTCCGGGAACTCCTGCTCGAGCTCGATCAGCTCGCGCACGAGGGCGTCGTACTCGACGTCGGCTATCTCGGGATCGTCGAGGACGTGGTAGCGGTACGAGTGGTAGTCGATCGCCTCACGGAGCTCGCGGGCGCGCGCCGCGGCCGCCTTCTTCGACGCCATCGTCACCTCTCCGCCAGCAGCATCAGACGCCGTCGCGTGAACACCCAGTCGTCCCCGTCCCGCTCGAAGCCCATACCGGTTTCCGGGCCGATCTCCTCGATGAGTCGCCGGACCGCCGCGATGCGTTCGTCCGGGAACTCGCCGGGCCACATCCACGACGACAACCGCTGCTCCGACTCCGCCAGGCGCTCGTCGACGATCTCGAGCCCCGCGGCACGGACGATCATCCGGTAGGCCGAAGAAGGTCTCGACGCCGCGTGCGAAGGATCGCGCGCGAGCTCCAGCGCGGTCATCATCAGCGCCTCCTCGTACCGCTCGGTGGCGACCTGGTCGACGAGCAGCACGCGGCCCCCGGGCCGCGCGACCCGCCGCATCTCCTTCACCACCGCAGCGGGATCGTGGACGTGGTGCAGCGCCTGGGCGCTCGCCACGAGGTCGACCGAACGCGACCGAAGCGGCAGCCGCCGGCCGTCGCCCACGACGAGGTCGAGCCCGCCGTGCCGGCGCGCCTGCTCGAGCATCCCCGGCGTCAGGTCGACGGCGATCCTGCGGCCCGGGACCGACGAGAACAGCGCGAGGAAGTTCCCCGTCCCCGCGCCGACCTCGACGACCGTGTCGCCGGGCGACACCCGGGAGAACGCGACGGGATCCATGTGGTCGAAGCGCCCCCTCGTGCGTTCGGCGAACAGCTCCGCGGCGCGGTCGAACTCGGCGCGGATCGTGGCGTCGTGCTCAGCCAACGGCCGCGAGGGAGACGGTCGACGCGATGATCCCGCCGCCGAGGAGCTCGGAGGGATCGTCGTCCGAATAGAGCGCGGCGGACTGACCCGGGGCGGCGGCTTCGACAGGCGAGTCGAACCGGACCGCCGGCCCGTCCACGACGGCAGGGAACGCGTCGCCGTGCGCGCGGTGCTGGACGAGCACGCGGGTCCCGCCGGCCGGCGGAGCGCCCACGAAGCTGAGCTCGTCGAGGCGCAGCTCAGACACGAGCAGGTCGCCGCGCCCCCCTATCGTGATCGAGTTCGAAGCGGCGTCGATCGACGTCACGAAGACCGGCCGGCCGAGCGCGATCCCTAGTCCCCTGCGCTGCCCGACCGTGTAGCGGCCGATCCCGCGGTGGGCCCCGACGACGGCGCCCGTCGCGTCCCGGATCGGCCCCGGCACGGCGGCCGCCGGGAGGCTCTCACCCACGTATGCGTCGAAGTCGCCGTCGCGGACGAAGCAGATCTCCTGCGAGTCGGGCTTCCGGGCGGTCCGCAGACCGAGCTCCTCGGCGACGGCGCGCGTCGCGGACTTCTCCTGAGCCCCCACCGGGAACAGGCAGCGCGCCAGCTCGCGCTGGGTCAGCATCCACAGGACGTAGGACTGGTCCTTCGTCGAGTCGACGCCGCGACGCAGGCGGTAGCGGCCACCTCGATAGTCGACGCGCGCGTAATGGCCGGTCGCGAGCACGTCGGCGCCCAGGGCGTCGGCCTTTGCGAGCAGCGCGTCGAACTTGATCCAGTGGTTGCACCGCACGCACGGGTTCGGCGTGCGTCCGGCGAGGTACTGCTCGTGGAAGTCGCGGCGGACCGTCGCCTCGAAGTGCTCGGCGAAGTTCAAGACGTAGAAGGGGATCGACAGCGCGTCGGCGACGCGCCGGGCGTCCTCTGCGGCCCCCAGGTTGCAGCACCCCGAGCCCGTGTTCGCGCCGTC
>DATADL010000173.1:0-12675 GCA_036258555.1 Actinomycetota bacterium | reverse complement strand
GCCGGGATGTCCGAGGCCCTCTCGGCCGGCGCCGAGTCGCTGACGGTGATCCCGTCCGACGTCCCGCTCGCGTACCGCGGGGACCTCGTCGACCTCCTCGACACGGGGGCGACGTCGGACATCGTCCTCGTACCCGCCGGTGACGACGGCGGGACGAACGCGATGTACCTGACGCCGCCCGACCTCATCGAGCCCGCGTTCGGCCCCGGGAGTCTCCAGCGCCACATCGCGCTCGCCGACAGACGCGGCTACCGGTGCTCGATCCTGAGCCTGACCCGGCTCGCGCTCGACGTCGACACCCCCGAAGACGTCGACGCCTTCCTCGCCGCTGCCGGGGAGTTCGGCGGCAGGTCGGCGGAGCTGCTCAGGAAGCTGCGGGGGGCGGAGGCGCGCTAGGCGCCGGCGCGCTCGCGGGGGGCGGCGGAGGAGGCCCTTCGGCTCGGCCCTCGCCTGCGACCTTCTCGGCCCGCTCGATCGCCTGTCGCTCGGCGCGCCCGGCGAGCTCGTCCAGGCGCGAGGGGGTCGGGATCCGGACCGTCCCGTCGCCCTGGAGCGCGAGCGCTCCCCCGAGAGCGACGAGGCCGAGGACCGCGAGCACGACCGTCTGGGCCCCCGACGGAGGCCGCGGCGCGTCGATGTCGCCCGCACGGGCTCCGGCGTCGTATCCCGCCGAACGCCCCCAGGCGTACCCCGCGAACAGCAGCAGCGCGGCGGCCGTGATCACGAGGAGGACCTGGACGAACCGGATCGTCCGCCGCTGGCGCCGGAGCCCCAGGGGGCCGCGGTGGGTCCCGCCGGTCATCGTCCTCTTCATGCGGCGACGATAACGTTCCTCACGCGATGGACTCGGACGACGTGCGCGTGCAGATCTACCGTTCCTTCGTCGAGACGGGGCGTCCCCCCATGCCGGTGGACCTCGCCGCGGCGGGCGGCCTGCCGCTGTCCGAGGTCGAGGAGGCGTTACGCGATCTGGCGCGCCAGGACGTGATCGCGCTCATCCCCGGCACTAGCTTCGTGTGGCTCGCACATCCCTTCTCGGCGGCGGCCGGTCCGTTCCGCGTCGTGTCGTCGGATAGGACCTGGGACGCGATCTGCATCTGGGACGCGCTCGGGATCCTCGCCCTCGTCGAGTCGGACGGCCGCGTCGAGGCGCGCTGTCCCGACTGCGGCGACCGGCTGACCGTGGAGGTCCGCGCCGGCGCGGTGGCCGCACCGGACGGATACGTCGCCCACTACGGCATCCCGGCGAGCCGCTGGTACGAAGACGTCGGATACACCTGAGCCAACATGTTGCTCTTCCGGTCGGAGGAGCACGTTGATCGCTGGATCGCCGGCGGGCGGCCGCAAGGCGCGACGTTGACGCTCGAGCAGCAATGGCGGCTCGCGACGGGCTGGTTCCGCGGCCGTCACCTCCCCGGATGGCGCAAGCGCTCCGCGGCGGAGGCCGAAGGCGTCTTCCGCGACGCCGGCCTCACCGGGGACTTCTGGGCGCTCGCCTAGCAACTTCCGTCGGTCCGCGGCGTTTGACGAGATAGGTCCCGAAATTCCGCGATCTTGCAGGACTAGACCGGCCGAACCAGGGGAAGCAATGGCCCTGTAACGCCGCAGGACCGTCGAGCAAGGTGGCGAACCGAACGAGTAGCGGCGGCACGGACCTGGGGAGGAACGATGAGGCAGATCAGGATCCAGAAGGGACGCAGGCCCCGCTAGCAACGACGCCGTAAACGAAAGAGCCCCGGCAGACGCCGGGGCTCTTCTACGTTCGGGACCTCCTACTTCTTGTTGCCGGAGACGAGGCTCTTGAAGCCGGCGCCGGGCTTGAACGCGGGAACCTTCGTGGCCTTGATCTTGATGGGGTCGCCGGTCTGCGGGTTGCGCGCGGTCCGGGCCGAACGAGCGCGACGCTCGAACGTGCCGAAGCCCGGGAGCGTGACCTTCTCGCCCTTCTTCACCTGCTTCTGGACCGTCGTCACGATCTCGTCGAGCACCCCGGCGACGACGCGTTTGCTCTCACCGGTGGCGTTTGCTACCGACTCGACGAGCTCTGCCTTGTTCAAAACCATCCTCCTCTGCAATGGGGGAACGAACGGCGTCACCCTACAGGCCGCGCGCCCGCGAAAAGCGGCAAAGGACGGCGAAAACCCCGGAAAACCGGGGTTTCTAGGGGGTTCGCGCAAGGGGGGCCGCGTCTGCGCTGACCGCGACGTCGATCGACGGGATGCCGGCGAGAGACAGGAACGTCGTCCGGACCGCTCCTCTCATCTCGACCGTGACGCGGTCACGCGTCGCCTCGACGACCGCCGCGCTCACGTCGAGGCCGCGGGTCGACAGCCACCGCGCCGCGACCCGCTCGCTCGCGCTCTCGTCCAGTGCGACGTCTTCTCCCGCGGACCGGTAGTAGGCGGCCCGGTCGAGCGCCGACGCGCCTGCCAGCGCGGCTGCATCGGCGGCGTTCTGCAACGTCCTCCGGTAGAGCCACGCGCGCGTCCCGTCGACCGCCAGGCCCGCGACCGCAAACGCGAGCAGCGCCATCCCGAGAACGAGCACCGTCGTCTGACCGCGCTCGTTCAGGGCCTGCTCCGATAGGGATCGACCCTCGCGACGTGGGAGGCGTTGACGGTTATCCCCGGCCCCCCGGCGTCCCCGAGGAAGGGAGCCTGCAGGACCGGGACGGAGTACGACACCGTGACCTCGACGGGCGCCCCACGCGCGAGGCGCGACCGGGTCCACTCGACGCGCGCCCGGGAGGGATCCACGCCGTGATCGACGAGCGCCGCCGCGATCGCGGCGTCGACGGCCCGCTCTGCCTCCGACACGGTGGTCGCGCGCGCCGCGTCGAACCCGGCTTCGCGGGCGGCCGCCGTCGTGGCGAGGGCGGCGCGGTGCAGGTCCGCGAGGATCCCCAGCGTCCAGATCAGAGGTACGAGAAGCAGGAGCCCGAGCAGGAGGGTCTCGACGAGCGCGGAGCCGCGCTCGTTCACGGGACCTCCACGACCGACGTAGCCGCGGCGCTAAGGGGCACCGCGACCGGCACGGGTCCGAACGGCGCCGTCTTTCCGGCCACCTCGACGCGGATGACGGTGGCGTCGCCGCGGGGCGAGGTCGCCACGTGGACGCGGAGGTCGTCGACGAGGCCGCCGGCGGAACGCTCGACGACGGACGCGGCGACCGCCTCCGCGGTTGCGCCGGTCGCGCCTCGCTCGGCGAGCGCGCGGGCGCCCTCGTGCGCGGCAGAGCTCACGACGTTGCGCGCGTAGAGCGCGAAGGCGACCTGCAGCGCTCCCAGCGTCAGGATCGTGAGCATCACGACCGCGAAGACGGTCTCCAGAGGAGCCGAACCCGCCTCGTCTCTCAGCAACCGATGGGGCCGCATACGGTCGACAGGGCCGAGCCGACGATGGCTACGAGACGGTCGCGTGCGACGCCCCAGATCGCGACGACGAGCGACGCCGTCATCAGCACGATCATCACCCAACCCGGCACGTCGCCGCGCTCGTCTTCGTGAGCCGCCGCCAACGACGCCAGCAAGAGTCCGCCCACTGCTTCCTCCTTGTCTACGGGACCAACAGGTCGAGCGATACCAAGCCCGGGAACAGAGCCCACACGACGACGACCGGCATGATCAGGAAGACGACCGGGACGAGCATCCACACCTCTCGCCGTCCGCCGGCTTCGAGCAGCCCGCGGCGACGTTGCTCCCGTCCGTCGTCCGCCTGCGCGCGCAACACGTCCGCTAGCGGCGCGCCCTTCTCGATCCCGGTGCACAGGGCGTCGACGAACCGTGCGACGGAGGGATCGTCGACGCGCCGCGCGAGACCCTCGAGGGCTTCCACGACGGGGGCTCCCGCGCGCACGTCCCCCAGGACCGCGTCGATCTCGGACGCGAGGGGGCCGCGTATCAACGCGGAGACGCGCGCCAGCGCCGCGGGAACGGACTCCCCCGCCATCAACGCGAGGACCAGGAGGTCGATCGCCGCGGGAAGCTCGTCGGTGAGGGCGCCCCGGCGGCGCGCGGTCCGGCGGGCCAGGATCCAGTCGCGGCCCGTCCAGCCGGTGACGCCGGCGAGCAGCGCGAGCGCCGGCGCCGCCGCGGGGTCGATCCGCGTGCCGAGACCGGCCGCGGCGGCGACAGCCGCGATCGATCCCGCGACCCCGACGAGGGCCCAGACGGTCTGCTCGACACGGAACGCCTCGGGGGTCCGCGGGTCCCCCGCGGCGACGAGTCGTGCCGCGAGGTCCTCCCGCGGCGGGAAGAGGGCCGCGAGACGCCGGACGATCGCGGGATGGCGGCTCCGGGAACGCGCCCTCAACGCGCTCGGCCGGCCGTGTAACCCGCCGAGATACGGCTCGACGCGGTCCTCGAGCCGGACCCTCGACAAGAGCGGAAGTCCCGTGACGAGCAGCGCGACCCCGAGCGCGCCGGCGACCGAGACGAGCAGCGCCGTCACGACAGCCGTCGCTCCTCCGGCAGTCGCGCCGCGTGGAGCATCAACCGGTACCCGGCCACGATTGCGCCGGCGCCGGCGGCGATCACGACCGCGCCCCCGGGCGAGTCGTACGCACGCGCCGCCTCGGGGCGCGACGCCATCAACAGCAGCACGACCCAGGGGGCCGCCGCGGCGACGCGGGCCGCTGTGACCGTCCACGACCATCGCGCCTCGATCTCCTTGCGGACGCGCGTGTCCTCGCGCACGAAGTCACCGAGGGCGCGCAGGACCCGGACGAGGTCGGTACCGCCGGCCTCCTGCGCGAGCTGCAGGGCCGCCGTCACCCTGTCGGCAACCGGATCGGCGAGCTCGTCCCGCATGCTCACGAGGCCGGCGACGAAGCTCCCCGTCGCCCGGTAGGTCGACGCGAACGCGAGGCCTCCCGGGCGGATCCCCTCGGGGCCGCGCACGCCGAGGGAGGCGCAGCATTCCGCCAGCGACACACCCGCGCGAACGCCCGCGACGAGCGCTGCGATCGCATCGGGCCACTGCTCTCGGAGGCGGCGACGCCTTACGTCTCGTCTGTGCCGGACGACCGAGACCGGCAGGAGCGCCGCGGGGGTCGCCGCGGCGAGCGCGACGACGGGCGAGCCCGTCAGCCCGGCGGCCAGCAGCAACGTCACGACTCCCGCTGCGCCGCACGCGAAGACGAGCCGCGCTGCCGTGAGCCCCGGCACGCCCGACTCTGCGGCAAGCCGGGCAAGCGCCGAGGCGCGCGGACGGCGCGGGCGTGCCGGACGCGCGACGCCGTCGTAGACGAGCAGGAGCCCGATCGCGGCGAGAGCGGCCACGAGCGTCGTCACCTCGTCAGCTCCCGCACGTCGACGCCCGCGGCGCGGAACTTCTCGAGCCGCGGCGGCTGCTGGCCGCTCCACCGAAGACGGTCGCCGTCCCGCTCCCACAGCGAAACGGTCTCCACGCGGTCCGCTTCGGTGCGCCCCGTCACGCCGAGCACGTGGAGCACGCGCCGGCGCCCGCCGGTGATCCCGACGTGGACGACGAGGTCGACGGACGCGGCGACGGTCGGGACGACGAAGGAGTGCGTGACGTTCTCGCCCGCCAGCAACGGCAGCGTCGCCAGCTTCGTGACCGCCTCGTGCGCGCTGTTCGCGTGGATCGACGTCATCCCGGGCAGCCCCGAATTGAGGGCGACGAGGAGGTCGAGGGCCTCCGGCCCCCGGACCTCGCCGACGATGATCCGATTCGGTCGCATGCGCAGCGCCTCGACCACGAGCCGGCGCAGGTCGACCTCGCCGCGGCCCTCGAGGTTCGGCTGCCTCGTCTGTAGCCCGACGACGTCGGGCAGCGACACCTGCAATTCGAAGACCTCCTCGCAGGTGATCACCCGCTCGCGGTGAGGGATAGCGGCCGCGAGGCAGTTCAGCAGCGTGGTCTTCCCCGCCTGGGTCGCCCCGGACACGACGACGTTCAAGCCGGCGTGGACGGCCGCTTCGAGGAACCTCGCGGCCCCCGCGTCGAGCGAGCCGAGACGCACGAGCTCTTCCAGGCGATGGGCGCGCACGACGAACTTGCGGATGTTCACGGCCCAGTGTCGCCTCGTGATGTCCGGGATCGCTGCGTGCAGCCGCGACCCGTCTTCCAGGGTCGCGTCGACGAAGGGGCTCGACAGGTCGAGTCGCCGGCCACTGGAGCGGAGCATCCTCTCGACGAGGTCTCGGATCTCCTTCTCGGTGAGCGGGACGTTCGTGAGCACGTGGACACCGCCGCGGGCGCAGAACACCCTGCCCGGACCGTTGATCCAGATCTCCTCGATGGCCGGGTCGTCGAGCAGGGGCTGCAGCGGTCCCAGGCCCGCGACCTGGTCGACGACGGACTTGCGGACGAGCGCCCGGTCGCCCAAGCGCGGGAGGTTGCTCGCCTGGACGCGCTCCTCGTAGTCCTCGAGCACCTCGTCGACCAGCCGCTCGACCGCCGCCGAGCCGTCGCGAGCGGGATCGACCCCCCGGACGCGAATGAGCTCGCGCACCTCTTCCTCGACGATCGCGACGGGAGCATTCATCGCCTAGACCCGCCCCGCGAGACGAGCGAACACGCCGGCCGGGGAGGGCTTTCCTCCGAGCGCGCCGGCCGCGGCGCGGATCGACCGTACGACGGCGCCCTTCGGCGAGATCTCGCGCACGGCGACGCCCTTGTTCACGGCCGCGCGGAAGGTCGCAGGCTCGTGCGGGACGTACGCGACGGGACGCTTGCCTACGTGACGGCGCAGGACGTCGGCGACGGCCGCCTCCTCTCCCGGTGCGACCCGGTTGGCGACCACGAACACGCGGTCTTCTTCGACCAGCTCCGCGAGGGCCCCGTACGCCCAGACGAACGTCTTGAGCCCGACCGGATCGCAGCGGCAGACGGCGGCAACGGAGTCCGCGGAGCGAAGGGCCTCGCGCGCGACCGCGTTGCGGCCCTCGCCCGCCGACAACGTGTCGAGGCCGTCCTCGATGCAGAAACCGGTGTCCACGACCGTGTGCACGAAGGAATGCCCCAGGGTCGCGAGCAGCTCGCGCCAGCCGAACTCGCCGACGTCCCGCCACAGGTCCGCGCGGTTGACGCCGGGCACGAGGACGGGACCCGCTGGTCCCGCGCGGCGGAGTCCTTCGACGAGCTTGCTTTCGTCCGAGTCGGTGCGCGCCGCCGTCTGGCACGCCCACACGACCGTCGGGAGCTCCTCGACGACGCCGAGCATCTGAACGAGATCTCCGCCGTACGTGTCGGCGTCGACGAGCACCGTACGCGGCTCGGTCGACGCAAGCTCCGCCGCCAGCTCTACCGCGACCGAGGACCGGCCGGGCGCGCCCTTCGGCCCCCACACGCAGATCAGACGCCCGCGCTCGCCGACCGACCGCGCCAGCGCGGCCGGGGCCTGTGGGAGCGCGTCGTCGGACGACCTCACCGAGAGGACTCGGTCGGGGTCCGCTTCGGGGGACAGGACGAGGATGCCGAGGCGTGCCAGCCTCTCGGCGGCGTCTCCTCCCGCCGCCAGACCGACCATGGGGATCCGAGCCGCGACCGCCTCGTCGCACGTCTGCCTGTCGAGCCACGTCGGGCACCCCGCGACCACGACGAGATCGGGAGCCGCGCCGCGCACGCTCGCCAGAAGCTCGATGCGGTCGACGCAACGGAAGACGAGCTCGACGTCCGGCCGCGCCGCCGCGGCCGTTGCGAAGCGCGCCTCGGCGTCGGCGTCCCCCGCGACCGTCACGAGGCGCGTCGTTCTCACCTGAAGTCCTCCGCGCTCACGGTGGTGGGCCCCTCGCCGTCCGCGGCCCCCGACACGAGCGCGACGTCGAGCTCGGCGGTCCTTATCGCGAACGCGAGACGCGTCGCCTCCGAAGGAGTGACCGCCACGGTCACGCCGACCACGGCCTCTTCGCCGACGACGAGCCCGCCCGTCGAGACGACGTCGAGCACCTCGACCTCGCGCACGAGGAGCGACGTGCGCGCACGGACGTCACCCGAGTCGAACGTCGCGTAGACGTCGACGCGGTCGCCGGGACGGAGGCGGCCGCCGACGGCGTGCTCGGGCGTGACCGGGATCGTCATGGACCGGCCGGCGACGGCCGCTGGTCCCGTCGCGAGCCACGCCCTCGGAATGAGCTCTCCTGCGACGAGCGGGCGAGTTAGCACCGCCCCTTCGAGGTCTTCCCCCGCGCCTGCGTAGGCCGCGGCCACGTCGGCGGGGAGCTTGACCTCGGCAGGGACGAGGTCGCCGGCGTCGAGCGCTTCGTCGCGGCGGAGGTCGTGGGCCGCCGCCCACACGGCGACCGTCGTCTTCGCGCCGTCGAGGACGGCCCTCCCGACGAGGAGCGCCCCGGCGAACAGCACGAGCCCCAGGACCGTCCTCGGGTTCAGCCAGCGCGGCCGGGCGAGACGGCGGGCACTCGGCACGTCCACTACGCCCGCCTCCCTGTTGCTCCACGACCCTCAAACCGAGCCAAACGGTGGTAAATCCCGGCTACGTGCCGGGGCGTTGGTATCCTGCGCGCGTGGCCCAGCGGACCGAGGACATTTCCGTGACGGATGCAGAGGGACGACCAGCGTCGAGCTCCGACGCCGAGCGCGCCTCGGTCGTCGAGCCGGGCTTTCTGACCCTCGAGGACGTCGCCCGCTACCTCAACGTCAGCGTCCCGCAGGTGTACGCGCTGGTCCGGTCCCGCGAGCTGCCGGCGATAAAGATCGGGGGCCGCGGCGTCTGGCGCGTCGGCAAGCAGCAGCTGCAGGAGTACATCGACCGCCTCCACAGGGAGACCCAGGAGTGGGCGAAGGCTCACCCGCTCAACCCCCGCGAGTCCGAATAGACGCTCTCCCCCACGAGCCGGACCGCGTCGACCGACCCCAGTCCCACGATGGTCTCGGCCTCGCCGTGGCGTAGCGCGAGGTGGTCCTTCCCCACTCGGACCAGGCGTCCGGTGGCGCCGCCGACGGTCACGAGCGTGCCGGCCCTGCAATGACTTCCGAGGACTTCGAGGAACGACCGGTCGACGACGGCCGGCGGCGTCCCCGGCGTCGAACGAAGCAGGGCCGCGGCCGATCGCACCAGTAGCGTGCCGCCGCGGACGTAGTCGATCCCGACCTCCGTTACCGGCGCCGCCGAACCGTCGGCCCCCACCAGCGTCCACGCGGACGGCGCTCGCGCGATGGTCGCCCTCACGTCCACGTCCTGACGCAGGCTGAACGCGAGGTCGGCTGCCGCTGCGTCCTCGTCGCGCGCCACCGCGGCGTCGAACGCCGCCTCCAGCGCGTCGAACCACTCGGCTGCTTCGGATCCGCCCAAGCTTCCTCCCCACGAGAAAGACGGCGAGATAGTTGCACACCGGGCTCAACCGAGTCAAACCCAATCAAACCGTTGACAACGCAGGAGACAGGAGATAAATATGCACCATCAAACGCATCCATCCGCAAGCTAGTGGGCGAAAAAGGAGGCAAGGGAATGGAAATCTCCTCCACTCTCCTCGAACAAGCCCTGAAGGGCGTGAACGAGCTTGCCTTGCCAGCCGTAGCCGCTTCCTGCCTTTACGTGATGCTTCGCGCGGCCGTTCCCTCCGCTGCGGCCGTGGTCCGTCCCCGCCCCATCCGGAAGAGGGCGAGGCTCGTGCGTCGGGGCGTCTCGGTCCTGGGTCTCTTGATGACCGTTCCCTCCCCCGCAGCCGCAACCGGACGCCGCCACCCCCCGGCGGCCGGGACCGCGGCCATCGACGTTCGGATGGAGCCGGGCAGGTTCCCCCCTCCTCGCCTGCCCGGCTCCGCCGGACCACAGGGCGCCGCGGCAGGCGAGTCGCCGCCTCGGCTCCCACTTCGGCCGGGGACGGACCGCGAGCCGCCGTGGCGGAGGCCCGTCGTCCACCCCGCCGTGCACGGAGGGCGCGTCGAAGAGGCGGGAGAGCGGCTGTTCACCCGGTGGCGGGCGGCCCCTCCCGTAGGTGCGCACGCCGCCACGCGGTCGGTCGAGGACGGGGGTCCGCGTCGCGACTGGCACGCGGTGCTGCCGGGCGAGACGCTGTGGTCGATCGCCGCGACGCGGCTCGGCACCGACGACGTGCGCCGGATAGCGCGGTACTGGCCGCGCATCCACCGCGCGAACCGGGACGAGATAGGTCCCGACCCGAACCTCATCCGCCCCGGCCAGGTGCTCGAGCTGCCGCCGGAGCATGCATGAGCCCAGACGTCCCGCAGGCCGCCGTCCGCAACGGCTCCGGGAGCGCGGCCCGTCTCCGGAAGGGCGGCGGCCTGCCGGGATGAACCCTCGGACGAAGAACCTCGCGATCGCTGGAGCCGCAGTCGTCGTAGTCGGCTTCGTCGCGGTCGACACGCTGGTACCGGCGCCGCCCGCCGTGATCGCGGACACCACGGCCGACGGCGATCCGTCCACCTCGGGCGGCCCTCCGCCGGCGGTCGAGCCCGGCTCTGCGCGCCCGGCCGGAGAGGACCTCACGCCGGTCGTCCCACCGGGGGCCTCTCCCGCGGCGACACTTGAGTCGCCGGCGTCTTCGGCCGGCGCGACGGCAGAGGCCGAGCAGTCCCGGCGCGACTACGCGATCGGCCTCCACGACCTCGCCGGGCTGCCCCCCGACGCGGCGGCGGGGACCCGGCTCGAGCTGTGGGTTACGTGGGAACCGCCCGTGACGAGGGCGCCCCGGCTGCAGAAGCTCGTCGGCGACGTCGTGGTCGAGCGGACGATCCCGGGCGCGGTCCCCGAGGCGCCGGTCACGGTTGTGCTCTCGGTGCCGGCCGACCGCGTAGGCGACCTCATCTACGCGGACGGCTACGGGAAGCTGAGCGTCGTCCTGCCCGGGTAGCCGTCCGGGCGCGTCACTCCCTCACGCGCAGCCTCACCGTCGCCGAGGAGTATCCCGCCGCCGTGGCCCTCGCCGTCAGACGCCGCGCCGACGAGTACGGACCCAGCGTTATCGACGCCTTCCCGTCCTCGTCGGTCGTCGCGGACTTCCCGCCGGCCGCGACGCGTGCTCCCGCGACCGGCTCGCCGGCATCGGTGACGGTGAACACGACCGTCGCCTTGCGCGTGAACGTGCGCGGGCGCGCGGCCAGGGTCAGGCCGGGTCGCAGCTGCGTGTGCCAGAAGGCGACCCGGCCCCCGCTGCACCCGTCCGTGAAGTTCGCGACGACGTCGAGAACGTCGGACTGCGCTGCGGGGGTCACCGAGAAGAGCGAGTTGCAGTCGCCGAGCCCGCGGGGCGCCCTCGCCCGGACGACGCCGCCGAAGCGCGAGCCCTCGGTGTTCGACCGGCGCGCGAACACGACGGGCACGCCGTTCGAGTCGTTCTGCGACCACGCGACCCACAGCCGTCCCTCGGGATCCGCGGCTATCGCGGGGTTCGATAGCTCCCGGCTCCCGTGGCGCGCGACCACGATCGGGGCGTCCGAGCCGATCTCCCACGCGAGGATCCGCAGCGTCGTCGGATACCCGCTGCTGTAGGCGACGAAGACGCCGCCTCCCTCGCGCCCGGCGATCGGCGTCCGCTGGATCTCCTGGGAGCTCTGCTCCTCGCCGTTGAAGTCCGTGACGCTCCCCGGCATGCGCGCCGGACTTCCCGTCGCCTGCCCGGTCGACGGATCGATCTCCTGGACCCACACGCCCTCGGCTTCCTCCTGGTTCGAGTACCAGGCGACCCACATCTCGCCCGTCTGGTCGTCGAGCGCGAGGTCCGGGTCGTACGCGCAGCACCCGGTGCCGGGGGTGTCGAAGGTGTGGTCCGGCGAGGCAGGGTCGAGGCCGCGGTGGACGAAGCCGCCGCCGCTCGTCGCCCACGAGAACAGTGGCGTGCCGTCGGCGGCGAGGGCGGCCCCGATCGAGCTGGAGCTTCCTCCGGATCCGTCCGCGACGTCGCCCGGATGGAGCGTCCACGGAGAGCCGTCGGCCGGCGCGCTCGCCGACGAGATGTCGGTGTGGGTCTCGCCGGACGAGACGCTGCGGATCCCGCCCCAGAAGCCGCGCAACCCTCCGTCCGCGGAGCGGACGAGGTCGACGATCGGCCAGACGGTGGACCACTGCGCCTGGACGACGTCCGTGGCCCCCACGTCACCCCCGGCGGCTATCTCGGTGTGGACGAGGTCGTCCGCCGCGGCGTTGCCCGGGGTCGCGCGCACCCACAGCGCGTGGAGCGTTCCGTCGGCCGTCCGCGCCAGCCCCGGCTGGGCGAAGTTCGCGCTGGGATTGCCGATCTTCGTCCACCGCCCCGGCGGCCCCCCGCTCGAGGGCGGCGCCGCCGCGAGGACTGCGAGGGCCGAGAGGGCAACGACGGCACATAGCCGGAGCGACCGCATGAGACGCCTCCTTTCGCCGCAAAGGGACGCCACAGACGCTACAGCGGAGCGAGCCCGCGCGGAAGGGCAGGGACGCCGGATCGACGGGCGCCGGACGCGAAGAAGCGGCCCCCCAAGGGGCCGCTCCAGGTCCACTCCCTAGAACTGAACAGTGTGCCAAGACCAGTGCGCTTCAACTAGGAGTCATTCGCTCCTAAGAGCTGCTCCTTAGAAAGGAGGTGATCCAGCCGCACCTTCCGGTACGGCTACCTTGTTACGACTTCACCCCAATCGCGAGCCCCACCTTCGACGGCTCCCTCCCTTGCGGGTTGGGCCACCGGCTTCGGGTGTTGCCCACTTTCGTGGTGTGACGGGCGGTGTGTACAAGGCCCGGGAACGTATTCACCGCAGCATT
>DATADL010000172.1:0-3610 GCA_036258555.1 Actinomycetota bacterium | reverse complement strand
GATCTCCGACGCGTGGCCGGGTCCCTCGGTGAACCTGACGTCGTGCTCGAGCCCTCGCTCCTCCAGGTACGAGCGGACCTCGGGCAGCGCCTTCCCGACGCCTCCCCTGCCGGAGCGCACGTTGCAGATCAACGTCATCGGACCGTACGGCGACGCGCTCACAGGCCCAGCGCTCCGGGGTTCATGACGTTGCGCGGGTCGACGGCGCGCTTGACGGCGCGCAGCACCTCCATCCACCCACCGAGCTCCTCTTCGAGCCACGGAGCCTTCACGCGCCCGATGCCGTGGTGGTGGCTGATCGAGCCGCCGGCGTCGAGACACGTGCGCATCCCGGTCTCCCACCACGTCGCCAGCTTCCGCTCGGCCCCCGCGTCGTCGCCGCACGCCGCTGCGAGCGTGAAGTAGAGACACGCTCCGTCGGGGTACACGTGGGAGAGGTGGCATCCCGCGAGGTCCGCGACCGCCGAGAGCCGCTCCTTCATCGAGTGGTAGAGGTCGCGCAGGACCGTCCAGGTCCCCGCAACCTCCATGGTCTCGACGAGCCCATGGGGGCCGAGGATCCCCTCGCCCGCCATCAGCCGGCGGAACTCGTCCACCGCGTCGTTGCGGTGCTCCCACCAGTGCGCGACGAGCGCCGGCGCGCCGGACGACCCCCCGCAGAGCTCCGCGGCCGCGCCGGCGCGCCACGCGTCTCCGCGTCCGTCGAACGACAGCAACAGGAGGGGGCCGGGAGCCTCTCCGGGGAAGTGGCGGAGGAAGATCGCGGCGTCGTCCGCGTCGTAGAGCCGTACGAGGGTCGGGTCGAGGTCGGACTGCACCAGCTTGCGGCACGCCGCGACGCCGTCGGCCATGTGCTCGAAGCGCAGGCAGACGTCGGTGCGGGACTCGGGCACGGGCGAGACGCGCAGGTCTGCTTCGGTCACGATCCCGAGGGTCCCCTCCGAGCCGAGCATCAGAGAGGCGACGTCGGGACCAGCCGCTCGGCGCGGGACCGTCTTCGACCGCACGACCCGTCCTCCCGGGAGCACGGCCGTGAACCCGGCGAGCAGGGACTCGATCCCGCCGTAGCGAGCCGAGAGCTGGCCGCAGGCGCGCGTCGCGATCCACCCCCCTACCGTCGAGATCGCCAGCGACTGGGGCTCGTGGCCCAGTAGGTATCCCGCGGCCCCCAGGTGGTCGTGCAGCGCAGGTCCCGTGACGCCCGCCCCCGCGCGCACGAGCCGGCTCTTCTCGTCGACGGCACCGAGACCGTCCAGCTCCGAGAGGTCGACGACGACCCGTCCTTCCGGCGCGGCCGAGGCGAGCACCCCGGACCCTCCTCCCCAGGGAACGACCGGGGTCTCGGTGTCGTGCGCCCAGGCGAGGAGGGTCGCGACCTCGGCCGTGGAGCGCGGCCGGACGACGCACGCCGGCGGCGCAGGGGCTTCGCCTCGCCGCCGCGCCAGCAGGGCGCCCGGTGCCCAATCCGACGAGTGCGCGGCGAGGTCCCCGGCGGCCGTGGTCACCGCCTCGGGATCCAGTAGGTCCGCGAGCTGCTCCGCGACGCTCACGCGCGCTCGACGACGGTCGCGATCCCCTGTCCGACGCCGATGCACATCGTCGCGACTCCGTAGCGCACCTCGCGTCGTCCCATCTCGTGCACGAGCGAGGTGAGGATGCGCGCCCCCGAGCAGCCGAGCGGGTGTCCGAGCGCGATCGCGCCGCCGTTCACGTTGACCTTCTCGGGATCGAGCTCGAGCCCGCGGATGCACGCGAGCGACTGCGCGGCGAAGGCCTCGTTCAGCTCGAAGAGGTCGACGTCGTCGACGGTGAGGCCCGCGCGCTCGAGGGCCTTGCGCGTCGCGTAGATCGGGCCGATGCCCATCATGCGCGGCTCGACCCCCGCGACGGCCGACGTCACGATCCTGGCCATCGGAGTCCAGCCGTGCCGCTCGAGGGCATCGTCCGATGCGAGGAGGAGGGCGGACGCGCCGTCGTTGACGCCGGACGAGTTGCCGGCGGTGACCGTGCCGCCCTCGCGGAAGGCGGGACGAAGCTTCGCCAGACGTTCGAGCGACGTGTCGGGGCGAGGAGGCTCGTCCTGGTCGACGACGACAGGATCCCCCTCCCGTCCTGCGGTCCCGCCGAGCCCGCCCCGCGTCCGACGTGGGACCTCGACCGGCACGATCTCGTCCTTGAAGCGGCCCTCGTCGCGCGCCGCGACGGCGCGCTCGTGGCTCGTCAGCGCGAACCGGTCCTGGTCCTCGCGTGAGATCCCGTAGCTGTGGCCGACGATCTCCGCGGTCTCTCCCATGGCGTGGGAGCCCCAGGCCTCGTGCAGCTTCGGGTTGACGAAGCGCCACCCGATCGTCGTGTCGTACATCTGCTGGGTGCGGTCGAACGAGGCCTCGGCCTTGCTCAGGACGAAGGGGGCCCGGCTCATCGACTCGGATCCCCCCGCGATCACGACGTCGGCCTCGTCGCTGCGGATCTGGCGGTACGCCGCGTTCACGGCTTCGAGGCCGGATCCGCAGAGGCGGTTGACGGTCGCGCCTGGTACCTCGACGGGCAGCCCGGCCAGGAGCGCGGCCATCCGCGCCACGTTGCGGTTGTCCTCACCCGCCTGGTTGGCTGCGCCCCAGACGACGTCGTCCACCGCCTCCCCCGGCGCGCCGGTCCGTTGCACGAGCGCGCGGATCACGTGCGCGGCGAGGTCGTCCGGCCGGACCCCGGACAGAGCCCCGCCGAACCTCCCCATGGGCGTGCGAACCGCGTCGACGACGAAGGCGTCGGTCATGGCGCAATCCTCGCACGGGGCCGGACGCGAGAGCGGCCCCGCGAAGGTCGCGGGGCCGCTTGCCACATCTGCTCTAGCAGGCCGTGCTAGCGGAACGTCCGAGCTTGCGCATGGCTAGCAGCCGCCCTCCTCGATCCAGACCATCGGACCGACGCCGTTGAGCGGGTCACCAGGGTCGACGCGCGGGGTGAACGTGCACGGGGGCCGGCAGTGCGGTCCGGGGGCCTGTCCCTTGCAGGGGTTGTCGTCCGCGAGCGCCGGCGTCGCGGGCAGTGCCGTCACCGCAGCCGATGCCATCACGAGCAGAGCCTTGCCGAGCTTGCGCATCCGTCCTCCTTAACGATCCTTCTTCCGACCGGGCAGGATTCTAGTGACAAACCGGACATTCCTGCCGCGGGGCTCCCGGGGTCCCGCTCAGATCTCGACCGAGGAGTACGCCACGACGCCTCGGTGGAGGCCGTCGACCGTCCGGCCCACGACCGCGCGCAAGCCCTCGTCCCCCGTCACCTCTTCCACCTGGCGCAGGAGGTCGACGAGCTGCTTGACCGCCCTCACGAAGTCGCCAGCGGGGTCGTCCTCGGAGAGCACGTCCTCCAGGGGCCACCCCGCCGCCCAGCGAAACGCCTTGTCGGCGAACCCGGGGTCGGGCTCCCGCGTCAGCTCGAGGCCCCGCTCGTCCTCCCGCCGCCGGATCCTCTTCCACAGCCGCATCAGCTCGCCGTTCACCTGGCGGCTCCGCGGCGTCGGCATCTCGACCGCGTTCTCGGTCTCAGGCCCCCGCGTCTCGTAGACCAGCGACGAGCACACCGCGGCGAGCTCCGGCGGCTCGAGCCC
>DATADL010000171.1:0-9324 GCA_036258555.1 Actinomycetota bacterium | reverse complement strand
TGGCCCCGACACTCCGGCGGGGCGTTCCGGCCGCTAGTGGGCCGGGCAGGGGTAGTGGTAGCTGCCGTTCAAGGTGACGATGAAGACCTCCGCGCAGATCGTGTACGGCGCGAGGTTGAAGTTCCGCACGACACCGGCGGCGACGGCCGAGCCCGTCACGCTCACGCCTCCGACGTGGCCGTGCTTGTTCGACTGCCAGACGTGGCACACGAGCGAGATGTTCGTCGCCCCCGCGATGTTCGCGGTGCCGCGGACGACCAGGTCCATGGTCGAGCCGTTGGTCGTGGCGCCTACCGCTGCGCACTCGGCGAGCCCCGGTGCGCCGTCGGGGGCGTTGATCGGGCGGATGTCGACGGCGGCGGTCGCGTGCGCGGGCGAGCCCGGGACGACCGCGGCCAGGATCCCGACGAGTCCGACGAGTGCAGCTCTCTTCGACCGTGTGATCAGCTTCATCAACGACGCTCCTTTGCGTGCTTGACGGGGTCCCCGGAGGCGCAGCAGGAGATCCTCCCGGGATCTACGGAAATGGTCCGGTCTCTCCTCGGACCGGTACGCCCGGTGTCTCCTCTACGCACCCCTCCTTCGTCCGCCTCCCCACATCGCCGCGCTCGCGGGTGACCCTCAGCAAGTCGAGCCACGACACCCGGGATACGGCCGGGGGGGCCGCCGGCTTACGCGGGGGTTGAAAGAAAGTGAAGCCGGGCTCGCCCCCGCCGTCCGCTGGGGGTGGCGACGGCGGGCCGGCGAGGGGCGCGTATATCGTCGTGCCGCCCGTCCGCCCGTCGCCCGGAGGTGACCCAGTGGGATCGCTGCTCGTCCACATCACGCACGGCCCCGAAGCACCCTCGCAGGGAGCCCTCGGCATGCTCGTGGCGCGGACCGCGCTGGCGGAAGGGCACGACGTCACGGTCTTCCTCGCGGCGGACGGCGTGCAGCTGATACGAGACTCCGTCCTCGACTCCACGCAGGGCGTCGGGGTCGGCAGCCTCCGCGACCACTTCGACGCGATCGTGTCGAGCGGGGGCCGCTTCTACGTGTCGAAGATGTCGTCGGCGGCTCGGGGCGTCACGGACGCCGACCTCGAAGGCAAGCCGGCCGAGTTCGGGACGCCGGCCGACCTCGTGCGGGTCACGCTCGAGACCGAACGCGCCCTGACCTACTAGCAGTCAGTCGCGGAAACGCTCGGCACCGATCGACGCCGCGAGCCCGTCGGCGTCGGCCAGGAGGTCGCGGGCTCTCCGCAGAGCGGCCCGGAGGATCTCCGGCTGCTCGACGCCCGCCGTGCGGGCCCCGGTGAGCTCGTAGGCGAGGTCGTCGAGGATCGATTCGAGCTCGCGCTGCTTGTCCCGGCGTCGTGCCATGGCTGAGTGATGACCGGCCTGGGGAGCCCCGAAACGTAGGCCTTGCTATATCCGATTGGGTTGTCATGGAGGCGTGAAGGGTGGGGACGTGGTCCGAAGGGCTCGCCTGCGGAGCGGGATCGGGATCTCCCAGGCCGAGCTAGCGCGGCGGCTCGGCACGAAGCCGTCGTCGCGCGGTGGGAGTCGGGGGCGCGGGCGCCGAGCCTCGAGACCGTCGGCCGCGCAGTAGAGGCGTGCGGCCTGGCGCTCGACGTCGCGGTCGTGGAGAGGGACCGGGGCGAGGGCCTGCTGCTGCGCGAGTGGCAGCAGCTGTCGCCGGCCGAGCGCGTGCGCCGCAACGAACGGATGCTGGAGACGGAGCGCTGGGGGCAGTCGGCGCGGCCGGCGGAGGCAGAGGCCGATGCTCGCGGCTGAAAGCATCCTGCGAACGGCGAGCTCGTCGAGCGCACGTGGGACGAATGATCAGGTCGAAGGAAGCATCGAATCGAGCAAGAGACCGCGAGCAGCTCCCCACCCTGCGGAGGCTGCTCGAGCTCTCCGAGGGAGAATGAGACCTCTCTTTCCCGCGCGCTAGGAGGCGTCTTGGACTACCAGCATCTCGGCCGCAGCGGCCTCGAGGTCTCGCGGCTCTGCCTCGGGACGATGAACTTCGGCCCCCAGACGTCCGAGCCGGACTCCCACGAGATCATGGACCGCGCGCTCGATCTCGGCATCAACTTCTTCGACACCGCCAACGTCTACGGGTGGAAGAAGGGCGAGGGCGTCACCGAGCAGATCGTCGGGCGCTGGTTCGCGCAGGGCGGCGGCCGGCGCGAGAAGACCGTGATCGCCACGAAGCTCTATGGCTCGATGAGCGACTGGCCCAACGACACGTTCCTGTCCGCGCGCAACATCCGGCACGCGTGCGAGGGCTCGCTGCGTCGCCTGCAGACCGACTACATCGACCTGTACCAGATGCACCACGTCGACCGGAAGACGCCGTGGGACGAGATCTGGGAGGCGATGGAGGTCCTGCGCCACCAGGGGAAGATCCTGTACGTCGGCTCCAGCAACTTCGCCGGGTGGCACATCGCGAAGGCGCAGGGTCGCGCGCGCGCACGCAACTTCCTGGGGCTCGTCTCCGAGCAGTCGATCTACAACCTGGCCACGAGGGCCGTCGAGCTCGAGGTGCTGCCGGCGTGTCTCGACTTCGGGCTCGGCGTCATCCCCTGGAGCCCGCTCCACGGGGGCCTCCTCGGGGGCGTCCTGCGCAAGGAGCGCGAGGGCAAGCGACGCCACACGGGCCGCGCCCGCGACGCGCTCGAGGCCAGGCGCGACCAGATCCAGGCGTACGAGGACTACTGCGCGGAGCTGGGCGAGGACCCCGCGACCGTCGCGCTCGCGTGGCTGCTGCACCAGCCCGCCGTCACTGCGCCGATCGTCGGCCCCCGCACGATCGAGCAGCTGGACGACTCGATGCGCGCGCTGAAGCTGACGCTGGGGGCCGAGGAGCTCGCGCGGCTCGACGCCATCTGGCCCGGCCACAAGACCGCGCCCGAGGACTACGCGTGGTGATCGCTAGAGGTGGTCGCAGCCGGTGCCGTCGTTGTCCGAGTCGAGGCCGTAGGGGTCCGACCCCGTCACCTTGACGCTCTGGTAGACGTACTTCGGCCCGTCGCCGCTGCCGCCCGCGCAGTCGTAGTCCTTCGCCGGGTGCAGGCAGGGCTTGTAGCCCTTCTTGCAGTGCTTGCCCTTGTTGTGCGCCGAAGCCGTGGGCACGGCCCCGAGCGACAGCGCGGCCGCCATCGCCAGGCACGCGCACGACACCTTCCTGCGGATGCTCATGCTTCATCCCCCCTCTTTCGTCCCTTCGGCCGACGGTAGCCAAGGGCGCTGCCCGGGCACATACGCAACCAAGGAAGCGAAGCCCGGAGGTGTACGCGTGATCGCAGAGTCGCTGGACGCGCAGGACCTGGACGAGATGTGGAGCGCGGTGGATCCGTCCGTCCGCCATCGCAGCAGCTGGCCGGCGTGGTCCGGGGAGGGATCGGATGCCGCGGCGTGCTACTTCGAGATCCCGCCCGGGTGCAGCCTCGGCCCCCACGTGCACGACGCGGAGGAGCAGGTCGTGGTCGTCGGGGGCCGCGGGGTCGCGACGATCGCGGGGCGCGACGCGCCGGTCGAGGCGCCCGCCCTGGTGGTCATGCCGGAGGGCACGACGCACGACCTGAGAAACGACGGCGACGCCACGCTGCGCGCGGTCGGCTACTTCCCGAAGGGGTCGGTCACGACGACGTTCGAGCACGTGATGCAGCCGAGCGGGAGCCGGACGGCGGGGACGCCGGACCGCGCGAGCTGAGCCGGGGTCAGCGCGTCTCGAGGAAGGGAGCGAGGGCCGAGACGTCTTCCGTCCACGTCCGGCGCCTGCGTGCGGCTTCGTATGTGCGGCTCGCCATTCGCGCTCCCAGCACTTCGGGTCGGCTCGTCAGCCACCGCACGATCTCGTCGATCCCGGCGACGTGGACGTCGTCCGGCTGCGAATCGACCACCAGCGCCGGCGCGAGCACGACGATGACCGGGTTCACGTGGACCGGCTCACCGACGGCCAGAGTGAGGCGCTCGCCAACCTTCGAAGCCTCGTCTCGGGCGACGTGAAGGCAGCGATCGCCGAACCCGCCGACCAGGAACGCGTTCCGTTTGACGACGACGTTGCCGCTCAGGTTCTTCGTATTGAGGCTGAAGATGCCTCTCGCGCCGATGACGAGGTGGTCGACGTTGCGGCCCCCGCTTCCCAAGGGCAGGTCGTGCAGCGCGATCCACTCGTGAGGCGGCAGCTTCTCGAGCCTCCTCGCTACTGCCTCCTCGCCGGCGGCTCCCTTCTCCCACGACGTAGGGGGGCGGCCCAGGCCCGGGAACAGGTTGGAGAGGAGACGGAGGGCCGAGAAGGTCGACGTGGAGCTCGCGGCCATCCGACGAGCG
Organism: Actinomycetota bacterium; assembly: GCA_036258555.1. Classification (GTDB taxonomy): domain Bacteria; phylum Actinomycetota; class CADDZG01; order CADDZG01; family WHSQ01; genus JALZEG01. The sequence goes on along the minus strand of DATADL010000171.1, from coordinate 5,005 downwards.
CTCAGCCCGGGGGTCCCCAAAGGCGCCTCGCTGCGGTTCCGCTTCATAGGGCGGTAGCTCGGCGGCCACCGTCGTCGCCTTTAGTCTCGGATTTACTCCGAGTAACGGCCCCGGCCATTACTCGGCGCGGGGCGTTTCGCCGGCTCGCCCCGCGGAGAACAGTTCGACCATGGCCGAACGCACACGCCACAAGCACCCCCCACCGGCCGACCACGCCCATCCCTACGAGGTCGTCGAGGGCCTCTTCATCTCCGGCCATCCCGACCGCGCGAACGACTTCATGCGCCGGGGCGTCGACGTCGTCGTCGACCTCGAAGGCGACGTCGACAGCGCGATCCCCGAGCGAGAGGGCCAGCGCGGTACGACCGTCTACCTCTATTGGCCGATCGAGGACGAAGAGGAGATGCCCGAAGAGGACCTCGTGCGGTCGATTGCCCGGTTCGTCTCCGTCCTGCTCGACCGCGACAAGGAGGTCCTCGTCCACTGCCGCTCCGGCCACAACCGGTCGGGGCTCGTGTGCGCACGCACTCTGATCGAGCGCGGGATGGAGCCCGACGAGGCCATCGAGCGGGTGCGCTCCGGCAGAGCCGACGGACACGCTCTGACGAACGAGACGTTCGTAGATTGGCTGAAGCGCGAATAATCGAGCGATGAGCTCGCCCGACCTCACCTGGCAACCGACGCTGTTCGATACGGCCGCGCCCGGCTTCGACGCCGGGTTCTCGACCCTCGAGCGCATCGACCTCGATCCGACGGCGTGGGTCGACTACGCGCCCGCGTGGGTCGAAGGGTCCGACGAGCTCTTCGCGCAGGTCCTCGAGGAGCGCAACTGGGGCCAGCGCTCGCGCCGCATGTACGAGAACCGTGTCGTCGAGCCGCGCCTCACGGCCCCCTGGAACGCGCGCACGGGCGAGCCCCTGCGGCCGCCCGTCCTGGAGGACATCCGCTCCGCTCTCTCCGAGCACTACGGGATCGACTTCGACTCGGTCGGGTTCAACCTCTACCGCGACGGCCGCGACAGCGTCGCCTGGCACGGCGACCACATAAAGAAGGAGATCGAGGAGCCGCTGGTGGCCCTCGTCTCGCTCGGCGAGCCGCGGCGTTTCCTCCTCCGGCCGAGGGGCGGGGGCAGGTCGCGGTCGTTCATGCTCGGCCGGGGTGACCTGCTCGTCACCGGCGGCAAGACGCAGCGGACGTGGGAGCACAGTGTCCCGAAGGTCGCGCAGGCCGGCCCCCGCATCTCGCTCGCGTATCGCCACGGGCTCGACCCCCGCGCCTACGCGCACAAGAAGAAGGTCGAAGACGAAGAGGACCGCTCCTCGTAAGAAGCGGCCCTCTTCGTGCGGAACCAGTTGCTACGGCAGGCCTGGGATCGGCGCGGGCCACGGGACGATCTGCCCGTTGGCCGGCGTGCCTACGAGAGAGGCGCGCGTGCCTCCCATGATCCCGATCCCGTCACGCATCAATGGATCGACCCAGATGTGCGTGATGATCCCGGCCGCCTCCATGTTGTCGCCGACCGCGTCGCCGAGCAGCGTGTTCGCGCCCGAGCCCGAGTCGCCGAGGTTGATGGCGCCGGTGAACATGAAGTGGTCGGACCTCCAGGCGACGGCTTCACCGACACGTGGTGTCCCTCCCGCGCCGATGCCGGTGCCGTGTCCGTAGTGGACGATCGACTGCGCGAGCGCGGGGTTCGGGTCCACGGTGACCTCGGGATCCAGCAGGTTGTTGCGGTTGAACGCGACGGTGGCGACCTCGCCGGTCGAGTCGAACCGCCCGCGCGGCCCGCCCCAGAAGCACATCGTCGGCGTGACGAGGCTCTGGAACGCGGGGTCGATGTCGATCAGCGCGTGGTCGCGGCCCAACCCGCCGTCACCCGAGCTGCGTGAGTAGCGTCCGAAGTCGAGCAGCACCACGCCGGTGGCGTCGGCACGGTTGCCGAACCCGGCGATGACCGTGGCGGTGTCGCCGGTGTTGCCGCAGTGCCCGGCGGTGCTGATCGAGTAGGCCCCCGGGGACCCGTACGCGTGGGCGAGCGAGCACCAGCCGATGCTGTTGCTCGTCACCGACAGAAGCAACGCGCCCGGACGGATGCCGAGGCAACCGGTGCCTGCGAACGTGGCGGCCTGCGGGAGCGACGCGTCGACCTCTGCCTGCAGCTCGTCCATCGGCACGTCTATGTAGCGTCCGTCGTTCGTGACGAGCGTCGGCTTCGAGTAGTCACCCTTGCGGAGAACGTCTGCCGGCGGGAGCCCGGCCATCTCGAGCTGCTCGTCGGTGAGCTCGACCTCCATCGGGGCCCACGTCCCGTGCTCGTGCGTCTTCAGGAGGTCGTCGATCCACTGATCTCGCAGCTCGCACAACGCTTTCTCGTCGACGGTGAACTCGGTCAGCTCGAGCTCGTCGTCCACCGCGTGTGCGTGGCCGGCGGACATGACCCCGCCTACCATCGCCAGAACCAAGGCGATCCGGACACTCTTCCGCATGGGCTCTCCTCTCGGTCGGCTTGCGCGGCTGCCGGTCAACAGCGCTCCACCGACCTTCGCCCCGCTCGCGGTGAGTCCTGCACGTTTTGTCCCGTTTCTTTACCAAATGTCCGATTAACGTAAACAAGCATGTGCGAAGTGTTTTCGCGTGCGCGCAGAGGGATAGACGCCGATGCTCTCTGTGCACGTGCGTGAGCGGTCCGCGTTGTTAGCGTCGCGGCAATGCAACCGATAGATCCCGCCCGTTTCCGCGACGTCCCCACGCTCACGGGCGTGGAGGTGTCACGTCGCGCGGGGGTCGACCACGCGTTCGCGAAGCGCGTCTGGCTCACGCTTGGATTGCCCGACGTACCCGACGAGGACGTGGAGTTCGACGAGAGTGACGTCGAGGTGCTGCGCGGCCTCAAGTTGATCCTCGACCAGGGATATCCCGAAGAGGACATCGTCGAGATCGCACGCGCGTACGGGCACGCGATGTCCCGCGTCGCCCACGCCGAGGTACGGGTGTTCAACAAGGTCTTCATCACGCCTCTGCGCGAGCAGACGAGGGACGACGACGATCTCGCGCGGCGCCTCGAAGCGGTCGTCCCCGCGCTCTTGGAGCTGCTCGGCAAGCTCGTCGACCACGTCCACCGCCGTCACCTAGCGATCGCGCTACAGGAGGTGACCGCGTCTGCGAGCGCCGGCTCGACCGACACGCTCGCCACGGGCTTCGTCGACCTCGTCGACTTCTCGCGCGTGACGCAGGAGCTCGAAGGGGAGGACCTCGGCCATCTCGTCAACCGCTTCGAGTCGATGGCGATCGAGACGTGCGTCGCCGGAGGCGCCCACGTCGTCAAGATGATCGGCGATGCCGTGATGTTCGTGGCGCCCGATCCCGTGACCGCCCTGCGCGTCGCGCTCGCCGTGGTGGCGGGGGTCGAGGACGACGAGGCTCTTCCAGCGGCCCGGGCCGGGCTCGACTACGGCGCGGTCGTCCCGATGAGCGGCGACTTCTTCGGCCGCCCGGTCAACGTGGCCGCGAGGCTGACGTCCTTCGCTAGGCCGGGCACCGTCGTCGTGTCCGAGGCCGTGGTCGACGCGGCCGGCGTGCCGCTCCAGTCCAGCCACATCGGGCGGGTGCGGCTCCACAACGTCGGTCAGGTCCGCGCGTTCAAGGTGGCGGGCGTCGGCGAGCCGTAAGGCCGGTTTCCCCTACTCGGTGGTAACTTACTCCTACGTAACCGTAGCCAATCCAAGCTCAGGGAGAGAGACGCGATGACCCCGACCACACTCGACGAGCGGCCGCTCGTCGCGGACTACCCCGCTCCGGCAGCCACTCCGGGCGTCCGGATCCTGGAGCCGAACATGGTGCGCCTGCAGAGACGTCTCGTGCTCGCCGTGACGATCATCCCGTTCGCCGGCTTCCTCGCGGCCGTCTGGTCGCTGTGGGGGACGGGGCTCACGATGGTCGACGCGTCGCTGTTCCTCTTCTTCTACGTCTTCACGGGTCTCGGCATCACCGTGGGTTTCCACCGGTACCTGACGCACGGAGGCTTCGAGACGAAGCCGTGGCTGCGCGCCACGTTCGCGATCGCCGGCTCGATGGCGATCCAGGGCTCGGTCATTGCGTGGGTGTCGGACCACCGGCGTCACCACGCGTTCTCCGACCGCCCCGGCGATCCGCACTCGCCGCACCTCGACGAGGGGCCCGGCGTCCGCGGTGTCCTCAAGGGGCTGTGGCACGCGCACATGGGGTGGTTGTTCAAGGAGGAGCTCACGGCGCCGCAGCGGTGGGCACCCGACCTCTGGAAGGACCCGACCATGCGCTGGATCGACAAGTACTTCCCGGTGTGGGTCGTGCTCTCGTTCACGCTCCCGCCGATCGCCGGATTCGCGCTGACCGGCACGGCGCGCGGCGCCGTCACGGCTTTCCTGTGGGCGACCCTCGCGCGCATCTTCCTGCTGCACCACGTGACGTGGAGCATCAACTCGATCTGCCACTTCTACGGGAACCGTCCGTACCGGACGACCGACCACTCGACGAACAACTGGATGCTGTCGCTCATCAGCTTCGGCGAGTCGTGGCACAACAACCACCACGCGTTCCCGACCTCGGCCGTCCACGGGATCGAGCGGGGGCAGATCGACCCGAGCGGCGGGTTCATCCGCATGCTCCAGAAGCTGCGGCTCGTACGCGACGTCAAGGTCGTGTCGCCGAAGCAGCTCGCGGCGAAGCGCACTCCCTGAGCGGCCCCCCGAAGCAACCCCGGGTCCGCATGACGGGCCAGGAGCGGCGCGCCCAGCTCCTCGACGTCGGGCGCGCGGTGTTCGCGGAGCGCGGGTACGAGGCCGCGTCGGTCGAGGAGATCGCGGCGCGCGCGAACATCACCAAGCCCGTCGTCTACGAGCACTTCAGCGGCAAGGAAGGTCTCTACGCCGTGATCGTCGACCGTGAGGTCCAGACGCTGCTGGGACGGATCGCCGAATCGCTCGAGGGATCGCACCCGCGGGCATTGCTCGAGCAGGCGGCCGTGGCG
>DATADL010000170.1:0-3745 GCA_036258555.1 Actinomycetota bacterium | reverse complement strand
GCGCGCGTCGCGAGTACGGGCGTATCGCGCAGGGTGCGTTCGGGCTCCTCGGGATCCCGGGGCGCTGGGTGCGGCGAGAGGCGGCCTGGCTCGCGCCCCGGGGAACCGCGCCGCCGAGGCCGCGGCGCAGCTCGGCCCGTTCACGTGGGCGCAGGCGACGGCCGGGGGTCTCGCGCTGCTGGCGCTGGTGCCGTCGCTTCCGGCCGGCACGGCCGAGCCCGCGCCGCGACCCCGTGCGGCCGCCGAGGCGTCCGGCGGCGAGCGCGGTCCGGTCGACCGGCGTAGCGCGCCGCGTCTCGACGCGGGCTTCGCCTCGCGCCCTGCCGGGACGAGCGCGCCGGTCGCGTCTCCCGCAGGGGATCCGCCCGCTCACGAGCCCGCCGCCGGCCGCGACCTCCCCGACCTCAAGGACGTCACCGACGGCAACCACCGCGTCCGCCGGCCCGAGGACGCTTCGATCGTCTCCATGGCATGGGCGCCCGAGCCGAGCGGCGGGGGGCGGGGCTTCGCGATCGCCGACCCGCACTGCGGGTTCGCGGCGTGTCCCCAGGTCCTGTTCACGACCGCCGACGCCGGCGCCACGTGGCAGCGGCTGCCCGCGCGTGGTTTCGCGGGACACACGCTAGCGATCCCACCGGGAAGCGACGGCACGAAGCTGTTCGCGATGAGCCCGGCCGGGTTGCAGGTCAGCACCGACGGGGGCCGGACGTTTGCGATGGCCGTCGCCACCGGAGCCCCGCTGACCGGGTCGCTGGCGGTCTCGCCCGCCTTCGATCGCGGCGATCCCACGATGCTCATCGGCGCGCAGACCCTGCTCCGCTACGACGACACCCGCTCCACCATCCGGCCCGAGCCGTCGGCCTCGCTCAACGGTCCCCTCGAGCCCGTCTTCGCGCCCGCCTACCCGGCCGACCCGCGCTTCCTCGTGGGCGGCGTCACCGTCGAGAACGGCTACGCCCAGTCGAGGGTCTTCAGCTGCCGCAGCAGGGCGATGTGCACCTGGAGCGACCTCCACGACGGAAGGGGCGCGCCCAAGATCCGGCTCCGTCCGGACTACGCGGAGTCCGAGGTCGGGTACGCGTTCACCGACAACCGGCTCTACCGGTCGGACGCCGTGTGGGGGTTCCAGCCCGTGCCGACTCCGTGGGGGGGCCACGCGACGCTGCGGGACCTCGCTCTGTACGGACCCGGCGACGTCGTGTTCGCAGCGATCGACTCGGTGGCCGACGGCGCCGAGGGTCTCTACCGGAGCGCCGACGGCGGCGCGACCTGGGCGCGCGTGCGCTCACGCCTGTTCTCCGACGGAGCGGTGGCAATCGCGATCTCGGGGAGGCGCATGCTGGTCGCGCTGGGCGGCACGGGGCTCGCGTGCTCGAGCGACGCGGGCGTCACGTGGGCGCGCCGCTGCCGGCCCTAGGGGTCCTGGAAGACCAGCACCCCGACCATCGTGACGGACGAGAGCTGACCGGCCGCGCACGAGGGTGTCTCGAGGGCCTCCGCCGCTTGCAACGTCATCTCGCCCACGCCCACCGCGTTGAGCGAGGAGCTCTGCACGTGCAGCGTCCACGCCCCCCACGACCCCGTGAGGACGTGTGTGCCGGAGAACCCGGCGGGTCCCTCGTCGTCGAACGACTGGTCCCAGGAGCCGCGCGCGACCGTCTCGGCGCACGACCACACGACCGCGTTGCCTTCGCCGCCTGCGGACGTACCGCCGAACGCGCTTCCGGCGAGGGTGAAGGCACACGGCTGGACGCCCGCCGTCATCAGGTCGAGGTCGGCCGCGCCGGTGACGGAGAGGCCGTACGAAGGAGTCGACAAAGGCGCGCGCGCCGGCGAATGGAAGTCGATGGTCGCGCGGAGCGCACACGCGCCGGTCCAGAGGGCTGCGCGCGCGGGGGTGGCGGCGCCGGCGATCAGCAGGAGCGCCAGCGCGACGCCGAGGAACGTCCGCCGCGTAGTCATCCCGTCCATGTGAGAGGTGTTGATTGGCTCCCGCGGCGGGAAGTCCTCCCCCGGCGAGCAAATCGAGCTCACCGGGGGAGGCGCTCACCTCAGCAGCAGCGCGGCCAGCCGAGGATCCCCAGCGGGTAGTCCGCCAGGCCGCTTGCGGCCAGGACCGTCAGCACCGTCGCAACCTTGACAAGCCGTGCCTTCACGACGCGTCTCCCTTCTCTCGGTCAAGTGACCCGATCCAGGGACGATATTAAATATGATGTTTCGGATGTCTACCCGGGTGTTACAAACCGGCTCAATCCGGCTCTTAACCACCCATGAACGCCCCGTGCGGTACGCTTCAGTTGCTTAACTAGTCGTTACGATCCCGATCCCAGGAGGATTGATGAGCTTCGCGAGAAGGCTGAAGCAGGCGCGCTTGGCTGCGGGGATGACGCAGGCGCAGCTTGCCGAGCCCATGTACACGCACGCTTACGTGAGCACGCTCGAGGCGGGGCGGCGGCAGCCGTCGCCGACCGCCGCCAAGCACTTCGCCCAGAAGCTGGGCATGGACGTGGACGAGCTCTTGACCGGCCGTCCGCCGCACCTGGCCGCGTCGCTGCGGCTGACGCTCCAGGAGGCCAGAGTCGCCCTCTCGCGCGGCGAGTTCGACGAGACCGAGCGCATCGCCGAGAAGGCCGTGCGCGATGCCAAGAAGTACCGCCTCGTCCGGCTGCACGCGGCCGGGCTCGAGCTGCTCGCCCTCGCGGCCGAGCGCCGCAGCCAGCTCGGGCGCGCGCAGGAGCTGTACCAGGAGATCGAGGAGCTCCTGCGCGAGGAGCCGCTCACCGCGCTGGCCGACGCCCGCGCCGGCCGGATCCGCTGTCTCCAGATGGAGGGTGACCCGCGTTACGCGATCTACCTCGGCGAGTCGCTCCTCGAGCAGATGCGCCAGAAGCGGATCGACGACCCGTCCGCGCGCGTACGCGTGATGGCGCCGATGACCCAGGCGTACTTCGAGACGGGGATGCGCCGGCAGGCGAGCGCGATCGCCGAGGAGCTCCTGCGGCTGGCGCCGCGCGTGAACGACCCGTTCAATCTCGCCGTCATGCACATGAACGTGTCGCGCGTGCTCATGTCGGACGGCCACGTGGCCGACGCAGACGACTCGCTGCGGCGGGCCGAGGACTACTTCCGCACGCTGGACCTCCAGACCGAGCTCGGCCGCGCCCACCTCGCGCGCGGATACCTGCTCCTCCAGGACGGGCGCCTCGACGAGGCCGAGGACGAGCTCACGAGCGCGCTCGGCGTGTTCGAGCTGACGGCCAGCAAGGTCGACGAGGGGCGCGCCTATGCGGAGCTCGGTCGTCTCTCGCGCCTGCGCGGGGACACCGCGACCGCGATGGACCGTCTCCGTAAGGCGTCGGCGCTGCTGAAGGACGCGAAGGACGCGGCCGAGCAGGCGATCGTGCACCGCGAGATGGGGCTCGCGGTTGCGGACACCGATCCCGACGCGGCGCAGAAGAACTTGCGGAAGGCGATCGTCCTCTTCAACAAGATCGACGACGTGGTCGAGGGCGCCAAGACCTACCGGCTGCTCGGCGAGTTCCTCGAGGTCGAGCGCGAGGCCGATGCGGCCAAGAGCGCATACCTCGAGGGGCTGCGCCTGCTGGAGCGGATGTAGCGGTGAGCGACGCCGAGGACAAGACGATCTACGACGTCGTCGTCAACGACGAGGAGCAGTATTCGATCTGGCCCTCGCACAAGGAGGTCCCGGCGGGGTGGCGGAAGGCCGGCAAGACCGGCCCGAAGC
>DATADL010000169.1:0-5110 GCA_036258555.1 Actinomycetota bacterium | reverse complement strand
ACCGCCGCGGCGACCGACCCGATGAGGATGTCGCGGTTGCGGACGTGCGCTAGCTCGTGGGCGACCACGCCGCGCAGCTCCTCGCGCGGCATCAGCTTCATGATCCCCTCGGTCACTGCGACCGCGGCACGGCGCGGGTTGCGCCCGGTCGCGAACGCGTTCGGCTGGTCGCTCGGGATCACGTAGAGACGGGGCATCGGCAGGTTGGCGCGCGTCGTGAGCTCGCGGACCATCCCGTAGAGCTGTGGAGCTTCCTGCTCGCTCACCGGCTGGGCCTTCGACGCGCGGATGGCGAGCTTGTCGGAGAACCAGTAGGACCCCCCCACGATGAGCAGTCCCAGGGCGAGCCCGATGAAGGGCCCGTTCGAGCCGAAGAACAGCCGGCCGACGATCACGAGGAAGCCGCCGAGGGCGGCCAGCAGCACGTAGGTCTTGAATACGTTCCTGTTCATGTATGCATTATCCGTCTTGGGCTCGGATAGGTGGTCGCTGGAGGCGCGGGTGATAGAGATGCCGCTCGCAGAGCGGTTCACGATCGCGCGCGAGACCTGGGACGTGGCCACCGCCGTCTTCGCCGTCGTCTCCTACGGCGAGGTCGAGGGCTACGGCGAGTGCTCCCCGGACGCCCACTGGGGCGAGACCCCCGAGCACACCGTCGAGCAGCTCCACGCCGTGGACCTCTCCCGCCTCCACGGGCCCTTCGACCTGGAAGGCGTCGCCGGGCTCCTCCCGGCCGGGTCGGCCCGGTGCGTCCTCGACCTGGCGCTCCACGACCTCGCCGCCAGGCTCGCGGGCGTCCCGCTGCGCTCTTTCCTGGGCGTCGGCGAGGCGCCGCTTCCCCCGACGTCGGTGACGGTCCCGATCGCCGACCGCGAGACGATGGTCGCCCGCGCCCGCTCCCTCGCCGACCACCCGATCGTCAAGACGAAGGTCGGCTTCGACGGCGACGTCGACGCGATCGCAGCGATCCGGTCGGTCTTCCCCGGCCGCATCCGCGTGGACGCGAACGAGGGGTGGAGCGCCGACGACGCGATCGAACGGCTCAACGAGCTCGAGCGCTTCGACGTCGAGCTCTGCGAGCAGCCGATCCCGATGAAGGACCACGACGCGCTCGCACGGGTGACCGAGGCCTCGCCGATCCCCGTCTACGCGGACGAGGACGCGGGGACGTCGGCGGACGTGGCGGCCCTCGCCGGCGTCGTGGAAGGCGTCAACCTCAAGCTCCGCAAGGCCGGGGGCATCCGCGAGACGTGGCGGGCGATGGCGACCGCGCGGGCGCACGGGATGGGCGTGATGCTCGGCTGCGACCTCGACTCCGGCATCGCGATGGGCGCCGCTGCAGCGCTCGCGCCGTTGTGTGACTTCATCGACCTCGACGGCCCTCTGCTGCTCGCGGAGGACCCGCACCCGTCGGTCCGCTACGACCGCGGGGAGCTGATCGTCCCCGACGGGCCCGGGCTCGGCGTGACGAAGCGGCCGTGGTGACCGACGGGCGCTCGTGGCTCGTCCTCACGGACGGCTACCTCGAGAGCCGCAACGCGAAGACCGCGCACGGCGTCCTCCGCTACTCGCGCGACCCGATCGCCGCCGTGCTCGACCGCGAGCACGCGGGTCGCGACCTCGCCGACGTCCTGCCGGAGATGGAGCGCGCGGCCCCCATAGTCGCGACGTTCGAGGAGGGTGCCGCGCTCGGCGCGACGTCGTTGCTCCTCGGCGTCGCCACGCCGGGCGGATGGCTGCCCGACCACTGGAGGGAGTGGATGCTCGACGCTGCCGGGGCCGGGTTGGAGATCGCGAACGGGCTCCACCGGTTCCTGCGCGACGACGAGGAGCTCGTCGCGGCGGCCCGCGCGAGCGGGGCTCGGCTCTGGGACGTGCGGGACCCGCCCGAGGGCATACCGCTGTGCTCCGGCAAGGCGCTGGAGGCGCCGCAGCGGATCGTCCTGACGGTAGGGAGCGACTGCGCGGTCGGCAAGATGACCGCCTCCCTGGAGCTCGCCGCCGCGGCCGAGGCCGCCGGCCGGCGCGCCGAGTTCGTCGCCACGGGCCAGACCGGGATCCTCGTCGCGGGAAAGGGGATCGCCGTCGACCGCGTGATCTCGGACTTCGTGTCGGGCGCGGCAGAGCAGCTCGTCGTCGACGCCGATCCCGGCGCAGAGGTGTTGATGGTCGAGGGCCAGGGCGGTCTCTGGCACCCCGCGTACTCGGGTGTCACGCTGGGGCTGCTCCACGGGTCCATGCCCGAGGTGCTCGTGCTCGTCCACCAGGCGGGCCGCACCGCGATCGAGGAGCCGCCCTACACGAAGCTCCCCCCGCTGCGCGAGATCGTGGAGACGTACGAGTCGATCGCCTCCGTCGTGCGCCCTTGCCGCGTCGCGTGTGTCGCCGTCAACTGCCGCGGCTTGTCGCCCGAAGACGCGCGCGCCGCCATCGAGGACGTGAGCGCGGAGACCGGGCTCCCGGCGGGCGACGTGATGGCCGGCGACGCGCCCGCGCTGTGGGCCGCGGTCTCGGACGCGCTCGCCGCTCAGCCGTAACCGGTCGTCGCCTCGCGGTGCACGCTCACGGCGAGCGGCCACACCGCGAGCCGTCCCGCGGCCGCGCGCAGCAGCGCCCATCCGACGACCAGGTTCGCGGCGGCGAAGACCGGCTGCTGCCACCCGATCTCGAAGCGCGCCACCACCGCGTCCACTAGGAAGTACGCCGTGGTCAGCGAGGCGGCCAGGGCGCCGAGCACGGCCAGCGCGGGGATCCATATCCAGCCGATCGCGAACCGGGTCTGGAGCGCCCCCGGCGCCGCCTCTAGCGCGCCTGCGGCCCCGCCGAACGCGGGATCGTCCTCGAGCGGGTGCCGGAAGGGCTCCCGGATGCGCGCCACGACCCGCCGGTGGTTCCGCAGCCGCGAGAGGAACCACAGCCCCGCGGCGCCCGCGATCGCACCGAGCGCGATCGTGCGCGTGCCGCTCCCGAACGCGCGGGCACCGGCGTCTCCGAAGCTCGACGGCGAGACGAGCGCGATCGAGGACAGGAGCAGCAGCGCGTCGACGAGGAGCGCGCCGAGGAACCCCGCGGCTATCGCCCCGCGCACGCGCCGCGACGGGACGCGCGAGCGGATCCAGGCGACGGCGTCGCCGTACGGACGGCGCGACCGGGGCGGCATCAGCCGAGCCTAAGAAAGGAAAGCACGCGGCGCTGATAGTCCGCCCCGGCACGCGGCCTGTTTGGGATTCTTCGGACTTCCGCGGCCCCCGGAATACGTCCTCGGGGGCCCCGGTTGCCGCCGGTATGAGCCTCCAGACGAAGGACTACGACGGCGCCGCTCCGTCGTGGATGGTGTGGTCGGCCCTCTGGGTGGTCTACATCGTGTGGGGCTCGACCTACCTCGCGATCCGAGTCGTGGTCGAGACGCTCCCGCCCTTGCTGAGCGCAGGGGCGCGCTTCACGCTCGCCGGGGTCGTCCTCTTCGCGATCCTGGTCGTGCGTCGCGGGGTCGCGGCCGTGAAGGTGACGAGGAGGGAGCTGGGCGCGTCGTTGCTCGTGGGGGCCGCGCTCCTCTTGGGCGGCAACGGCCTCGTCTCGCTCGCAGAGAGGGACGTCTCGTCGAGCCTCGCCGCGCTCATCATCGCCTCGACTCCTTTGTGGGTGATCCTCCTGCGCAAGCTCAGCGGCGACAAGATCTCGCGCGGCACGCTCGTCGGCGTCGCCATCGGGTTCGCCGGCGTCGCGATCCTCGTCCTCCCCGGCGGCGACTCGAATGCCGCGAGCCTCGGCGGGCTGCTGCTGCTCGTCGTCGCGGCCGCGTCGTGGGCGTCGGGCTCGTTCTTCTCCAGCCGGCTGCCGCTGCCGCACGATCCCTTCGTCTCGACCGCGACCCAGATGGTGGTGGGCGGGCTCGTCCTGGTCGTCGCGGGCCTCGTCACCGGCGAGGCCGCCGGGTTGGACCCGTCGGAGTTCTCGGGCGCGTCGATCGGCGCGTTCGCCTATCTCGTGACGGTGGGGTCGCTGTTCGCCTTCACGTGCTACGTGTGGCTGCTCCAGAACGCGCCGATCTCCAAGGTCGCCACGTATGCGTACGTGAACCCGGTCATCGCGATCTTCCTGGGCTGGCTGATCCTGTCGGAGTCGATCACGACGACGATCCTGGTCGGGGCGGCCGTCATCGTGTCGTCGGTGGCGTTCATCGTGAGCAAGGAGTCGGCTCCGCAGCGAGCGGAAGCCGACGACGCCGACGCGCCCGCCGAGGCCGCGCTGGCCGGAGCGTCTACCTCGAGCTAGCGACCCGCGCGCGCGATCGTCAGCACGCCGCTGGCGGCGTCGGTCACGTACAGCACGCCCTTCCCGGCTTCGACGTCGAACGCGTAGGGCTGCCCGAGCTCTGTCGACCCCTCGTTGCGCTCCCCGAGGTCTGTGAGGTAGGCGACGGCGCGGCCCGAACGGTCGAACCCGACGAGGCCGAGCGACGAGTGCGCGACGTAGAGCCGGCTCCCCTGGACCGCCATCCCCTGGACGCGGAACTCCTCGGCCGCGGCGACGCCGAGCCCGATGCGCGTCTTCTCCTCGATCCCGCCGAGGTCCGTAGCGTCGAGCACGACGACCTCGGGCTCGAGCGACTCGTCGAACCAGTACTCGGTCGCGGCGTACACGGTCCGCGACTTCTTCGTGCGGACGACCTCGACCTCGGCGAGGCCCGTCTCGCCCCACGAACCGAGCAGCGCCGGTTGCTCGGGCGTCGACAGGTCGTACACCTGGAGGCCGGTCGTCCCGCTCGTCGCGTAGAGCACGGGGACGCCGAGCTCCGGGTCCTTCTCGTCGACGAAGAGCCCCGCCGACGCCGGGCCGCCGACGCGCCGGGCGGCGGGCTGCGGGTCGGAGAAGACCGGCACGAGGACGCCCGCGGTGTTCGTCGGGTCGAAGCGGTTGACCACGAGGCCCTCGATCGCGTCCATCGTGATCACGTAGGTGGCCGACTCGGTCTCGTACACCTCGACGCGGAACGTCCCGCCCTCGGGCTGGTAGAAGCGCAGCGCGGGGGCCGAGGGATCGGAGACGTCGAGCACGTGCAGGCCGTCGGCGGACATCTGCGTGGACTGGCGCGCGTAGAAGAGCCACT
>DATADL010000168.1:0-2871 GCA_036258555.1 Actinomycetota bacterium | reverse complement strand
GTCACCAAGGGGATGTCCGACGGCACCTGGTCGCGGATGAAGGCCTGCAAGCGAGACCGGTGCCGCTGGTTGTTCTACGACCACTCCCGCAACCGAAGCGCGGTGTGGTGTCTCATGGAGGTCTGTGGCAACAAGGAGAAGGCCGCCGCGTATCGTCGACGTAAACGGTCCACCGCGCGGGGCTGATCGGCCGATGACCGTTCGGTGGGGCGTCGCCCGAGGGCGAGTAGCCGGAGACCTCCCCATGCCACATTCGTAGTATGATTATGGCATGGCTCGGACCAGGATCAGCACGACGGTCGACGCCCATCTGCTCGCAAGGGCGCGGCACGCGCTTTCGGGGGTCCCGGACTCGGTCCTCGTCGACGAAGCCCTCCGGTCGCTGCTTGCTCGGCAACGCGCCGCGGAGATCGACGCGGCTTACGCGGCGTACGACGAGCGGCCGCTCGAGGGGGGCGACGAGTGGGGTGACCTTGCCTCGTTCCGGCGCGCCGCGGGTGCGTCGTGACCGCCCTGCCGGGGCGCGGTGAGGTGTGGTGGTGCGAGCTTCCCGATGTCGGGCGGCGGCCGGTCGTCGTGCTGTCACGGGACGCGGGGATCCCGCGGCTCCGGCGGGCTCTCGTCGGACCCTGCACGACCACGATCAGGGACATCCCCAGTGAGGTGCTGCTAGAGCCGACCGAGGATCCGATTCCGCTGACGTCGGCCGTCAACCTCGATTCCGTCGAGAGCGTGTCCGTCGGGACGCTTGTCGAACGCCTCGGCCGGCTCAGTGACGAGCGCATGCGTCAGGTGTGTGACGCCCTTGCGATTGCCGTCGCGTGCGAAGCGTGAGTTAGAGGGAGGGTCCACCCGCGGCACGAGGCGCGCGTCGACGCGGTTCGGCAAGGTTGCCGAGCGGCGCAACGCGACCCCTCCTAGGAGATCGGATCGTTCGACACCCTCAGTTGGGGGCGGGGAAACGAAGGTACGAACGGACGAAGCGCGGGTCGTTGCCGTCGACGGACAGCGCCACGAAGGCGCATACGCCCTCGTATTCGCCGGCGGGTACCTCGACCGTGGAATCGATCGCCACGCTTCCGCCGGGGTCCGGCCCACCTTGCTCCCACAGCAAGAGTGGCCCCGGCCAGACGCGGGCGTCGTCGCGTCGATCTTCGAACCGGCTCCCGGTGCACGTGTCGCTTTCCTCGGAGTCTTCCGGAAATCGCTCGAGCGCATGTATCTGGACGAGCATCGTCTCCTTGCTCTTCAAGCTGGAGCCGCTGGCTTTCACGGTGACGGTTACGAGGTCGCCGTCGGTCTTCCCCGACAAGGACACGCTCGGTTGCTCCCGTTCGCCCAACGCGTCGGCCCCCAGGGCGACGGTAGCGACCAGGAGTGCGGTCAAGATGCCGAATGCAAACGCGACGACTCGGTTGGCCCGGTTGAGGTACGCCGTGGTCGCGCCTACGACGACCAGCACGAGCACGATGACCACACCCAGGGGCAGGGGGTTGTTCCGGACGGCCCTCGTGAGCGCGTCGCCCGAGACGCCGACTGCCCCGAGAACCGCAACGATCAGCGCGGCCGATGCAGCGAGCGCGGGCGGGACCTCCAGCTTGGGAGGCTCCTTCGATTCCCGCGGCCCTCGTCCGCCCATCGGGCAACGTTACCCCCGGGCCGCGTCGAGGCCTCGTCCTAGTCCAGAAGGACGGAACCACACGTGTTCAGTCGACGGTGCAGTAGAGCTCGGCCGTCTCGGGGCTCGTGTCACCTCCGACCGACAGCACCGGCAGACCCGGGCCCGCGTCCCGCGCGAACGACATGCGCACGCGCCAGTGCCCACGCGGAAGGGTTCCGGTAGTGGAGACCAGCAGAGCACGCGAGCCGTCGTCGTCGGGGATCGCCAGAACGTTCGGCAGCTGCTGGTAGGCCGACGTCTTCAGGGCCGCGGTCTCGTGTCTGACGACGCCTCCCGGATCGACGAGCTGGAAGACCGCGCCGGCCGGCGGAGGCGAGTTCGCGATCCCCGGCTCGTAGAGGTCCACGCCGGGGGCGCCGGGGTCGGTCGGCCCGTGCGCGATGCGCGCTATGCGACCTCGCACGAGCGACGTTCCCGCACCGAACTCGTAGTACTGGACGGGGTCGCCCGGCGTGACCGCGTGGGTCCAGCGGACCTTCCAACCGCTCAACGAGACGTCCCGGAAGGCGATCACGTCGATGGCGTGCGTCTGCGCGGAAGAAGCCTGGGGGAGGCGCGGGTTCGCCAGTCGCAGATCTCCCGTCGGCGGGACGGGCACGAACGGTTCGACGATCGCGACGGATTCGAGCGCGACGCCCGAGCCCTCGAGCCGTACCGACTTCACGCTCACCTGGCCTGGCCCCGGGAAGAAGGCCTTGACGAGGACGGGCGATCCGTCCGGGGGCCGCGTCACGGGGACAGTCTTGGGCGGGCCCGAGGCCCTGGTGGCAGTCACCGACGCCGACCCTCCCTGCGCGATGCGGACGACGAGGTCGACCCTGCGCGCCTTCGGGGTCAGCACCGTGAGCTCCCAGGGGTTCTGCAGGTTCGCAGGAGTCCGCTGCTCGACCGCACCGTCGACTACGCGCAGCTCTTCGGAGGTCTCCCAGTCGTTGCCGCCGTAGGAGAAGGTCCCGGCGTCGGGCGCACCGAACGCGGCGGGCGAGAACGTGATCGTGCGTCTCCTCAGCGGAACGGCGGCGGACCGCGCCGCGGTGACGGTGAGCCGTTCGAAGTGCATCGGCTCGGGGCCGGTCACGAGCAACGCGTTCGGTAGCCGCGTGACCTCGACGTGGTCCGGAAGAGGCGACTCCCCAGGCACGGGCGTCCCGTAGCTCGCGACGATCTGCGAGTAAGACTCGCTGCGGGCC
>DATADL010000167.1:0-5318 GCA_036258555.1 Actinomycetota bacterium | reverse complement strand
CCGGGGCCGACCTCCTCGCCCGTCGCGACGACGTCGAGGTGCTGCGGGGCCTCGATCGAGACCTCGAAGTTCGCCGTCGGGCTGGTCGATGCCTCGGCGAGGGTCGTCGTCGGGGGATCGGTCGCCCACCCGCGGCGGCCTTCCCACGCGAGGATCGGGAAGAACGACCCGAGGCGGATGGCGTCGCCGTTGCGGGAGATGCGGTCGAGGATCGGCCCCGGGAGCTGCAGGGTCCACCTGATCCTCACGTCGACCGCCTCGCCGGGACGGACGGAGCGACGCAGCTCGAGCACGTGCGTCGTCGGGTCGGGCTGCTGCTCCACCGGCAGGTCCTCGTCGGACCTTACGTCCGCGGACATGTCGTGGACGACGAGGCGCGCGCCCTCGGCGGCCAGACGCGGCCCGTTGGGCCAGAGACGAACCACGATCCGGCGCGTGGGACGGTCGGCCACGAACTGCACCCAGGAGATGCCCTTGACTCGTCCGGCGCGCGGGTGGACCCGCAGGCTCATCGTGTAGTGGGGAACGTTCTCGGGGGGCCGGTTCCGCCGGGGCACGTCGCAGGCGCGCGCTCCCTCCTCCGGCGGCGAAGACGGGCGAGCACTCGGGGCCGGGGCGGCGGTCCCGGCCGCGCGGCGCGCCGGAGGCGCGGGGTCGTCGGTGCAAGCAGTGGCGAGAGCCGCGCACGCGCAGAGGGCGGCGATCCACCGGCGGGTACCGTGAGGGGTCATGGGCAGCATAGAGGTCAACAACCTTACGCACAGGGTCCCCGGCGGGCGCACGCTCCTCGAGGAGGCGACGTTCCGCGCGGGAGACGGCGAGCACGTGGCGCTCGTCGGCGCGAACGGGACCGGCAAGACGACGCTCCTGCGCGTGCTCGCCGGTGACGAGACAGTCCAGACGGGCTCGGTCCACGTCGACGGCGTCCTCGCCTTCATGCGTCAGTTCGTCGGTATCCCGGGGGAGCGCCTGACCGTCCGCGAGCTCATGCTCCAGCTGTCGCCGGGCCCGCTGCGGGCGGCGGCGCGGGCGCTCTCGGAAGCGGAGGCCGCGCTCGCCTCGGACGGAGGCAAGAAGGCGCAGCTGCGGTACGCCGCCGCGCTCGCGGGATGGGAGTCCGCCGGCGGGTATGCGGCGGAGGTCCTGTGGGACGCCTGCACGACCATCGCGGCGAGCGTGCCGTTCCACGAAGTGGAGGACCGGCCGATCGCGACGTTCTCGGGGGGCGAGCAGAAACGCCTCGCGCTCGAGGTCATCTTCCGTTCCGACGCGACCGTCGTGCTGCTCGACGAGCCCGACAACTTCCTCGACCTCCAGGGCAAGGCGTGGCTGGAGGCGAAGATCCAGTCCTCGCCGAAGACGATCCTCTACGTGACGCACGACCGCGCGCTGCTCGCCGCGACCGCGCACCGGATCGTCACGGTCGAGGGCTCGCGTGTCTGGACGCACGGCGGCGGGTTCGAGACGTACCACGCCGCGCGCGAGCAGAGGCTCGAGCGGATGGAGGAGCGGCACCGCCACTACCGGCAGGAGCACGACCGGCTCACGAGCCTGGTCAAGGAGTTCAAGAGAAAGGCCGCGTACAACTCCGACTGGGCCTCGCGGGCCGAGGCGATGGAGAAACGTCTCCACCGGTACGAGAAGGAGAACGCGCCGCCGCCGCGCCCCGTCGAGCAGAACGTGAAGGTGCGCGTGGCCGGCGGACGCTCCGGCAAGATCGCGTTCCGCGCCCGCGGCCTCGCGCTGCCGGGGCTCGTCGAGCCCTTCGACGCGGAGGTCCACTTCGGCGAGCGCGTCGGCATCCTCGGCCGCAACGGGACGGGCAAGTCCCACTTCCTGAGGCTCCTCGCGGGCGAGGACGTCGCGCACGGGGGGGCGTGGATGCTCGGCGCCCGCGTCGAGCCCGGGTTCTTCTCGCAGACGCACGAGCACCCTGACTGGCGGGACAAGCCGATCCTCGACCTCGTGATGGAGACGGGGATGCAGCGAACGGCCGCGATGTCCGCGCTGAAGCGCTACGAGCTCGCAGGGGACGCGGGCCAGCCCTTCTCGCTGCTGTCGGGGGGACAGCAGGCGCGCCTGCAGATACTGAGGCTCGAGATAGCGAGCCCGACGATGCTCCTGCTCGACGAGCCGACGGACAACCTCGACATCGCGTCGGCGGAGGCGCTGGAGAAGGGTCTCGACGGCTACACGGGGACCGTGCTGGCGGTGACGCACGACCGCTGGTTCATGCGGGTCTTCGACCGCTTCCTCGTGTTCCGGGAGGACGGCGTCGTCGAGGAGACGCTCACGCCGCAGCTCGACAAGGCCGGTTAAGGGACCGTCATCATGACCACGCCGGCCGCGGCGAGGCCGAGCCCCGCCACCTGGAGGCGGCCCATTCGCTCGCCGAGCACCAGCCGCGCGAGCAGGATCGTGCTCGCCGGATAAAGGGACGTAAGCACGGCCACGATCGACAGCAACCCCTCGCGCGTGGCGAGCAGGTAGAGGAGGTTCGCGGCGACGTCCAGCACGCCCGCGGCGGCGATTGCCGGGCGGGTGTCGGGCGCTGCCGAGATGCGCTCCCGCCGCACGAGCACCAGGACCGTGAGGACCGTCAGCGACGCGGCGCGCGCCCCGACCAGCGGCCACAGCCCGGTCTCGTCTCCGGCGCCGTCGAGCAGGATGAAGAACGCCCCGAAGGCGAGGCCGGCGACCAGGGCCTCCGGGACACCCGGCGACAGCCGGCGCGGACGGGCCCCGTCCGTCGCCCCGCCGGCGCCGTCGTCCGCGACCTGCCCGGGCTCGAACCCCGCCACCAGCACGACCGCGACGAGCGCCACGACGACGCCCGCGAGCGCCAGCAGGGGCGGGCGCTCGCCCGTCGCGAGGCCCCACAGGACCGGGACCACCGCCGCCTCGACCGACGTGATCGGGGCGACGACGCTCATCCGGCCCGCCGCGAGCCCCTTGTAGAGGAAGAGCACGCCGGTGGCCCCCGCGGCGCCGCTGGCGCCGCCCCAGGCGAGGGCGGACGCCGTCGGCCCGGAGTCGACGAAGAAAGGCACCGCGGCCACCAGGAGCGCCGTCCCGGCGACCTGGGACAGCAACACGACCGTGAACAGGGGAGCCCGGCGGGTGACGAGGCCTCCTACGAAGTCGCCGGCGCCGTAGGTCAGGGCGGCGGCCAGCCCCAGGAGGATCGCCATGGGCGGCATGTTCCCACGCAGGGGGGATCCGGTACGGAGGACCATTCAGGAGCGCCCTCCCCAGGCCGATAAACCGCTAGCGAGGATCAGGACCGCAGTGGTGGGAGGGACATGGCAGTCAAGGCCGGTCGCCTGTTCGGGGGCATGTCCTCCGGCGCCGTCCGGGTACGCCCGGGCCGTCGCGTCGCGGCCGGAATCGCCGTCGTCCTGCCCGTAGCGGTCGTCCTGACCGCCGGGTTCGGCATCATCGCCATCCGCCAGCGCGCCGACGAGCGGCGGGAGGCGCAGGTGATGCTCAGCCGCATCGCCGCCTCGGCCAACCGCCAGAGGGTGCTCGAGTCGAACGCGCTGGAGCTCGGCCTCGTGGCCGGAAAGCGCCCCAACGCCACGCTGGAGCGCGAGCTCGCGGAGCTGCCCGGCGAGACGTACCGCCTCGACGTCGAGATCGCGGAGGCCCTGTCGAAGCTCCGCGCGTCCGAGGGCGAAGCCGCCGAGCTCGACGACCTCACGGTCGCCGTCCAGCGCTACGGCGCAGCGCTCGACGCGGAGACCGCCCTGCTCGTCGCGGGCCGGTTCGACGAGTCGTTCGGCTACCAGCGGTCCCGCGTCGACACCGCGTACCGAGAGCTGTCGCGCGCGCTCGCCGAACAGGACGCTCGCTACGACGCCCTGACCGAGGACGCCTCGCGGATCGCCGACTTCGGGACGCTCGGGATCCTCGGCTTCGCGCTGATCCTCCTAGCGTTCCTGCAGTTCGACCGTGCGCGGCGGGCGGCGGCTCTGGACGAGGCGCAGCGCAGGGTGCTCGAGGAGAGCGAGGCGAGGTTCCGGTCGCTCGTCCAGAACTCGGGCGACGTGATCTGCATCATCGACGAGCGCGGCCGCGCCCTCTACGCGAGCCCCGCCGTCTCGGACGTGTTCGGCCTGACACCGGAAGAGGTCTCGGGTGCGGACCTCCTCCAGCTCGTCCACGCGGACGAGCGGAAGGCCGTGCGCGGCGCGCTCGCCGACGTCGCGGCGGAGGCGCGGGGGGCTGCCGTCGAGCTCGAGTGCCGCGTGCGCCACGACGACGGGGCGTTCAAGGACCTCGAGGTGACCGCGACGAACCTGCTGGACGACCCGAACGTCGGTGGCATCGTCCTGAACGCGCGCGACATCTCCCAGCGCAAGGTCGCCGAGCGCGACAACGAGGCGCTGCAGGAGCAGCTGGCCCACCAGGCGTTCCACGACCCCCTCACCGGCCTCGCGAACCGCGCGCTGCTGCGCGAGAGGCTGCAGCACGCGCTCGCCCGCGTCGCGCGGTCGCGCGAGCCGCTCGCGGTGATGTTCATCGACCTCGACGAGTTCAAGGCAGTGAACGACTCGATGGGCCACGACGCCGGTGACGAGCTCCTCAAGGCGGTCGCCGGCCGTCTGCGCGAGTCGGTGCGGCCCGCGGACACGATCGCCCGGCTCGGCGGAGACGAGTTCGCGATCCTCCTCGAGGGCATGTTCAGCGCGTCTGAAGCTCCGCGGGTCGCGGAGCGCGTCATCCGGACCTTCACGGCCCCCTTCGACCTCGCCGGTCACCCGGTCTCGATCGGAGCCAGCATCGGGCTGGCGCTGAAGGAGGGACGAGAGGGGACCGAGGACCTCCTCGGGAACGCCGACGTCGCGATGTACGCGGCGAAGGCGCGGGGCCGCGGCTGCTACGAGGTGTACCGCCCGGAGCTGAGGCTCGCGCGCACCGAGCGGATCCGCCGCGAGCTCGACCTGCAGACGGCCGTGACGCGCAACGAGTTCGTCGTGGAGTACCAGCCGATCGTCGACATGGCCAGCGGCGCGATGTCGGGGGCCGAGGCCCTGCTGCGGTGGCAGCACCCGACGAAGGGCACGATCCCCCCGGGTGAGTTCGTCGAGCTGGCGGAGGACACCGGCCTGATCGTCCCGCTCGGTCGCTGGGTGCTGCGGGAGGCGTGCCGCCACGGCGCCGCGTTCAAGCAGGCGCACCCCGACGCGGCCCCGCTCAAGGTCAGCGTGAACCTGTCGGTCCGGCAGTTCCAGGAGCCCGACCTGGTCGACCAGGTCTCCGACACCCTCGGCGTGACGGGCTTCCCCGCGGGCGACCTCGTCCTCGAGATCACCGAG
>DATADL010000166.1:0-2867 GCA_036258555.1 Actinomycetota bacterium | reverse complement strand
GGCTTCACGAACGAACGCGCAAGAGCCTGGGCGGCCAGTGCTGCGTGTTAGTTTTTCGCCGTACCTACCAGGACATTCGCGGTTTTTGACGCGTCCGCAAGACGACGAGGCAAGAGGAGAGGCCCCGCGTTGCCCGACGGCTACTTCGGCCAGTACGTGACCATAGGCATCTTCGCCGTCGTCGGGGTCGTCCTGGTCTTCGGGACGCTCGCCCTGGCCCGCCTCGTGCGGCCCCACGTCCCCCATCCCGAGAAGTACACGACCTACGAGTCGGGCATCGACCCCATCGGGACGGGATGGAGCCAGGCGAACGTCCGCTACTACGTGTTCGCCCTGCTGTTCGTGATCTTCGACGTCGAGGCCGTGTTCCTGTTCCCGTGGGCGGTCGTGTTCGAGCGGCTCGGCACCCAGGCGTTCGTCGAGATGCTGATCTTCATCGCGATCCTGGCCTTCGCCCTCCTCTACGCCATCAAGAAGAAGGTGCTCGAGTGGCTGTGATCGAGAAGGTCCCCCTTCCGGGACCGGTTTCGTGGCTCCTCAACTGGAGCCGCCGGTACTCGCTGTGGATGCTCCAGTTCGGCCTCGCCTGCTGCGGGATCGAGATGGGGGCCGCGATCGCGAGCAAGTTCGACATCATCCGCTTCGGGGTGATCCCGTTCCCGGCCTCGCCCCGGCAGGCGGACCTCATGGTCGTCGCCGGGACCGTGACGGACAAGATGGCGGCGCCGATCAAGCGCATCTACGACCAGATGCCCGAGCCGAAGTACGTGATCTCGATGGGCTCGTGCGCGAACTGCGGCGGCCCCTACTGGGACTCGTACTCGGTCACGAAGGGCGTCGACCAGATCATCCCCGTCGACGTGTACGTGCCCGGATGCCCGCCGCGGCCCGAGGCGCTCCTCCAGGGCGTGATCCGGCTCCAGCAGCTGATCTCGCAGGAGGACGTCCGCGAGAAGTGGAAGGGCCACACGCAGGAGATCCCGCACATACCGGAGCCCGGCCTGGCGGGAGGGATCTAGCGTGGCGGGACCGAAGGTCGGCCGCGGGGTAGCGCTGCCCGAGAAGCGCAGCGGACCCTCGGCGCGTCCCCGGGCGATAGGCGCCGACGAGGCCCTGGCGCGGGTCCGTCAGGCATTGGGTGACCGGGCCGACCGCATCGACCTGAACTTCGGCCAGATCGACCTCACGTGCAAGCCCGACCAGCTCGTGCAGGTCATGACGGCGCTCGCGGAGACGCCCGGGCTCGAGTGCAAGTTCCTCACGTTCCTCTCGGCGATCGACTGGTCGGAGTTCGGCGGGGGCGAGGAGGAAAAGGCCGCCGACGAGCAAGACGCCGGGCGGCGCGGCCTCGAGGTCCTCGTCCACGTGTACTCGCCCGACTACGTCGTCCACTGCAACGTCCACGTCCCGGTCGACCCCGAGCACCCGGCGTGCCCGTCGATCACCTCGATCTATCCGGGCGCGAACTGGCACGAGCGCGAGACGCACGAGATGTTCGGCGTCGTGTTCGAAGGCCATCCGCGGCTCGTGAACCTCTACCTTCCGGAGGACTTCGAGGGCCGGCCGCTGCTCAAGTCGTTCCGCCTCAGCACGCGGGTCGTGAAGGACTGGCCGGGCGCGAAGGACCCCGAAGAGGCCGCGGCGGGCGGGAGGTAGAGATGACCTCGACCGAACAGGACATCCGCCAGGTCGGCCAGCTCGTCGACGACGTCGGGAGCGGCAAGCTCGCGACCGAGGAGATGATCCTCAACGTCGGGCCGCAGCATCCTGCAACCCACGGTGTCTTCCGTCTGCTCGCGACGATCGACGGCGAGGTGCTCGTCGACGCCGAGCCGATCATCGGCTACATGCACCGCGGCTACGAGAAGATGGTCGAGGTCCGCGACTACCGGCAGATCACGAACCTCGTGTCGCGGATGGACTGGCTGTCGAACATCCAGAACGAGCTCCCGCTCGCGCTCGCGGTCGAGAGGCTGATGGAGATCGAGGTCCCGCCGCGCGCCCAGTACCTGCGCGTGATCATGTGCGAGACCAACCGGATCCTCAATCACCTGATGTTCTTCGCGTCGTTCGGCGCGGAGCTCGGTGCGATCACCCCGACGTTCTACGCGTTCCGCGAACGTGAGGACATCCAGCTCGCGATGGAGATGGCGACCGGCGGCCGACTGCACTTCGGGTTCTTCCGACCCGGCGGTCTCAAGGAGGACATGCCGCGGGGCTTCTTCGCCCAGCTGATGAAGGGCATCCGCCAGACCATCGAGCGCCTTCCCGACTACGAGAACCTGCTCATCGGCAACGAGATCTTCAAGCAGCGCACGGTCGGCGTCGGCGTCCTCGAGAAGGAGGTCGCGTACCGCTACGGCGTGTCCGGTCCGATCGCGCGCGGCTCGGACATCCACTTCGACGTCCGCAAGGACGAGCCGTACTCGAGCTACGACGACTTCGACTTCGACGTCATCTCCGCGCCGAACGGCGACTGCTTCGACCGGTTCTGGGTGCTGCTCCACGAGGTGGCGGAGTCCGCCCGGATCATCGAGCAGGCCGTCGAGGCCCTGCCCTCCGGGCCGGTCATGGGCAAGGTCCCGCGCGTTGTCCAGGCCCCCAAAGGCGAGGTCTACGTGCGCTGCGAGAACTCGCTCGGTGAGCTCGGCATGTACCTCGTGTCCGACGGCGGCGGCAAGCCGTACCGGCTCAAGATCCGCACGCCGTCGTTCTCGAACGTCTCCGCGCTGCCGCACGTGCTCCGCAACACGTTCGTCGCCGACATGATCGCGATCCTCGGCTCGTTCTTCTTCGTCCTGGGGGACATCGACCGGTGATCGAGATCACGCTCACCGAGTGGCAGATCCTCGTGCTGAAGCTGCTGG
>DATADL010000165.1:0-2487 GCA_036258555.1 Actinomycetota bacterium | reverse complement strand
TGCAGGACGAGTTCCAGCTCACGTATCTGTTCATCGCGCACGACCTCGCGGTCGTGAGGCACATCTCGGACCGCATCGCGGTGATGTACCTCGGCAAGATCATGGAGGTCGCGCCGGCGGCCGATCTCTACGACCGTCCCTTGCACCCGTACACGAAGGCGTTGCTGTCGGCGGTCCCGATCCCCGACCCGAAGGTCGAGCTCGCCCGCGAGCGCATACTGCTCCGCGGCGACCTTCCCTCGCCGGCGAACCCGCCGCCGGGCTGCCGCTTCCACACGCGCTGCCCGTTCGTGCAGAAGGAGAGGTGCCCCGACGAGGTGCCCGAGCTGCGCGAGGTAGGGGGGCACACGGTGGCGTGCCACTGGGTCGAGGAGATCGAGTCGGGGCAGATCCAGCCACACGAGCCGGGCGTTCCGGTCTAACCTGCGGACGAACTTCCGCGACGAGAGGAGACACGGTGGCAGGCTGGGGAGACGACCCGGAGCTCGAGAGACTGCGTCAGCTGATCGACGACGGCTGGCAGGTCGTCGACGTCACGGAGGACAACAGCTCCGGCGTCCCCATGGACACCGTCCGCCTACGCAAGGGCGACCAGGAGACCGAGTGCGCGTCGGACCACCTGGCGTTCCACCGCTACGTCGAGGGACTACAGGAAGAGCAGTCCCAGGGGTAGCTACTGCTTGCGCAGCGTGTTGACGTTGACGTGCGGCCACATGATGAGCGGGCCGTCGGGATCGTCCTCGTTCACCGGCAGGAAGTCGATGTTCGTCTGCTGCGAGTACTGAAGCTGCTGGAACTGCTGCCCCGTGGAGTCCTCCACCGTCTCGATCCAGTACGTCGACGCGAACGCGCTCGCGTTGGCGTTCTGCGTGACGAAGGGGATGTTGAGGACACCGCCCCCGTTGGCCGTCGACACGTCCAGGGTCACGGTCTCGACGACCTGGAGCCCGGAGAGGTCGTCGCGCAGCGTGTTGTTCGCGTCGAGGGGCTGGAAGGGGCTGTCGGGGTCGACGCGGTACTCGGCCTCGCCGTAGCCGAACCGCTCGGGAACGTCCGGGGTGCACTTGAGCTCCGGGAAGTCGGGCGCCGCGGAAGAGGTCGTCGAGCTCCCCAGCGCGAGCAGGCAGTCGCCGTGGGGGATCGCGGACGACCTAGCGATCTCCCGGTCCTGGCCCGCCATGTAGAACCACATCCCGTTCTCGAGGTGCAGCGGCTCGTTCGTCTCCGCGTCCGCGATCCGCATCTCGTACTTCAACCCGGTCAGAAGGAGGTCGCCCGCCGGTCCGCCGCGGTCCGGCACCGGCGCGCCGATCGGGACGAACGTCACGACCTCGACGTACGGCCGGATGATGACCCGGAACGACAGCTCGCCCAGGTCGTCGGTCGAGGGGACCGCGATCAGCTCCCATCCCCGGCTCCCGATCCACGTCCCGACGAGGTCGGCGAGCGGCCCCAGCTCGTCCGCCGAGGTCTCCGCATCCCTTCCGAACCGCGTGAAGCCCGCGCTGTGAGAAACGAGTCGATCCGCCACTTCCCCTCCTTCGTTCGTCCCGGAGGGGAGTCTAGGGCTAGTGCGCGACCCCGATCGAGTCGGTGCCGCTGAAGCGCAGCCGCTCCGCAGTCTCGCGCGTCAGGTCCCAGTTCGACCGCGCGTACGGCCCCCGGTCGATCACCTCGACCATCACCGTGCGGCCGCGGTACATGATCGCGACCTTGGTGCCGCACGGAAGCGTCCGGTGCGCGACGCCGAGCGTGCTGTAGCCGAGCGTCCGCCCGCACGCGGTGCGGTTGCCGTAGAAGCCCGGGCCGTACCACGTCGCGAGATCACGGCGATAGATCCGCAGCGAGTCGGCGCGCTTCTCGCCGAGGCTCGTCGCGTCGCCCTTGAACCAGGCGCGCAGGATCCTGCGGCGGTCGGTCTCCTGCGGGCGGAACGTCGTCGAGTAGCGGCCGTCGCGGACGCGGGGCCGCGCGATCGTCCGCCACCTGCCGTCGTTGAACTGCTGGATCACCACGCGCCGGCCGCGCTCCTTGGGGAACAGCGACCCGCGCAGGCGGATCCGCTTCCCTGCGTACGCGTCGTCGGGCGACGCCTTGAAGGAGAGCTTCGACATCACGCGGATCTCGCGCACAGCGCTGACGGCGCGGGTCCCCGCGACCTCGTCGGCGTAGACGAGGCGGTACTTCGCGCTCGAGCCGAGGTCGTCGACGCGGAAGCGGACCTTCAGCTCCTGACCGACGCCCTTCCTCTGGATCGCGTTCCACGTCCCGCCGGGCTGCCGGCGCTCGAGCGTGACGTCCGCTCCGGGCGTCCCGTTCTTCAGACGGCCCCGCACGACTGCGTCCTTCTTGAGGCCGACCTTCCACGGGGCCGAGTCGATGACGGGCTTCGGCGTCTCGGTCTGAGCGGCGGCCGGAAGTGCTCCGGCCACGGTGAGGCTAGCTGCGAGCCAGATGGCTCCGATCCGGTGGCGGCGCGTCATTGCG
>DATADL010000164.1:0-2760 GCA_036258555.1 Actinomycetota bacterium | reverse complement strand
CGGGCTCGGGCCGGTGTTCGGCGGGGTGATCGCCGACCGCTTCGGGCTCGCGGCCCCCTTCCACTTCTACGCGACCGGGCTGATCGTCTCCGCGGCGATCGCATGGGTCGTGATGGCCGGCGAGCAGGGCATCGGGGAGGGCGCGCGCAAGTCGCCCGTGCAGGCGCTGCGCGAGGCCGCCCCGCTCTTCCGCGACTACCGCTACACGATCGCGCTGCTCGCGACGCTCGTCGGGTGGTGGACGATCTCGGGGCCCGCGCAGGTCGTCGGACCGATCTTCGCGGAGGACGTGCTCGGGCTCTCCGAGGGACAGATCGGCCTCGCCGTCACGATGCTGTCGGTCGGCGAGATCCTGATCCTGTTCGTCGCCGGCAGGGCCGCCGACAAGTTCGGACGCCGCGCCGTCCTCGTCCCGTCCCTCGCGGTCGCAGCCGTCGCCACGGCCCTGCTGGGACGGATCGAGGCCACGCCGCTCGCGTACTACCCGCTGATGGTGGCGCTCGGCGCCGCGATCGCGGCGGGCGGGACGGCCGCGGGAGGTCTGCTGGCCGACTCGATCCCGCGGTCGGGGTCGGGGGCCGCGGTGGGCGTCAACCAGATGGCCGGCGACCTCGGCTACCTGACGTCGCCGTCGGCGATCGGAGCCGTGGCCGACTCCACGTCGTATCGCACCGCGTACCTGGTGGGCGCGCTGCCCGCGGCGGTCGCGTTCCTCGCCGCGCTACGTCTTCCGAAGGGCCGCCGGGGCCGGGATGCGCAACCTCCCGCCGAGCCGCACCCGGTCGGCTAGAGGCCGCTAGTCGTCGGTGAGGTCGGGCAGGCCCGAGGTCTCGTCCGGGTCCTCGGGGTCTTCCTCGGGTTCCTCGGTCGGGGTGGGCTCGGGATCGTCCGGCGTCTGCTCGTCGTCCGGCTTCTGCTCGGACGCGTCGTCCTTCGCGTCCTCCGCCGGGGCCTCGTCCTTCGGCGCCTTCTTCTTCGCGGCCGGCCGCACGATCGTCGGGAGGGCGTCCTTCAAGGTCCTCTCGGCTACCTGGACGGTCGAGAGCGCCTCGCGCATCGTGTCGGCCAGCTCGGCCGGCAGCAGGCTGAGCAGGTGCTCGATCTGGGCGGGCTCGACGTCGCCGCTCTTCAGCTGCTCGAACGCGGCGAGGGCCTCGGCGGTCAGCGCAGCCTCCACGCCGCGGACCTCGACGACCTTCTTCACGGCTGCGTGGCGGGCGGGCTGGGCGCGTCCGGCGAGGGCAAGGCGGCCCGGCGCACCGTCGCGACCGCGCTGCTGCCGGACCGCGGCGGCGTCCGCGGCGCGCGCCCTGTCCTCGAGGAAGCTCGCAAACGCCATCCCCGCGGCCGACGTGGCCATGACGGCCGCGCCGAGCATCGCCACGGCGAGCGAGCGCGCCAATCGCATGCGCGTGATCCGCTCGCGACGGGCCGCGCGGGCGACCTTGACCTCGTTGACCTGCTCGATGAGCGCGGCCTCGTTGTCCCGGACCTGGGCGTGGACCTCGGCGAGGAGGCGGTTGGCCGCGTCGACCTCGCCGGCGCGCATGAGCGTCGCCGAGAACGACAGCTTGTCGTCGACGACCTCGCGGGTCTCCTGGGAGAACCGCTGGGCCGACACCGCCAGCTCGAGCTTGGCGTCCTCCTCGTGCCGCGCGTCGTCGACGACGAGCTCCTTGAGCGCGCCCTTGACTTCGCGGAGGTCCCGGATGAACTGCATACGGTTGGGGTTCGCCCCCCGGCGTCACTCCCCTGCCACGTCCCGGGGAGCAATCCGTCCGATTTGGACCGGATTCCAGGCGGGACGCGAGGCGCACCTTTTCGTCGCCGGAGCGTCAGGGGGGCGCCGCTTAGACTCCTCGCATGTCGACCCAGGAGATGCCCCGGGAAGAGGCCGCCCGCGCGATAGACGAGCAGGTGGAGCGCCTGCGGGCGCTGCGCGAGGAGGCTCGCGCCGGCGGGGGCGCCGCCGCGGTCGAGCGGCAGCACGAGCGAGGCAAGCTCACGGCCCGCGAGCGGATCGAGAAGCTCCTCGACCCCGGCTCGTTCGTCGAGACGGACCAGCTCGTGCGCCATCGGTCGCACGGGTTCGGGATCGAGAACCGCCGGCCGCTCAGCGACGCGGTCGTGACCGGCTGGGGGACGATCGACGGCCGCAAGGTGTTCGTGTTCGCGCAGGACTTCACCGTTTTCGGCGGGTCCCTCGGCGAGGTCATGGGCGAGAAGATCTGCAAGATCATGGACCTCGCCCTCGAGACCGGGGCTCCCGTGATCGGCCTCAACGACTCGGGCGGCGCCCGCATCCAGGAGGGGGCCGCGTCGCTCGCCGGCTACGGCTACATCTTCGACCGCAACGTCAGGTCGTCGGGCGTCGTGCCGCAGATCTCGGCGATCATGGGTCCCTGCGCGGGCGGCGCGGTGTACTCGCCCGCGATGACCGACTTCACGTTCATGGTCAGCGAGACCTCGCACATGTTCATCACCGGCCCCCAGGTCATCAAGGCGGTCACGGGCGAGACCGTCACGCAGGAGGAGCTCGGCGGCGCCATGAGCCACGCGTCGAAGTCCGGCGTCGCGCACTTCGTCGCGGCGAGCGACGAGGACTGCCTCGCCCAGGTCCGCTATCTCCTGTAGTTCATCCCGTCGAACAACTTCGAGTCGCCCCCGTACTTCCCACCGAGCGATGACCCGTTCCGCTCGTGCGACGACCTCCTCGACATCATCCCGGAGTCGTCGAACCTCCCGTACGACATGCACGAC
>DATADL010000163.1:0-29777 GCA_036258555.1 Actinomycetota bacterium | reverse complement strand
CTCGCCCGAAGTCGGGCGCAGCAACCCCACGAGCTGCCGGACGAGCGTGGTCTTGCCGGCCCCGTTCGGGCCGAGCAAGCCGAACGCCTCACCCCGGTCGACGGACCACGACACGCCGTCGTTGGCCACGACCTGGGGGCTTCGGTAGGTCTTGGAGAGGTTCCTGACCTCGTAGGCGGGCGCGTTCCGCATCCCGGCGACGGTAGTACATGCGCCTCCGACGGGCGGTCGTCGGGCGAGCGACACGGCCGACGGACGGGCCCGGGAGGGCGCCCGAGGCGGCCGGCGAACACTCCCGTTACCCCGCTGCCCGCACTGCGTGTGTGTGACGGGGGGGCGGGCTACCGATAGGAGAGCTGTGGTGCGGGCACAGAGGGGCAGGGCCGCGGCGGCGGTGGCGACGCTGTCGGTCCTCGTCGCGCAGGCGCTGGCGACGAGCCTGCTCGCGCCCGCCCGGGCACAGACCGACCCGGCGGCCCTTCGCCCGCCGTGTCCGGCGCTCGGCGGGGCCTTCAACCGCTGGAACCGCCTCACGACCCCCCGCCGGCCGGGGCTCGCCCACGTAGCCAGCTTCGCCCAGGCCCCCTGCACCTTCGTCGGCGCGACGACCGACGGCGCGGTCTACCGCTCGGTCGACGCCCGCACGTGGTCGCCGGCGGCCGATCTCGACACGTTCGCGCAGGTAGCCGGGGTCGTCTCCGAGGAGATGCCCGTCGGGACCGCTTTCGTCTTCGGGAGGCCGCGGACGAGCCCGCTCGAGGACGGCGGCGACGCGAGGGCGGCCGGTCTGGTGGTCACCCGCGACTTCGGAGCGAGCTTCCAGGCCGTCGGCGACCTCGCGGGCTACTCCGTAACCGCTGTCGCCGCGGCCCCCAGCGACCCTCAGCTGATGTTCGCGGCAGCGTCGCCCCTGCGCGAGGGTTCGCTGCCGCTCCTGCTCAAGAGCACCGACTTCGGCCGGACGTGGATCCCGCTCCCCGGGTCGCTCCCCGCCCGGCCGACGCGGCTCGCCGTCGACGCGCGGCTCCCGGACGTCGTGTGGGCGAACAGCAGCACCGACGGCGTCACGCCTTCGAGCGGCCTGTGGCGCTCGCTCGACGGCGGGCTCACGTTCAGCCAGGTGAGGGGCAACACCGTGGTCGACTTCGACTCCGCCCCGATCCCGGGGGGCGGCAGCCGCGTCGACATCGCGACGGGGGCCGGCCTCGTACGGACGCGCGACACCGGCACGACCTTCCGAACGGTGACGCCCGATCCGGTCGCGGCCGTGACGCACGAGCGGTTCGCCCCCGACGCGCTCATGGCCGTCGTGGACGGCCGCGCGGTCCGCTCGATCACGGCGGGGAGGACCTTCGAGGTCAAGCCCGGGCTGGGAGACCTCACGGGATGCACGGTCACCGACCTCACGCGCAACGAGGAGTTCCCCAGCCACTTCCTGCTCTCGCTCGCCGGCTGCGACGACGCGGGCCACTACGTGTACCGCAGCGACGGCCGCGACCTGCGCAACGTCGCCGACCTCGGCGGCGACGTCGAGGAGACGCTGGTCCCGCGCCTGGAGCGGCTTCCCCGCACGGAGATGCGCGTCCTGCGCCGGGTGGACCTGCCGGTCGACGACCACCAGGGGGACTCTTCGGGGTCGATCACCTCCGACGGCCAGATGCTCTACTACACGAACAACGGATCGAGTAGCGAGATCCACGTCTCCACGACCACCGGCCGGCACGTCCGCACGCTGACGCTGGACATCGGCCTCGACGTGCGCACGCTGACGTACGACCCCCACATCGAGAAGCTCTGGGCGCTCGTCGTCCCGCGGAGCGCCGGGTTCCGCCCGCAGTCGGCGTCGATGTACACGGTCGACCCGGTCACCGGCGCTGCGAGAGAGATGTTCGCGTCTCCCCTGGAGCCGCAGACGACCCTCACGATGGATCCGACCGAGCGCGTGTTCCGGTCCTACGAGCATCACGGCTACGACATCTACGAGATCTCGACGGAGGGCTCGATCGTCGGCTCGTGCACCGTTCCCGGATCCCCCGTCGACCCGAACATGTCGACGAATCCCGACCGCGGCCACCCCGAGTCCACCGCGCCGGGCTTCGCCTCGGGGCTCGCGGTGGGCGGCGGGCGCATGTACGTCCAGCTCGAAGACGACCGCACCATCTACCACGTCAGCAAGGACTGCGAGCTGCTCGCGGTATTCGAGCACCGGCGGTTCGCGGAGTCGTACGGCGGCCCCTCCGGCCTCGAGAACGACCAGATCGCGTGCGACACGGTCACGTTCGGCCGGCCGGCGATCTGGATCCGCGACGCGAACATCAACACCGCGATCGCGTACGCGGTGCCGAACGGGTACTGCCCGCTCGACAGCAAGCTCGCGCTGACGCCGCCGACGGTGACCGCGAAGGCAGGCACGGTCGCGCGCACGTGCGCTCTGCTGCTGGGCGACGGTCCGACCGAGTCCGTGCTCCCCGTCGGCGGCGCGGAGATCACCTTCTTCGCCGGCGACGTCCCCGTCGCTACCGGGGTCACCGACGACGCCGGCTTCGCGTGCGCGTCGTTCCGCGCGCCCGGCGGGGCCGCGCAGACGCTGCCGCTGGAGGCCGTGTTCTTCGGCTCGATCTCGTTCCGTCCGTCCTCGGGGACGGGGACGCTCGAGACGTTCACGCCCATGGAGCCGGAGCCGAAGGTCCCCCTTCCGCCGCCTCCGCCGCCCCCCGCACCGCAGGTCGTGCTGATCCCGCCGCCACTCCCGCCGTTGCCGCCCGTGCCGAGCGTCGGGGGGGCCCAGGCACCCAACCCGCAACAGCAGCCGCAGCCGCAGCCGCAGCAGCAGCCCCAGGTGCAGGCGCAGGCGGGGTTCGCTCGCCAGCAGCAGCAACAGACGCAGCTCGCGTTCGCGTTCTCCGAGGAGGAGTCGACGCAGCTGACCGAGGAGTTCGCGATGAGCGAACGGCGCGAGAAGAACGTCCGGTTGTCGCTGCAGACCGCGGCGGCCCTCGTCGTGCTCGCGTTCGGCTGGTGCATGACACGCGGGTCGCTCGCGTTCCGGAGGGTGCGACGGTGAGGCGCGCCGCGGCGCTCGTCGCCCTGCTGCCGACCGCGCTTGCGGGTCTGGCCGCGCCCTCGCCGGCGCGCCCGCTCGCGGACCCCGTCGCGGTGGTCGTCGCGTTCGACGACGGGACCGAGGCCCGGGCCCGGCGCGCGGCGGCGGCGTCGGCGGGCGCCGTCGTGACCGGCCGCATCCGGCGTCTCGGGCTCGAGCGCTGGACGGTGTCCGCCGGGTCGGTCGAGGGCGTGCGAAACGCCCCCGGGGTCGCATGGGTCGAGCCCGACCACACCCTCCACGTGTTCGACAAGCCGAACGACCCGCTGCTCGCCCGGCAGTGGGCGTACGAACGGCTCTCGTTCGCGCGGGCGTGGAAGGTGGAGCCCGGGGTCTCCGCGCCGGTGCTCGTGGGGGTCGTCGACACCGGTGTCGAGGAGACCCACCCCGACCTCGAAGGCCGGCTCGTGGCGGGGCGCGACTTCGTGAACGGGGACGAGTTCCCCGACGACGAGCACGGCCACGGGACGGGCGTCTCCGGGATCGTCGCGGCGAACACCGACAACCGCGAGGGGATCGCCGGGATGTCGTGGGGAGCGAAGATCATGCCGCTTCAAGCCTGCAGCCCGAACGGCTCCTGCTCGATGTCCGCGGTCGCACAGGCGATCGTGTGGGCCGCCGCGCACGACGCGCACGTCGTGAACCTGTCGCTCGGCGGCGCGATGCCGAGCTGCGCGCGGACCCTCCAGGCCGCGGCCGCGTTCGCGGAGGCCCGTGGCACGTTGCTCGTCGCCGCGTCGGGCAACTCGGCCCAGCAGGGGAACCCCACGGCCTACCCGGCGGCGTGCGGCGGGTTCATGAGCGTCGGCGCGACGAACGCGTTCGACGAGTGGGCGATGTTCTCGGGATACGGCCCCCACGTCTCGGTGTCGGCGCCGGGCGCCGCGATCATGACGGCGTGGTCGAGCGAGACGTCTCCGCCGGCCACGCGCGGGTACGCGCTCGTCGACGGGACGTCGTTCGCCGCGCCCCACGTCGCGGGCCTCGCGGCGTTGCTGTGGTCCCGCCATCCCGACTGGACCCCGGCGCAGATCCGGGCGCGGATCGAGCAGACCGCCGTGGATCTCGGGCCCGAGGGCCGCGACCCCTGGTTCGGTCACGGCCGGATCGACCTCACGAAGGCGCTGGCGGAATGAAGCGAGCCGCGCTGCTGGCGATCGTGTCGCTCTTCGCCCCCCTGCTCGCCCCCGCCGCGTCGCACGCCGGGGCGTACACGACCGACGTCTACCGCTCACGGTTCCTCGCGTTCGACCGCGACGGACGCGTACATTCGATCGAGGCCCTCGTCGAGGACCGCCCCTCCGGGACGCAGCTCGTGATCGAGGTGCGGCGGCGCTGCGGCGCGTGCCGCGCCGCCGTCTACGCGGCCGAGCTGAAGCCGGGCGACCTCGTCGTGCGCCGGCCGTCCGCGGACGCGGAGTGCCAGTGCATGTACGCGACGGTCGAGACGCGGTTCGGGGGCAAGAAGATGAGGCTCGACTGGGTGTGGGACGTCGAGCAGGGGGGCCGGCCGGTCGACGGCGGCTACGAGTGGGACGCCGTCACGGCCAACAACGTGCTGAACCTCGGATGCTTCGGCACGGGGAGCGTCACGACCACGCCCGATCCGTTCTCCGGCGAGGCGCCGGAACCGCCGGGCCGCGCGAAGCCCTTCCCCAAGGAGATGCCGGGCCCGTTCAAGGCGGACATCCTCGCCCGGCCCTCCTGCTACGCGGAGAGGCCGTAGCGTCTACCGGCCGGGGCCGAAGCCGAGGCGCTCGAGCGCGTGGGCGCGGCGCTGCCAGTCCTTCTCGACCTTCGCGCGCAGCTCCAGGAACACCTTCGTCCCGAACAGCGCCTCGACCTCGAGCCGCGTCTCGGTCCCGACGGCCTTCACGGTCTCGCCGCCTTTGCCTATGACGATGCCCTTCTGGGACTCCCTCTCGACGAACACGGTCGCGCGGATCTCGAGCAGCCCGTCGTCGCGCTCCTCGAAGTCCTCGGTCACGACCGCGATCGAGTGGGGTAGCTCGTCACGCGCCCGGGCGAGCAGCTTCTCGCGGACGAGCTCCGCGACGAACGCCGGGGGCGGCTGGTCCGTGCGCGTACCCGGCGGGTAGTACATAGGACCCGCCGGCATCCGGTCGACTACGAGGTCGGCGAGCAACGTGACGCCCTCTCCCGCCCTCGCCGACACCGGGACGAACTCGTCGAAGTCGCTGATCGACGCCGCCTGCGTCAGCGCGACCGCGATCTCGTCGCGGCCCATCGCGTCGACCTTGTTCACCACGCAGAAGGCCGGACACGCGGCGGCGGCGAGGTCGGCGGCGACCTTCTCGTCACCTCGGCCGACCCCCGCCTTCCCGTCGACGACGAACAGCGCGAGGTCGACGTCCTTCCAGGTGGCGCGGACGAGGTCGTTGAGCCGGTGGCCGAGGAGCGTGCGCGGCTTGTGATAGCCGGGCGTGTCGACGAGCACGACCTGGACCCCCTCGCGGTCGAGGATCCCCCGGATCGCGCTGCGGGTCGTCTGTGGCTTGTCGGACGTGATCGCGACCTTCGATCCGACGAGCGCGTTCACGAGCGTCGACTTGCCGACGTTGGGCCTGCCCACGACCGCGACGAAGCCCGAGCGGAACCCGGCCTCTGGCGGCGCGCCGGCCGACCCCGCCGCGCGGTCGCTACTCGCCGTCGTCTTCCCCGGCGGGGGGCCGCGTCTTCGTGATCAGGACCTTCTGCACCCGCCGGCCCGTCACGCGCTCGGTCCTGAACTCGAGGGAGTCCAACCGGACGGACTCCCCCACCTGCGGGACCCTTCCGGTCAGACCGAACACGAGGCCGCCGACGGTGTCCCACTCGTCGTGCGGAAGGTCGACCTCCAGGAGCTCGTTGACCTCGTCGATCGGCATCTTGGCGTCGACGCGGATGCGGTTCTCGTCCACCGGCTCGACCAACGGCTCTTCCTGGTCGTACTCGTCGACGATCTCGCCGACGATCTCCTCGATCAGGTCCTCGATCGTGACCAGGCCCGCCGTGCCGCCGTACTCGTCGACGACGATCGCCATGTGGACGCGCTGCTCCTGCATCTCGCGCAGGAGCTCGGCGACCTTCTTCTGCTCCGGCACGAACAACGGCGCACGGCCGAGCGCGGCGACCTTCGAGTCCCTCTTGCGCTCGTGTATCCGCTTGAGGAGGTCCTTGGCGTAGAGCACGCCGATGATGTTGTCGGTGTCCCCTTCGTAGACGGGGACGCGCGAGTAGCCGGCCTCGATGATCGTGCTCAGGGCCTCGTCGAGGGTCGCGTCGGAGCGGATCACGATCATGTCCGGCCGGGGCACCATCACCTCGCGCACGACCGTGTCGCCGAACTCGAAGACCGAGTGGATGAGCTCGCGCTCCTCCTCTTCGATCTCCTCTTCCTCTTCGGCGACGTCGACCATGTGACGGATCTCGTCCTCGGTGACGAACGGCCCCTTGGGCAGGCCGCGGCCCGGCAGCAGGAGCATCAGCGCGTTCGCGACCAGGATCAGCACCTTCGCCACCGGCATCAGCAGCCGTCCGACCAGGTAGACGGGGCCGGCCGCGATCAACGCCGCGGTCTCCGTCCGCTGGACCGTGTAGGTCTTCGGGACGACCTCGGCGAGCACGAAGATCAGAAACGTCATGACGCCGGCGGCGATCGCCTCGCCGCCGTCGCCGAGCTCTCGCAAGGCCAGGCTCGTCGCGAGCGTCGTGCCGGTGATGTGCGCCAGCAGCGTCACGAACAGCACGACGTTGAGGAAGGGGGCGGGGTCCTCGACGATCTTCAGGAGGCGGCGCGTCCTCTTGTTGCCGCGCTCCTGGTCGAGGTGGAGGGCCTTGACGCGGCCGATGCGCGCGACGGCGGTCTCGGCCATCGCGCTGAAGGCCGCCACCAGGAGCAGCAACGCGATGACGACGAGCGTCCAGACGGTGCCCATCAGCCGGAGGCGGGCTCGCGGCTGAACGACGCCAGGACCTCGTTCGTCCGGCGATCCATCTCGGCGCGCTGGGCGTCGTTCTGGTGGTCGTAGCCGAGCAGGTGGAGCGTTCCGTGGACGACGAGCGTCTGCAGCTCGCGCTCGAGCGACGTGCCGGCCTTCGCGGCGTTGCTCGCGGCCACCTCGGGACAGACGACGACGTCGCCGACCATGAGGGGGTCGTCCTCGTCGTCGTCCTCGGCCATGGGGAACGCGAGGACGTCGGTGGCGTAGTCGTCGCCGGCGTAGCGCGCGTTGAGCCGGCGTATGTGATCGGCCCCCACGAAGAGCAGGGAGAGCTCGGCCGAGTCGTCGACCTCCTCGGCCTCCAGGACGTGTCTCGCGAGCGCCGCCAGAAGCGGCTCGTCTAACGGGACGCCTTGCTCGTTCGCGAGGAACACGTCCATCAGCGGCGTTTCGACGCGTCCGCGTAGACGCGGTACGCCTCGACGATGTCCTGGACGATCTTGTGCCGGACGACGTCCCGCGCGTCGAGGTGGAGGAAGTCCACGCCTTCGATCTGCTTCAGGATCTCCTCGATGACGATCAGGCCCGAGCGCGTGCCCGCCGGAAGGTCGACCTGCGTCACGTCGCCGGTCACGATGGCCTTCGAGCCGAAGCCGATCCTCGTCAGGAACATCTGCATCTGCTCGGGCGTGGTGTTCTGCGCCTCGTCGAGGATGATGAACGAGTCGTTGAGCGTGCGTCCCCGCATGAACGCAAGCGGCGCGATCTCGACCGTCCCCTGCTCCGCGTAGCGCTGGAAGACGTCGGGGTCGAGCATCTCGTAAAGCGCGTCGTACAGCGGCTTGAGATAGGGATCGATCTTCGCCGCGAGGTCGCCGGGCAGGAAGCCGAGGCGTTCGCCCGCCTCGACGGCGGGCCTCGTGAGCACGATGCGCGAGACCTCGCCGGCCTGCAAGGACCGGATCGCCGCGGCGACCGCGAGGTATGTCTTGCCGGAGCCGGCGGGCCCGATCCCGAACACGATCGTGTTCTTGCGGATCGCGTCGACGTAGTGCTTCTGGCCCTCGGTCTTCGGACGGATCGGCTTGCCGGTGTGGGTGACGACGACCGTGTCGGAGAGCACCTCGCTCGGCCGCGCCCCGTCGTCTCGCTTGACCATCTCGATCGAGCGGCCGACGGCGTCCTTCGTGAGGACCTGGCCCTTCTCGAGCAGGTCGAGCAGCTCCTCGAAGAGGACCGAGACGCGCTCGGCCTCGGCGGGCTCGCCGCTGATGACGATCTCGTTGCCGCGTACGAGGATCCGGGTGTCGAAGGCGGCCTCGACGACTTTTAGGAGCTCGTCTCTAGCCCCGACGAGCCGGACCATGTCGTGGTGGCCGGGGACCAGGATCTTTACCTGGGTAGTCGTAAGCATGTCGTAAGGACAAGATTGTACTTTGTCCTGTTGCGGGGGCCGGTTCCTCGCGCCGGGAGTGACGGGATCCGTACCGGAGCGGGCGAAGACCGCAGAACGCTAGCCCGGGGGCCAGGAGAGCGTCCGGCCCCCCAGCAGGTGGAAATGCAGGTGGTGCACCGTCTGGCCTGCGTCGCCGCCTACGTTCGTCACGACCCTCCAACCGTCGCCGAGGCCCTCGCTCTCCGCCAGCGACGCGATCGTCCGGAAGACGGCACCGAGCAGCGGGCCGTCGGCGTCGCCGAGCTCGGCCGCCGAGGCGACGTGCCGGACGGGGATGACCAGCAGGTGCGTCGGAGCGGCGGGGTTGATGTCCCGGAACGCGACGACGTCGTCGGACTTGAATACGGTCTCCGACGGGATCTCGCCGGCCGCGATCTTGCAGAACAGACAACCGCTCACGTGATCAGCTCCCCTCTTATCCCGTCCGAACGGACGCCGGTGCCGCGCACCTGCACCAGCGAGCCCAGCATCCCGCTCCCTTCGAACCAGACCCTGACGTAGTCGCTCGTCTGGCCGGACGACACCATCACTCGCTCCGTAGGCGCGCCGGCCGAGGCCGCCGCCGGCTCCACCTCCCGCTCGTCTTCGACCAGCACCTCGAGCGGCGGCCCTACGTGCGCGCGCAGGAACTCGCCGCGGATCGCGTTGCCGAGGTCGATCAACCGCTTCGAGCGCTCCTTCTTCACGGCGGAAGGCACGACGTCGCGCATGTCCGCCGCGGCGGTGCCCGGCCTCGGCGAGTACCGGAACACGTGCAGCTTCGAGAACCGCAGGCGGCGCACGACGTCCATCGTGTTCTCGAACGCCGCGTCGGTCTCGGTCGGGAACCCGACGATCACGTCCGTCGCGAGGGCGACGTCCGGCAGCGCCTCGACCGCGCGCTCGACGTGCTCGACGTACTCGCCGATCTCGTAGGAGCGGTGCATGTCCGCGAGCACGGCGGGGTCGCCGGACTGCAGCGGGACGTGGAGGTAGCGGCACATACGCGGCTCGCCGGCCATGAAGTCGAGCACCTCGGGCGTCAGGTGGCGGGCGAAGATCGACGAGAGCCTGATGCGCAGCACGCCCTCGACGTCGAGCAGCCGCGCGAAGAGGCGCACGAGGCTCCTCTCGTCGCCGCCGTGGTCGAACGTGTACTTGCCGAGGTGGACGCCCGTGAGGACGAGCTCGCGTGCGCCGGCGGCGACGCGCGCCCGCGCCTCCGCGACGAGCGAGTCCTCGCCGGTGCTCTTCAGGGGGCCGCGCGTCGTCGGGATGATGCAGAACGTGCACCACTCGTCGCACCCGGTCTGGACCTTGAGGTTCGCCCGGATCCTCGGCGGCGCGTCGCGTCGCATCCCCACTGTGAGTAGAGGGCGCGGCCGCGCGTCGAGCCCCATGGCCTCCGCGAGCGAGTCCTTCGCGTCGTTGCCGAGCACGAGGTCGACGCCCTCGATCGCCCTGATCTCGTCGGGGTCGGAGACCGCGTAGCAGCCGATCACGACGACCCTCGCCTCAGGGTTCGCCGCGACCGCGCGGCGGATCGCCGTGCGCGACCCTTTCGTCGCCTCGCGGGTGACCGTGCACGTGTTGACCACGACCACGTCGGCGTCCTCGGCGTCGGCGACGCGCTCGACGCCGAGGCCCTCCAGCTGCTCCGTCATCGAGTCGGTCTCGGCCTGGTTCAGCCTGCAGCCGAGGGTGGAGAACGCCACTCGCATGGCGGCGACGCTATCCGATGGCGCCGTAGCGATACAGCACGCAGGACGCGGTCACGAGCGCTGCGTTCTCGGTGCGGAGGACGTGGGGGCCGAGCGAGACGAGCTCCGCGCCGACCGCTGCCAGCGCCTCCGCCTCGGTCGGGTCGAGGCCTCCCTCGGGGCCCACGACGAACGCGATGCGTTCCATCCCGTCCGTCAGGGCCGTGCGCAGGGGAAGAGAGGCCTCCTCCCACAGCACGATCGCGGCCGGCTCGCGAGCGATCTCGCGCACGACCTGCGCCCAGGAGAGCCCCGCGGCGGCACGCGTCGCGAAGGGGTTCCGCGACTGCTTCGCAACCGACCGCGCGATCGCGGCCCAGCGCTCGTTCAGCCGCGCGACCTTCGCGTCGTCCCACCGCGAGACCGAGCGCTTCGACTCGTACACGCGTACCTCCGCGACGCCGAGCTCGGCGAGCTTCTCGACGACCTCGTCGGCCTTCGTCCCCTTGGCCGCGCCCTGGTACACGACCAGCTCGGGCCGCGGCCGCCGGCGCGTCTCGGCTTCGAGCACCTCCAGGACGAGCACGTCCCCGTCCACGCGCGTCGCGGCGCAGCGGGCGACGGTCCCGCGGCCGTCCGTCACCGTCACGACGTCGGGCGGGGCGACGCGCATCACCTTGAGGGCGTGGTGCGACTCGTCGCGCGGCAGCGCGACCGCGCCCTCGTCCCACGAGTCGGGAGGGGCGAAGAACCACGGGCCGGGTGCTACTGGAACGCTTCCTTGATCCTGTCGAAGAAGCCCTTGCCCCCGGCCCGCTCGTCGCGCAGCTTGGCGAACTGCTGCAGCAGCTCGACCTGCTCCGGGTCGAGGTCGGTCGGCGTCGTCACCTTCAGCAGCGCGACGAGCTCGCCGCGGCCGCGGCCCCCGAGGTGCGGCATCCCGCGTCCGCGTAGCCGTTTCACCTCGCCGGACTGCGTCCCCGCCGCGATCTCGACCTCCTCGGGCCCCTCGAGCGTCGGTATCTCGATCGTGCCCCCCAGCGCCGCGACCGTCATCGGGACGTCGACCTCGCACCCGAGGTCGGCCCCGGCCCGCCGGAACACCTCGTGCGGAAGGACGGCGATCTCGACGTAGAGGTCGCCCGACCGCCCGCCGCGCACGCCGGCCTCGCCGCGGCCCGTCACGCGCAGCCGCGTCCCGTCCTCGACGCCGGGCGGGACCGACACCGTCAGCGTGTCGCTGACCTCGACGCGGCCGCGTCCGCGGCACTCCGGGCACGGCGTGGTGACCTCCTGCCCCGCGCCCCCGCAGCGCGGGCACGTCGTCGCGGTCATCACGTTGCCGAGCATCGTCCTGCGGACGTTCCGGATCTCGCCGGTGCCGCCGCAGTCCCCGCAGCGCGTCGGGAAGGTCCCGGGCGCCGCGCCGCTGCCGTTGCACTCCGAACACGTGCCGAGCGTCGTCAGCTCGACGTCCCGCTCGACGCCCTCGGCGGCCTCTTCGAGCGTCAACTCGATCTCGGCGAGCACGTCCGCGCCCCGCGCGGGCCCGCGGCGCGCGCCGCCGCCCGAGAACCCTCCGCCGAAGAACGTCGCGAACAGGTCC
This sequence comes from Actinomycetota bacterium, assembly GCA_036258555.1. Lineage (GTDB taxonomy): Bacteria > Actinomycetota > CADDZG01 > CADDZG01 > WHSQ01 > JALZEG01. Next base: position 17,989 of record DATADL010000163.1, on the reverse strand, counting down.
GAGATGTTGCCGAAGTCGCCGAACCCCGCGCCCACGCGCTCGTCGCCGAACTGGTCGTACCGCTGCCGCTTAGCGGGATCCGACAGGACCTCGTTCGCCGCGTTGATCTCCTTGAAGCGCTCCGCGGCCTCGGGATCGCCCGGGTTGGCGTCGGGATGGTACTGCCGCGCCAGCCTGCGGTACGCCTTCTTGATCTCGTCGGGGCTCGCCTCGCGCGAGACACCGAGGACCGCGTAGTAGTCGGTCGCCATCCTCGTCAGATACCCAGGCCGGCGAGCATCTGCCCGAGGTGAGACGACACCTCGTGCACGGCCGCGATCGTCCGGCGGTAGTCCATGCGGGTCGGGCCGACGATCCCCAGCGAGCCGAGCGCGCTCTCACCGGTGCCGTACGGCGCCGCGACCACGGAGCACAGCTGCATCTCCTGCGCCGGGTTCTCCGCCCCGATCCGGACCGAGACGCCGCCCAGCGAGAAGGCGTCGGCGAGGACCTCGAGCAGCAGGCGCCGGTGCTCGAGCGCGCCGATGACCCTGCGCACGCTCTCGAGGTCGGAGAACTTGTCCTCGTCGACTATGTGCGAGGTGCCTTCGAGGAAGAAGCGCTCGTGTGCCTTCTCGTCGGCGGGCCCCTCGAACGCGTCCGCGGCCAGGAGAAACAGGGGGGCGAGGCTCTGCGAGACCTCGCCGGCCCGGTTGCGGACGGTCGCGGCGGCGTCCTCCAGGGCGATCCCGGCGAGCACCTTGTTCAGGGCCTCGGACGCCGCCACCAGGTCGGTCTCCTCGACGTCGTCCGGGACGAGCACGACGTGGTTGTCGACGCGCCCGGTGTCGGTGACCGCGATCAGCATCGCCCGGCCCCCGGGGAGCGCGACGAGCTCTACGTGACGGATCAAGCTGCGGTCGAGGGCCGGCGCGAACACGACCGCGGCGTGGTTCGTGAGCGACGACAGCAGCGCTGCCGTCTGGCGCAGCGCCTCCTCCAGCTCCCAGCGCGGCTCGACGAAGAACTGCCGGATGCGGTGCGCCTCCGCGGCAGGGAGCCGCGCGCCCTCGGGCATCTCGTCCACGAAGTACCGGTATCCCGCGTCGGTGGGGATCCGACCGGCGGAGGTGTGCGGTTGGTAGATGTAGCCGCCGTCTTCCAGCGCGGCCATCTCGTTGCGCACGGTCGCGGGCGAGACGCCGAGCCGGTAGCGCTCGACGAGCACCTTCGAGCCGACGGGCTCACCGGTGCCGACGTAGTGCGACACGATCGCGCGCAGGATCAGCGCCCGCCGGTCGGTGAGGCGCTTGTCGGTGTCGGGGGGCATGGGGGGATTCTACCGGACTTAGCACTCGCGGGGCCGGAGTGCCAGAGCGCTACCCCCTGACGGCCGAATCAGCCGATCGTTCCCGACAGCAGGACGTCGTGGTCGCGGCCCCCGCAGACGGGGCAGCTCGGCAGCCGCCCCGTCGCCAGCTCGGTCGCACACGCCGGGCACCGGCCGCGGAGCTCGACGAGCGTGCGGGGGCGGGCCGTGCACCCGTCCACCGCGAGGACCGTTCCCGACCCCCGCTCCACGTGGACGACGTGGTCGTTCGCGCAGCGGTACTCGTCGGCGGCCTCGAACGACCCCCAGCGGGACGTGAACGTCAGGCCGCAGTCGCGGCAGGTGAGGTTCCCGAGGTAGGCCACGGCACCAGCATGGCAGCACCCGGCCGCAACGGCGTGCCACGGCCCCCCGAACCAATCCTCGGCCCCCCGAGTCTCACTCCCGTGGAGTGGCAGGATGAGAACAACCGCTGAGGGCCCGTGGAGGGCGCCGTGGACGAGCCTGATCCTGGACTTGTGGGGGCCGCGCGCGGCGGCGACACCGGCGCGTTCGAACAGCTCGTCCGGCTCTACCAGGGTCACGTCTGGCGGCTCGCCCTCCACCTCCTCCACGACCCCGACCTCGCCTCGGACGCGACCCAGGAGGCGTTCGTACGCGCCTACCGGTTCCTCCCCCGCTACCGCGGCGACTCCCGCTTCTCGACGTGGCTCTTCTCGATCGCCCGCAACTGCGCGCTCGACGAAGCGCGCAAGGCGACGAGGCGCCGGAGGATCACCGACCGCGCGGAGGCCGAGCCACCGCCGGCGGCGCGCGAGGTCGGCGTCGCCGTCGAGGTGCGGGAAGCCCTCGCGTCGCTGCCGGTCGACCTGCGGGAGCCGGTCGTGATGATCGACATGTTCGGCATCTCCTACAAGGAGGTGGCCGCGATCCTGAAGATGCCCGAGGGCACCGTGAAGAGCCGCGTGCACCGCGGCCGGGAGCTGCTCGTGCGGTCGCTGACGCCGCGGTCGGGGGAGGACGCCGGTGCGCGCTGACCCCGGCTGCGCGTGGGCGCGCGAGGAGCTGTCGGCACGGCTCGACGGCGAGGCCGATCGGTCGGCCGCCGCCGCGCTCGACGAGCACCTCGCGGGGTGCGCGTCGTGCCGCCGCCACGCGCGCGAGCTCGAAGACGTCCGGCGGGCCCTGCGGGTCCAGCCCGCGGAAGCCGTTCCCGACCTGGCCCCGGCGATCATGCGCGCGGTCGCGGGGACCGTCTCGGGGCCCGGCCTCTCGTGGCGCTCGCGCATCCGAGCCGCGACCGTAGGGGCGGCGGCCGCTGCGGCTCTGCTCCTCGGGGCGTCGCTGCCCTGGGGCGAAGGAGCGCGCGACGTCGCCGCGGCGTCCGAGATCAGGGACGGCGTGAGAGAGGCGGCGCTCGGGCTCGAGGCCTACGACGCCCGCTTCGAGATAGTCGAGAGAGGCTGGCACCCGCTCGTGCGTGAGAGGCGCATGACCGCCCGTGTGCGCTTCGAGGCACCGGAGAGGTTCCGTCTGGAGGTCCGCGACCTCACGCCCTACCCCGAGGGGAAGTGGCCGCGCAACGACGCGACCGTCGTGGCCAACGGACGGGCATGGTGGATCGCCGAGACCACGTCGTGCCCGACCGCCGCGCTCCCCGAGTGCTCGCTCGTCGTGCGCGAGCGCCGTGGGATCGCGGGACGGCAGCCGTTCGACGGCACGACCGCGCTGCCGACGGACATCGTCGTGCCGCTCGAGACGATCGCGTCTTCGGGGGCGTTCGAGGTGTCGTCCCGCGCGGAGGTGCTCGGGCGGCGCGCCCATCGCATCGTGCTCGACTACCGGAGCGCGCTCCCGCTCGTGACGTCGATCCAGGCCGGAGGGTCGTGGCGGACGTTCGCGGCGACCGACCGAGTCGACGTGTGGATCGACGCCGAGACTTCGTTCCCCTTGCGGTTCACCGTGTCGCGCCCCGAACGCCCGCCCCTGCTCGACGTGAAGGCGACGAGCTTCTCGGTCCCGTCGGAGTTCGCCGCCGGCACGTTCTCGCCGCCCCGTCGCGGGACGTTCAAGCCGGGAGGCTGGAAGGAGATGCCCGCCGGCGAGCTGCCCGCCGGCCTCGTGCCGGGCTACACCGCGGGCCTGCTCCCGTACCGCGCGGGGACGACCGCCGACGGCAAGCAGATGGTGACCTACGCGCGCGGGATGACGTGGGTGAAGGTCTCGTCTGGGGTGGCCCGTGAGGGGGATCTCGGCTACCTCCTTACCGCGGAGGAGATGAAGACGCCCTCGGGTTGGATGTACTACCAGCCGGCCGACGAGTCGCTGAAGCGCCGCGTCGAGATCTTCGCGGGCGGCAGGCTCGTGCAGGTCGAGTCGAACCTGTCGCGCGACGAGCTGCTCGACGTCGCCGCGTCGCTCGAGCTCGACGGGACCAAGCTGCCGCCGCGCGTCACGACCTCCAAGGGGGCCCTGATCGAGCGCCTCGAGCCGGCCGAGGCCCTCCGCCGCGCCCCGTTCGCCCGCCGGCCCACCTACGTCCCGCCGGGTTACCGCACCGCGACGGTCCTCCTGTCGCGCTCGATCCGCGAGACGTCGGTGTCGTTCTTCTTCCGCCGGGCCGAGGCCGAGTACGGCGGGAGCGGGATCCAGGTGACCCAGTCCAAGCCGGCCGAGCTGCTCACGCCGACGTCGGAGGCCCCGTTCGCCGTCCGCTTCGGCGACGTCGAGGCGCGGTGGTTCGCCGAACGCGGGGTCCTCGAGTGGATCGAGGGCCGCGTCCACACCGCGGTGACGGTCCCTCTCGGGGACCTGGAGACGGCGACCGCGGTCGCCGAGCGGCTGCGGTGACGGCGCGCGGCGCCGTCGCGCGCACGGCGTGGGCCGCCTTCGGTGCGCTCGCATGCGGCGCCGTGATCCTCGGCGCGGAGAGCATCGGCCGCGAGCCCCCGGCGCCCGCGACCCCGCCGCCGTTGGTGACGCCGGCGCCGGACGAGACGCCGGCTCCCCAGGAGACGCCGCCGCCCGCGGTCACTTCGGAGCGGAGCGGGAAGGTGCTGCTCGCGTGGGCGACGGGCGCGGGGCTTCCTCCGAGGACCGAGCGGATCCTCGAGGACCTCCGGGGCGTCGCAGCCGTCACGCTCGTCGACGCCGGCATCGACTGGCTGCACGCGTCGTTCGACGCGGACGGGAGCCTGCTCGACCGGCCGTCACCGCCGATGGCGATACCGGTCGAGATCGCATCCGTGAACCCCGCGGACTACGCCGCGTTCGTCCCCGCCGGCGAGAGGGACCACGTCCTGACCCTCGGCCCCCGCGACGTCCTGCTCCCGGAGACCTCCGCCGAGCTGCGGCGCGCGTCGCCGGGCTCGGTCCTGCGTCTCGAGCCGGGACGGTTCACCGTCAGCGGCATCCTCAGCGACGCCGCAGCCGGAGGCTACGAGGCCGTCGTGTCGGACGCGGCACCCCGGGAGTGGCCGAGCACGGAGACGTACGCGCTGATCCGTACGAAGTCCCCGGATCTGCGGAGCCGCGTGCGCAAGACGATCACCTCGCTCCTGGAGCCGGGCGACCAGCTCCAGATGCGAGCCGAGGGCGAGAACCCGTTCCTGCGCTACGGCGACGCGGTCCTCCCACAGCTCATCGTGAAGTCGGTCTTCGGCGAGTTCGCCGCGGCTCCCAGGCCCGACGGCTTCCTCGACGTCGACCCCGCATGGAAGAGGCGCAACGTCAAGACCGCGCGCGTGCCGCTGCTCGGCGAGGTCACGTGTCATCGCGCGCTGTTCCCGCAGCTCCGCCGCGCGCTCGCGCAGGCGCGCGCGGCCAACCTCTCGTTCGCGGTCGATCCCGACGACTTCGGAGGCTGCTACAGCCCGCGCTTCATCAACCGCAACCCCGCGGGCAGGCTGTCCCACCACTCGTGGGGTATCGCGGTGGACGTGAACGTCGCCGCCAACGCGTACGGGACGAAGGCCGACCAGGACCCGCGCCTCGTGCGGATAATGGAAGCCGCGGGGTTCACGTGGGGAGGACGGTGGGTCGTCCCGGACGGGATGCACTTCGAGTGGAGCGAGTTCCCGGGACCGGACCCGAAGGGTTGAGCGCGCTGACGACTTCCGCTCATGTAAAGTCTCGAGACGTCGCCGTACGATGCAAACGCGCGTAGTCGCGAACGACTGACGACAAGTCGAGATCAAGGCATCGCCACCGGCTCGCCAAGTTGTAGACAGGTTGGGCGAATAGGGCGTGGCCCCTAGACACCACCACCTTTACTTCCGGCAATGGTGCGGACGCGGGCGGACTCCGACGCGGCTCGTCGGCGGCGCGCATGAGCGCGCTGCGCGTCGACGAGGAGAACGTACGGCGATGGCTCGGGCTCCTCCGGCATCCGAACCGCCTCGACTCACCCGAGATGCGCGCGTTGCTGCGCGCACACGGACGGCTTCCCGAAGACGCGACGCCGCTCGACGTCGGACGCGCCGCGGCACGCTTCCTGATCGACACGATCGACCGGCTCGCCGCTCCACCCGACGCGCCGCCGGGTGAACGGCTGCCACATACGGTGCTGCGAACGTGCTTCGTGGACGGCGCGAAGCTCTACCAGGCCGCGGCGAAGCTCGGGCTCTCCGAACGCCAGCTGACGCGCGAGCGCGGCCGCGCCATCTCGCTGCTCACCGCGCAGCTGTCCCTCGGCCCCCTGCGGTCGCGGTTCGTCCCGGAGGACGTCCCGACGATCGACGACTTCGTCCCGCGCCCGGAGGTCACCGCACCGATCGCCGAGAAGCTCCGCGAGGGCCGGACCGCGCGCGTCCACGGCCCTCCCGGCATCGGCAAGACCAGCGTCGCCGCCGAGGTCGCGGCCGGGGAGGGCCGCCGGAGCGCGGTGTGGTGGTACCGCTTCCGCCGCGGCGTCAACGACACGCTGGGGGCGGTGATGTTCGAGCTCGGCGGGTGGCTGGCGAGCCAGGGCCTCAACGAGCTGTCGGCGTACGTGGCGTCGAACCTGTCGGGACTCGACACCACGGTCGCGGCTCGCATCGCGATCCGGTCGCTCGCCGAGACGAACGCCTTCGTCGTCCTCGACGACCACCAGACCGTCGAGGACGACCTGCCGATCACCGGGTTCTTCGACGAGGCGCTGGTGCGGACGCCGACCTTGCGCCTCCTCACGCTCAGCCGGCACCGCCCCGGCGGCGCGCACCAGAGACAGGCGATCGAGGTGCCGCCCTTCGACCTCGAGCAGACGGAGCGCCTGCTGCTGCACACGGGGACGCGACGGCCGCGCGAGACGATCGCGAAGATCCATGCGTGGACCGGCGGCAACCCCCACCTCGTCAAGCTGTCGGCGTCCTGGCTGAAGACCGCGACCCCGTCGGAGATCGCCCGCGGCGTCGAGGCGCTGAAGGACCAGGAGGACGTGCAGGCGTTCCTCCTCAGCAACATCACCGAGCTCCTGGACTCGGACGACCGCGGGATCCTCGAAGCCGCGAGCATCTTCCGGGGCCGGTTCTCCGACGACGCGCTCGCGTACGTCGCCCGTCAGACCCGCGGGGCGGTGCAGGACGCGAGCCACCGGCTCGTGCGGTCCTACGTGGCCACGCGCAGCCGCCAGGGCGTCAGCGCGTTCTTCCACGGGACCGTGCGTGACTACGTCTACGACCGCCTCGACGCCGAGGTTCGGGCGGGGCTGCACCTGCGCGCCGCGGCCTGGTTCCACCGGATAGGCGACGACGAGGAGACGGCCTACCACCGCGAGCGAGGGGGCCTCGAGGAATAGCTCAGCTCACGAGGCTGGGGCGGCGTCCCACCAGCTCGAGCAGCAACGACGTCGCCTTCTGGTACTCGCCGAGGGCGTCGGCGGTCTTCCCCTCGCGGGCGAAGAGGTCGCCGAGCCCGGCGTGCGCCTCGGCTCGTTCGGCCAGCAACGAGTCGTCGTCGCCCGCCAGCTCGAGGCAGCTCCGCAGATGCTCGGCCGCCGACTCGGGGTCGTCCCGGAGGTCGATGCGCGCCAGCTCACGGTGCAGCACGACGAGGACGCGGGGGTGCAGCTCGCGATCCCTCTCGAGGTTGCTCAGCGTCTTCGTGAGGAGCGCGCGGCTCTCCGCGTGGGCTCCTTCGGCCTGCAGGTCTTCCGCCATCTGCAGCGCCCAGGACGCGCCCCTCTCGCTCCAGAGCTCCTCCACGGCCACGCCGAGACGCTGCGCGAAGTAGTCGACGGCGGCCCGCGACGGCTCCCGCCGCCCGGCCTCGAGCACGCTCACGTACGCGTGGCTGAAACGACGGCCGGCGAGCTCCGCCTGCGTCATCCCTGCAGCGAGGCGCAGCTCGCGCAGACGGCGCCCGACGCGTGCCAGCTCCTCCTGTGACATCCGGCGACGGCGCGGCATGACTTCTCAGACGACCGCGAAGCTCGCGCGGCGTCGCATCCCCGCGAGCGCGGACGTGAGGTCGTCGGACGTTATCCGCAGGGACTCCGGCTCCCCGCCCGACCGGGATGCCCGTGTGAGCGTCTTCATGCCCGCGAGGTCGCGCAGGCGCTTCAGGTCCGCTCCCGACATACCCTCGGTGGCGAGGGCGAGCTCGCGCAGGTCGACGTCCGACGCGACGTTCGACGCCGCGAGCAGCTTCCGCAGGAGCTGCAGACGCCCGGGGGCGTCGGGCAGCCCGATCTCGACGGGGGCGAGCCTGCGCTCGCGCACCGCGGGGTCGACCACGTCGGGACGATTCGTCGCACCGACGAGGAGCACCCCTTCGCCCGTCGAGAGCCCGTCCAGCTCGCGCAGGAACTGCGTGACCACGCGCTCCTCCCACTGGTTCGCGGAGTCGGCTCCGCGCGTCCGGAGGAGCCCGTCGATCTCGTCGACGAAGATGATCGAGGGGCGGTTCGCCCGCGCCTTGGCGAAGAGACGGGCGACGCGCTCCTCGGACTCGCCCGCCCACTTCGAGAGCAGGTCCGCAGCGGACTGCTCGTAGAAGCTCGCGTCGATCTCGGTCGCCATCGCGCGCGCGATCGTGGTCTTCCCCGTGCCTGGGGGTCCGTAGAGGAGGATCCCCGGCGGGCCCTGGATCCCGAGGGAGCGCGCGAGCTCCGGCTTGGCGAAGGCGTTGACGAGGTCCATCAGTTGCTCGCGCGTGTCGTCGGGGAGCACGACGTCCTCCCACGTGACGCGCTGCTCGAGGATCGCCCGGTCCCGCGCCGCGCCCTGCCTCACCGCGGCCGTCAGGTCGGCCTGAACGATCGCTCGGCGCTCCGCGAGCGCGGCCTGGGCCGCGAGAGTGACTATCTGCTCGAGGGCTGCGGCGTTGCGGCCGGCGGTCGCGTCGACCAGGGCGTCGAGGTCGACGTCGTCCCAGCCGACCGTCTGCGACCGCTTGCGGAGGTGTAGCGCGAGCACCTCCCGGCGCGCGTCGCGGTCGGGCAACGGGACGCGGATGCGTGCATCGAACCTCCCCTCGCGCAAGCCGGCGTCGAGCTTGTCGATGTCGTTGGTCGCCGCACAGACGACGAGCCCGGGAACCGATCGACACTCCTCGAGCGACGCCATCAGCTGCGTCACGACCTCTCGGTGCTCCGAGCCCGGGGCCTCGTCCCGGGCCGCCGCAAGCGAGTCGACCTCGTCGAGGAAGAGGAGGCACGGCGTCGACTCGGCCGCGAGGTCGAAGAGCCGCCGGACGTTGGCCGCGGTCTCGTGCGCGAGGGAGCTTCCGATCGCGGCCGGCGTGGCGCGCAGGTACCGCAGCCCGTACTCGCCGGCGAGCGCCCGGCTCAACAGGGTCTTGCCGGTGCCGGGCGGGCCGTAGAACAGGATCCCGTTGTGGACGAGGCGGTACCGCGCGGCCTCCTCCGGGTTCTCGAGGATCGCTCCGACCGTCGCGCGCAGCTGCTCCTTCACGTCGTGGAGGCCGGCCACGTCCTCGAACGTCTCGAGCTCGTGTGGCGGGACGACCCGGGTTGCGGAGCCCGCCTCGCGCCCCGCCCTCTTGCGCGCGGGGGCCTGGACGGCGAGGACCTGCGCGGCGAGCGCGAGGCCCCCCGCCTCGGCGCGGTGGACCGCCGCGGCGGCCTCGATCGCGGCCGCGGGCCCCGCGAGCCTCGCCTGCTCGAGGGACGCCTTCGCCCGGCGTCGCTCCGAGATGTTGTCGAGGAGGGCGTCGCGCTGCGCCCGTCCTATGGCGGCACGCCCGAGCGCGGCGTTGAGGACCACGACGAGCGGGCCGCCCACGAGCCAGAGCTCCCGCTCGGCGCGTTCGGCCGCGGCCCCCGCGGCGCCGAAGTCGTGGCTCTCCACGGCCGCGAGCGCCTCGTCGAGACCGGCCGTCACCGCCGCGACCTTCTGGAGCTCGGGCTCGACCTTCCCGCGCAGCTCCGGGAGGTCGAGCTCCTCGAGACGGCGCAGCGCCGGGGTGAAGGCACCGGCCGCGTCGCGGAGCGCTCGCAGCGCGGGACGGGCTTCCTCCGCCGCGAGCCTCTCCTCCTCGGCCCAGTCGCGCTCGAGCTCCGCACGCCCCGACCTCCTCTTCAGGAACGGGAGCCGCGCGACCGCCTCCGCCTTCTCGAAGGGGTGGAGCACGCGGCGGTGCGTGACGTGGCGCGCGGTCCTGCGATACGACGACGCCTCGGAGCGCCCGCGGCCCGCCATCTACGCGCCCTCGGCTCCGACGGGTGCAGCGGGCGCGGCGTCGCGGCGTTCGGCCAGAAGGTCGCCGAACAGCGTCACCTCCGGCCTCACGAGCGCCAGGACCGACTCGAGGTCCGGACCCTCGATCGTCTCCTCGGCCTCCAACCGCTCGGCCAGCCCCGCCAGCACGTCGCGGTGGCGCGTGAGCAGCGCCGTGGCCTCCTCCTCGGCGCGCGCCAGCAACCGGTCGACCTCGGCCTCCATCTCCTGGTGCGTGAGGGCCGACACGTTCGCGACCGAGGCGGTCTCGCCTAGGAACTCGTCCTCTGCGCGCGTGACGAGCCGGCGCCTGCGCTCCCCCATGCCGAAGCGTCCGACGACGTCGAAGGCCTGGTCGGTCGCGAACTGGAGGTCGTCCTCGGCGCCGGTCGACGGCTCGCCGAACAGCAGGACCTCCGCGGCGATCCCGCCGAGCGCGACGACGATCCCCGCGACGAGCGCGGAGCGCGTCTGCAGCGCGGAGTCGTCCCGCTGCAACGACGCGGAGCCGAGCGATCGCCCGCGCGCGAGGATCGAGACGCGGTGCACCTCGTCCAAGCGCCCGGAGGCCGCCGCGACGATCGCGTGGCCGCTCTCGTGGAACGCAGCGCGCTTGCGCTCCTCCGGCGAGAGCACGCGCCCCTTCTTCTTCGGTCCGGCGAGGACGCGCTGCACCGCCTCCTCGAGCTCGGACATCTCGATCTCCGGCTTGCCCTCCCGCACCGTGAGCAGCGCGGCTTCGTTGAGCACGTTGGCGAGGTCCGCTCCCGAGAAGCCGGGGGTGCGGCGCGCGACCACCGCGAGGTCCGCGAGCGGCGACACGGGCTTCCCGGCGGCGTGCAGCTCGAGGATCTCGAGGCGTCCGTGGAGATCGGGTTGCTCCACGGTGACGTGACGGTCGAAGCGTCCCGGGCGCAGCAGCGCGGGGTCGAGGATGTCGGGGCGGTTCGTCGCGCCGACGACGACGATGCCCGCGCTGAGCTCGAACCCGTCCATCTCGACGAGCAGCTGGTTGAGCGTCTGCTCGCGCTCGTCGGCGCCCCCGCTGCCGCCCCCGGCGGCGCGCTTTCGACCCGCCGCGTCCAGCTCGTCGATGAACACGATCGCCGGCGCGACCGCGCGGACCCTCTGGAAGAGGTCGCGGACGCGCGCTGCGCCCACGCCGACGAGCGACTCGACGAACTCCGCGCCGGCGACCGAGAAGAACGGCACCCCTGCCTCGCCCGCGACCGCCTTCGCGAGCAGGGTCTTGCCGCAGCCGGGGGGTCCGAACAGCAGCACGCCCTTGGGCGGCAGCGCGCCGACCTCCTCGTACCGTGCGGGGGCCTTCAGGTAGTCGACGACCTCCCTCAGCTCTGCGACGGCCTCGTCCGCGCCCGCAACCTGGTCGAACGTCACGGGGGCCGCGGAGCCGCGCCGCCGCTTGTTGCCGATGGTGCCGAAGGTCATGACCTCGCCGATGCCCGACGAGCCGCCGCGCGACGCTGAGAACAGCAGCGCGAACAGGTTCGCCAGGATCATCAACGGCAGCAGGAACGTCGACACCGTCGCGACGACGTCCTTCGCCGGTTGCGGGTCGATCGAGACGGTCGCCCCGGCTCCGGTAGTCGTCTCGACCAGGAACGCCGTCACGGCGTCGCTGCTGGGGTACGTGAGGAAGTAGCGGCGCGCGGTCCCGTCGCTCGCGGAGAACGTGCCCGTGATCGTCGCGTCCGCGTCGAGGAAGCGCGCCGTGAGCAGCCTTCCGTCGTCTGCGAGACCGCTCAGCTCGTCGAGCGTCAGCTCGCGTCCGCTCTCCGGGGGACGTAGGTATGCGAGGGCGGCCGCGAACAGCGCGAGCAGCGCGACGAAGGACAGCGCGAGCGCAACGACGAGCTTCCTGCTTCCGGCCTTGCGGCGGCCGGCGCGGGCCCGGCGCCGCCGCAGGAGCCACCCCGACAGCGCCCGGCGGACGCGGCGCGCGAGGGAGCCGAGAGCGGGCATGTGGAGAGTCTCGGAGGAGGCGGGACCCTACGCGTCGCCAACGACTCGCCAGGGCGTCGCCATGCTCCGGCGTCAGCGTGGCACGCGCGCCGCGCGGCGCGACGCGGCGGCAGCCGTCATCACGCCCCACGCCCACACGACCGAGAGCCCTCCGACGGCCGTCCACATCCGCGCCGCGGCGAGAGGGTCTCGCGCCTTCGTGCGGACGAGCGCGTACTGCATGCGCGTCTGAGCACGCACCTGCTGCGCGGCGACGACGAACGCCGGCTGCGGCTGTTGCTGCCGCTGGGCGACCGTCGCGGCGTGGGGTTGGCCGCCGGGCGCCTGTGCAGGAGCGGGCGCCTGGACAGGCGCCGGGGCCGTCACCGATCCCGGCCCGGGACCTGGAACCGGGTGGGGCGGCGGCGGGGCCGGGATCGGCAGGAGGGGTGGCACGAGCGACGGTGTGCGCTCCGACCGCGGGAGCCGCGCGTCGACGGGAAGGTCCGCGCAGACGACGTCGAACGACGTGCGCGCGACGGCGTCGCCCGCGACGCGCAGGCCGAGGCCGATCGACCGGCGCGTCCCCGCGTCGCGCGCGGCGCACGCGACGGTCACCTCGAAGCCCAGGCGCTGCCGGGCGCGGAGGTCCACGCCCGGATGGCGCGCCGGCGCTATTGCGCGGACGAGCCCCGACGCGGACTCTTCGACGAGCTCTACGTCGCCGCGGCGTTCGAGCGCATCGACGAGGCCGGTGACGGCCGACGCGACTCCTCCCGCGGCCCGGTCCCGGTCTAGGAGGCACACGAGGGGCTCTCCCGGGCCGACGTCGGGACGCCCGTCGTCGTCGCAGTCCGCTCCCCGGGCCCCCGCGAGCGAGGACGTCGCCAGCGACAGCGCGCGCATGTCCTCGACGACGTCGCCGTCTGCGAGGACCGTCCCACCGGCTCCCGGCTGCAGCGCGACGCCAAGGTGCAGGACGCCGTTGCCGCGCAAGACGTCCGCGACGGTCTCCATCGCCGGGCCCGGCCACGTCCCCGGCGCGTAGTAGCCGCTGGGATCGCCGCGTTCCGGGGTGCCGAACCACGTGTCGGCGAAGTGCATCACGACCTTCAGCGCGCGGTCGCGGAAACCGGCCCCCCGGCCCGCGGCGACGTCCGCTTGCGACGGTCCGGGGGGCGTCACGTCCTGTCCGGCGCCGGTGACGGCCTGGTACAGCGCGGTGAGGTTCGCGCCCGAGCTGCCCCCGCCCTCCAGCCGGTAGAGCGCCCGGACGAAAGACGCGTCGAGCGTGCCGAGCGCGCGCAGGCGCCGGTACGCGTAGTCGATCGCCGGACGGTCGGCCTCGCGGGGATACGTCCGGAACGCGCCGAGGCCCGCGCGCAGCCGGATCCCGGAGCGCGCGAGACGCACGGCGATCTCCTCCATGCCTCCGACGAGGCCGCGGATCGTGTCGCTCATGCTCGAGGTCGTGTCGACGAGGAAGAACAGGTCGACGCTCACGGGATGGGGGCCGAGGCGCGCCTCGACGGCGACGGTCTCGGACTCTCCCGGAGAGACCTCGACGACGGCGCGCTCCGCCTCGACCTCCGGAAGGCCTCCCGCGACGGGCGGGCGCGGGATGCCGTCGATCGTCCGCGGAGGCGAAGGGACGCGCACCGGTCCGCTTCCGTCGCGCCCGAGGTCGTTCGACGACCCCGGCGCCGACCTCGACGCGGACGTGACGAGCGCGGATCCGTCGAGGAGACGAGCCCAGGGCGCGCCTCGAACGATCTGCAGGTCGACGGCGGTCTCTCCCGGGCCGCCGAGCGTCTCCGGCGTGACGTCGACCAGCGTGGATCCCGTCAGGCGGAACATCCCCTTCGGCCCGGAGACGAAGACCTGCGCTCCCGCGGCCGTCCACGCCCACGCGGCCGCGTTCGGGTACTGGCTCATCAGCTCGGTACGGAGCTGCGGATAGGACCGCTCGGTCCACGCCCCGCCGCCCTCCGAGGTCTCGTAAACCGTCCCGTCCGACGGGTCGACCGCGATCGCCGCCGTGGAGCCACCCGCTCCGCGCCACATGTCGACCGCCCGCGTCCGTGCGCCGGGATCGGAGATCGCCTCCGCCCACGTGGCGCCCGCGTCCGTCGACCGGAGGAGACCGCCGCTCGTCGCCGCGAGGAGATGGGCCGGATCGGCGGGATCGATCGCGAGGTCCCAGATCGACGCCGGCTCGGTCGCGGCGCCGGCTCCGGACGCCCGCGGGCCCGTGACGGAGCCGCCGATCGAGCCGCGCCGCGTCCACGTCGCTCCTCCGTCCATGCTGCGGTACAGGGCCGTCGCGGTCGCGCCGAGGCCCGGCCCGCCGAGGCCCGCGCCCTCGAGCGCCCCGTCGTCGAGCTCCTGGCGCACGACCAGGTACGCGGCCGCGCCCGAGGGGGCCGCGTACAGCCCGACCGGCTCGCCGGGAACGTCGAGCCCCGCGCGCGACTCCGTCCACGTGGCGCCGCGGTCCGCGGAGGTCAAGACGTACGGCCCGGTCACCGCGGCGAGGACGGAGTCCCCCGTGGTCGCGAGGCGCGTGACGCGCGCTTGGGGCGGGAGGCCGGTGCCGTCGAGCCGGAGCACGGACCGCCACGTGCACCCGCCGTTCGTGGAGGTGAGGATCGTGCCGTCGCCGCCGGCGTAGATGCGGCCGCCCGAGTCGACCGTGAACGCGGCCGCGGGTACCGGGGTCGTGATCGTCTTCCACGCGCCGTCGCTCGTGACGCCCGGACACGGCGCTCCGCGGGCCGGCATGGTGGGCCCCGCGCACACCGCGAGCGCGACGACCGAGAGCACCGCTATCGCGCCGCGCCCCCGGCGGCCCTCCCGCGTGCGAGCCATGTCCCTCCTCCGGTCCCGTCCGTCTCGCTTACGGTTCGCCCGCGCGGGGGCCGCGCCTCCGATCACTTGTCGTCACCGCGGGCCCGGACGGCAGGGTGGACGAGCCAGCCGCGGCCGGCGGCGATCGCGATCGCCTCGGCACGGTTGCGCGCGCCGATCTTCGTCCTGAAGCTCGTAGCGCGGCGCCGGACCGTTACGACGGACACCGACAGCCGCCGGGCTATGGCGCGGTCGGTGTGACCGTTCGCGATCAGCTCTATGACGTCGAGCTCGTCGGTCGTGAACGCGTCGCGCTCGATCTCCGCCTCCCCTGCCCGCGTAGCTTCGCGACGAACACTGATGCGCGGGCCGGAGAGCGATCCGCCACGGCGATGCCAGGCGGTCGCCAAGTCGTCAGACGAGGTAGTACGTGAAGCAGTTCTGCATGACCTGACTCAGGCAGACGCGGCGGCGAGACGGAGGGCCGCGGCGGCCGCTTCGGCGCCGGACGAGACGCGCAGTATCCCGTCGTCCCGCCCTCCGCGCTTCGCCAGCTCCCAGGTGTCGTAGCCGACCACCGGACGGCCGATCTTCAGCGCGAACGCGACCTCCGACAAGGTCCCGTACTCGCCGCCGACTGCCACGACGACGTCCGCGGCGCGCACGATCAGGGCGTTGCGCATCTCGCCCATGCCCGTCGTCAGCGCGACGTCGACGAACTCGTTAGCGGCGCGGCGGTCGTCGCCGGGCAGGATCCCCACGCTCGTCCCGCCTTCCGCACGGCATCCGCGGCACGCTGCCTCCATCACTCCGGAGAGGCCGCCGCACAACACGACGGCACCCGCTCGTCCGAGCGCGCGGCCGATCTCCTCGGCAACCTGCTCCAGCGCGGCATCGGGCATACCGGCGCCGACCACAGCGACGTAAGCGCTCACAGGAACCGGCAGAGGACGTCGTTCGCGACCAGCGTGGCCTCGTCCGACAGCCGAAGGCGCCCGTCCTGCCGCACCAGGAGGCCCTCGTCGCGCAGCTCGCCGGCGGTGGCCAGCAGGGCGTCCGCCTCCTCAGGGTGCCGGGCGAAGAACGCTGCCTCGTCGACTCCGGACGCGAGCCTGAGCCCGAGCGTCATCGCCTCGCGCGCGCTCTCGCCGGGCGACAGCCGTTCTTCACCGGCTTCCGTCGAGGTCCCGGTCGCGACCGCGTCGACGTAGTCGCGCGGGAGCCGCTTGCGCCAGTAGCGGCGTCCGGACTCGTGACCGTGGGCGCCGGCGCCGTAGCCCGCGTAGTCTCCCCCGCTCCAGTAGAGGACGTTGTGCCGCGACGCATGTCCCGGCCGCGCCCAGTTCGAGACCTCGTAGCGAACGAACCCCGCCGCACCCAGCACCTCGGTCGCGACCCCGTGTCGCTCCGCCTGGACGTCGGGATCCACGTCCGGGACGCGGCCGGTAGCGACGAGCGTCGCCAGCGGCGTTCCCTCCTCCACCGTCAACGCGTACGCGGACACGTGCGTCGTCCCGGCGGCGACGATCCCTTCGAGAGACTGCCGCCAATCGTCCGGGGCCTCCCACGGCGACCCGAAGATCAGGTCGGCGTTCAGGTCGGTTGCCCCGGCGCGCCGCGCTGCCGCGAGCGCCGCCAGAGCGGTCTCGGCCGAATGGGTCCGCCCCAGCCTCTCCAGGACGTGCGGCGCCAGCGACTGCACGCCGACGGAGAAGCGGTTGAACCCCGCTCCCAGCAACGCCTCGAAGGTCGTCTCGTCGACCGTCTCGGGATTCGCTTCGACGGTGACCTCCGCTCCGGGGGATATCCCGGTCGACGCGCGGATCGCGTCGAGCACCCGGGCCAGGGCGACCGGCGCCAGCAGGGTCGGCGTCCCACCCCCGACGAAGACGGACGTGGCCGGGCGCGACGGCGCGCCGGCGGTCTCGATCTCGCGGACGAGCGCGTCGACGTACGGCTCGTGGAGCTCGTCGAGCCCTTCGTAGGTGTTGAAGTCGCAGTAGTGGCAGCGGTGCCGGCAGAACGGGACGTGCACGTACACGCCGTAGCCGGGGTCGGCCTGCCACTCGCCCGAGCGGTCTGCCGCGAGGAGGGCGGAGGGCGGATCCGGCGAATTGCTCAGTCGAAGGGGCACGGCGGACCATCTTAGGGACAGGAGTGAGCTGCACGTGAAGCCCGGATCCCTCGTCTCCGCCGCCGCTGCCCTCGTCGTGGCGGCCGCCGCGCTGCCAGCGGGTGCGTCCCAGAGCCAGGACGTGCACTCCGACAACATGCGCCTGGTCGGCAACGCGCCTCTCGAGGGCGCGACCGACGTCGAGTTCACGCCCGACGGCTACGCGGTCGTCGCGGTGAACGGCTCCGGCGAGGGAGCAGGTCTGTGGACGGTCGACGTCCGCAACCCGCGCAAGCCGCGACCGGTCGGGCACCTTCCCTGCGCCGGCTCCGGCTACGACGTGGGGTTGTGGCGCGACATAGCCGTCATGAGCATCGACTCGGCGTCGGGCAACTCCTCGACGAAGGAGGACGGCTGCAACCTCGACGGCAGCGAGAACACCGAGGGGATCCGGCTCGTCGACGTCTCGAACCGCCGCCGTCCGGTCGAGGTCGCGTTCGTCGAGACCGCGTGCGGCAGCCACACGAACGTCACGTTCGAGCACGAGGGCCGGGGTCTGGTCTACGTGCAGTCCTATCCGGCCTCGACGAGCGGCGCGTGCCCGAGCGCGCACGGGATCATCTCGGTCGTCGACATCACGAACCCGCGCGAGCCGGAGATCGTGGCGACGCCGAGCGTGGCCCCGGCGGTCGGCTGCCACGACGGAGCGATCGCGGGGCGGTACGCGTACATGGCGTGTCTCACCGAGGGCCAGGTGTGGGACGTGAGCGACCCGCTGGAGCCGGAGATCCTCGCCCACATCCGCGACGTGCCCGATGCGATCTGGCACTCGAGCGCGGTCTCGGACGACGGGAAGACGGTCGCTTTCGGGTTCGAGTCGTTCCAGGGCGGCAACACGTCGTGCGCGGGCGTCGCCCGCGGCCCCCTCGGCGCGATCTGGTTCTACGACGTGAGCGACCCGGCCGCACCGGTGCAGAAGGGCTTCTTCTCGCCGGGGCGGATGAGCGAGGGCATCTGCACGGCGCACAACTTCACGGTCGTCCCGAGGCGCGACGCCGGAGGGCGCGACGTGCTCGTGTCGGCGTGGTACGGCGGCGGCGT
>DATADL010000162.1:0-11115 GCA_036258555.1 Actinomycetota bacterium | reverse complement strand
CCGCTCGTACTCCGCTGACATCTCGTCGGTGACCTGACGCATGAAGGATAACAGCTCGTGGTGCGGATTGGGCGAGAAAGACGTTTCAGCCATGGGACTCATTCAACCAGCAGTTACGCGGCGTGCGAGGACGGGCGCTCGGCCCGTACGCAACCCAACTTTTCCTGTGCACTTTGTGGCCCGGGCTGGCGGCTCTGTGTGGCGTTCAGACGCTAGATGCGTCCCCGAGTCGCCTCGTAGATCACTATGCCCGCCGCCACGGCCAGGTTCAGCGAGGACGCGGCCCCCCGTTGCGGGATCCGGACGACCTCGTCCGCGGCGGCCAAAGTGTCGTCCGACAGCCCCGTCGCCTCGCTCCCGAACAGCAGCAGGCAACCGTCGGGGTAGTCGGCGTCCCAGTGGTCGACGCGGCCGCGCGCCGACGTCGCGACGACGCCGAGGTCGTTGCGCCGAGCCCAGAGGAGGACCTCGTCGAGGTCCGAAGGAACGACCGGTGTCGAAAAGACCGTCCCCATCGACGCCTTCACGGCCGCGGAGTTCCACGCGTCGGCCGCATCGCCGGCCACGACCACGGCGGAAGCGCCCGCCGCGTCGGCCGTGCGGACTACCGTCCCGAGGTTCCCGGGGTTGCCCACCTCGTCGAGGGCGACGACGAGCGCGCTCGGACCGAGCTCGACGTCGTCGAGAGCGCGCCGCGGGATCGCGACGACGGCTCCCAGGCCCGACGGGTTGTCGCGCTCCGCGATGCTCGCGAACGCCTCCGGCGACAGCGCGACTACGGGAGCGTCGAGCGACCCGACCAGCGAACGCGCCCCCTCGCTCGTCAGCAGGTCCGGCGCGGTGACCACCACCTCGACGGCCGCGCCCGACTCCACGGCCTGCCATACCGGCGCGATCCCCTCTACGAACAGCGCGCCCTGCTCCGCGCGGTGCTTGCGCCGGCGGAGCTTGCGTATGCGCTTGAGGAGTGGGTTCGACGGGCTGGAGATCAGCTCCGGTGGCATGCCGGGGTCAGGGCGCGTCGGGCGACAGCTGCCTCAGGAACTCCTCGCATCGCGCCGCCTCGTCGGCCTCCCCGACGGCCTCGGCAGCCTTGCCCAGCCCGGCGAGCGAACGCAGGAACCCGCGGTTCGGCAGGTGCGACCACGGGACGGTCCCGCTCCCCTTCCATCCGGCCTTGCGGACGCCGTCGAGCCCGCGGTGATAGCCCACGCGGAAGTACGCGTAGGCGTCGACGAAGCGCTGCTGCGCGAGGGCCTCCTCGCCGAGGATCGCCCACGCGGTGAGGCAGGCGGGCCACTTCCCCGCTACCGCCGCGGCGCGCTCCGAGTCCTGGGTGTCGCCGAGCTCGTCCAACGACCCGGCGGGCTCCTCGAGCAGGATCTTCGACGGCTCGCTTATCGGTATCGCCATGCCGGCATCGTAGACGCCGATCGAAACGGAGTGGAGCGTCAGGCGTTGAGGGCGCGGAACGCCGTCCACTCGCCGACGAGGTCGGCGTTCAGGGGTGCGTCCAGCAGGGCCTGGATCGACTCTTCGAACCGCTTCAGCGCGGCCTCCGCCCTGGCCCGCGCCGCGGGCGTGACGAGCACGAGGGAGGTTTCGGGTGCTGCGGGGACTGCGGTGGCCGCTCGAGCATGCATCGCCGTTGCCTCCAGTCGGTCGCGAAAACCTTCCTCCCGATACTGGACGGCCGGGGTGAAACCGGACAATACGTAAAACCCGTCAGTTGTAGCTCAGGAACAGCCCGATCGAGCTGACTTCTTCGACCGGCGCCGTGGCCTGGTACCAGAAGCCCCAAGGCCGCGCCCCGCGCGACTCTCCCACTATGAGGCTCGCCGTCCCGAACAGGAAATCGCCGCGTGTCGAAGGTCCGTCCAGATAGAACTCCCTCCCGTCCGCGCCCGCGGGGCGTGGGAGGTGCGAGCACGTAGGCGCAAACGCGACCTCAGGCGGCAAGTCGGGCGACTGCTCGTAGCGGCACTGGCCCGATGCCACGCCCGCCGACATGGTCCGTCCCATGAACATCGTCAGGTGGGTGCCCCAGGTCGAGAGCCGATAGTCGCTCCCGTACCATGCCAGGTTCGGTGACTCGAAACGCGCCTCGGGCTCCTTCAGATCGATTCCGGAGCCCTCTCGGGGGCGCACTTCGGTCGTCCCGTCGAGACCGTGCAGGCGCACACGGGCGGTTGCGCGACTGCCGTCGGTGAACAGATAGAGCCGGTAAACCCCCGGCTCCAGCAGAACCTCACCGCCTTCGCTCGCGTGATAGAGCACGTTCCACGCCTCGACGCCGGGTCCGCGACAGGCCTCGCCCGGACACGCTCGAAGCGATGCGGCAAGAAGAGATACGTCACGCCCCTTCCTGGGGGGATGCATCATGAGGGCTATCCCGACGAAACGCCCGGCCGTCGCCCATTGGATGTCCGAGTTCGGTCCGCCTGCCCGGCGCTCGTCGAACAACCCGCTGAGCGTGGCCGTCTCGTCCACGCGGAGGAGCACGTAGCCCGAGCGGTCCCCGGAGATCGTAACGGTGCCCGCCGCCGGGACGGGAGAGGGCGACACTCCGCGCGCTGCCGCATCGACGGTCGTTCCGCCAACCGTGAGCAATGCAACCAACGCGGCGGTGAGTGTCGCCCTCGTCCTCATCTCGTTCCTGCCTCAGGTCCTACTGGATTTTTCCCAATATCGTCGCTCCCGACACAGAACCTCGGGTGCCGGAGGCGGTCAGCTCGAAGCAACCGCCGCGGCCTGCACGTCCTCTCGGAGCACTTCGCACCCGTTCTCGCACCATTCCGTCCACGTGCCGCCCGGGGGAAGCGTCTGGACGTACAGGTCGAAGAGCCCGTTCGTCTTGTCCCACACCAGGGCGGCCATCTTCGATCCGTCGATACCGAGGACGTAGGTCATCGGGGGCACCGGGCCGAGTGTCTCGGAGGTCCCGTCGGCGCCGACGCTCGACGCGGTCCAGCTCTCGGGGGGGACGTTGGAGGTCGACGAGCCGGTCGTGTAGACGGTCGCACCGTCGCCGAGCGTCGCGGGGCTGCGAAGCACTTGCCAGTCCTCCTCGCCCGGCCCCTCGACCAGGGAGGTCAACTTCGTCGGGGTCCCGGTCAACGGAACACGCCAGAGGTTGTCGAGCTTGTCGTCCTCGCCGGAGAACGTCTTCTCCACTACGCCGACGATCACGCTCGGCTCGGCCGTGCTCCGCTCGAACACCGGATCGAAGAGAACGCTCCCCAGCACCCCAGGCGCCAGAAGGCGCGCGCTCGTGAGCGGCCTGGAGACGCCCACCTCGACGTCGAAGACCCACAGCTCCGAATAGTCCTTGACGTACGCCACGTGCCGGCCGTCACTGCTGATCGTGACGTGCGTTATCGGACCGGCCTCGCTCAGCCTCGCCGTCTTGGTGAGGTCGTCGGTCTGCAGGACGATGATCTCACCGGTCACTCCGCCCAAGGGCCCTTCGACACCCGAACCCGCCGCTACGACGGCCGTGCGCCCATCGGGCGTGAGATCCAGCGCGCCGACCTTCCCGGGCAGGGGCACCTGCGTCCTCCCGCCCTCCGGAGTCGAGATGGTGAGACCTCCGCCGGACACGGTAGCGACCGTCGAGGGCCAGGTGGCGGCCGGAACCGCCGGGGACATCAACGACGACATCAGCAGAACCGCCAGCAACGCAACAACGCAGCCCAGCCACAGATGTCGCAAGCGAGCAATCCTCATGACACCCTCCCGTTGAAGACTCGTGAGCCGCCGTCATCCACAGCGTCGACTAGTAGTCGACGGCGTACTGGAAGTGCATGCAGTCGGCGAAAGCCTTGCCCCAGTACCAGTTGTGATTCTCGAAGGCGTCCGGAACCCCCGATTGGCGCGTCACGACGTTGCAGGTCGTCTCACCGTACGGCTCGTAAGCGGAGCTCACGTCGATTGCGATACCCCAGGCGTGCGTCGACCACTTGGAGGTTCCCTGCACGTACCGGCAGGCGTACGTGTAGATCCCGCTCTTGATGTGCTTTCGCCTTTCGCCATGCTCGGCGGTGCCGTCCCCGTTGGAGTCCCATGCACCGTGACGGATGTGGCCCTTCACGTCCCAGTCGAGATTCGACGACGTGTCGCCACCCAGCTTCCGGTGGAAGTAGAGGGGGTAACGGTGTCCGTTGTCCCACGCCCTCCACGTCATGTAGTTCGCCGTGGCGTCGCTGTTGCAGGGTTGCCCGAATCGGTTGACGATCTGGCTGTAACCGGAAGGAACTGCAGGGTAGTTGTGGTGCCTGTGCTGCCAATTGCAGAAGATGTCGATGAAGTAGATGTGGCAGTCCTCTTCGACTTCCGGGTAATCGGTTGCGTACGACGTTCGTGCATTCCCCATCACGAACCCCGCCACCAGCAGAATGAGCAGAGAACCGGTGGCGAGTCCCCGGCCCAGAGACCTCATCGTCCCTCCTTTCTAGCCAGGCGTCGTTGCTCGTGACGCGCAGGATCTGCGTTACGAGAACGTGCTTGCCTTGTCCCTGTCCGCCCTGTATCTTGGTGTCGTCGTCCGGCCGTCAGACGTACGACGGCAGACTAGACACATCGGACAAGTCGCGTCAAGAGAAAAGTGACGAAAGGGAACAAATGGGCCATGAGCCACGGTCCCTCGGGGACCTCCTCCGCCAGACGCGAGAGGAGCGAGGGCTCAACTTGACGGAGGCAGCCGAGCGGATAGGGGCCGCGAGGACTGCCTACCGGTTATGGGAGAAGGACGCCGCCGTCCCCGCCCCGGAGCAGTGGACCGCAGTCGCTCTGTGGTGCGACGTATCCATATCGGCGATCCTGCGGCTCGCCGGTCTCGCGTCGGAGGAGGAGGAGGCCCGTCTACTCCGGCTATCGGCCCGCGAGCACCGTCGCCAGAGCTAGGGCCCCCGCGCTCCCCGTCGCAAGGCCTCGGGGACCGGGTCGAATTGCCTGCGCGGCGCTATTCCAAGGCGCGCCGCGGACGTGACACGTGCGGTGGGGGGGATTTGAACCCCCACACCCTTGCGGGCACCAGCCCCTCAAGCTGGCGTGTCTACCGTTCCACCACCACCGCTCGAAACGAAGGCCCTGAAAGACGCTCAGGGCCGTCCGGCGATCATACCGCCGCGGCCCTTACGACTCCGCCGGCTCGTCCTCCAGCGAGATCTCGACCGCGTCGAAGCCCCCCATCACGTCGAACTGGATCTTCCTCACCCACGGCTGCGCCGCCCAGTGCGTCACGAACGACCCGATCGGCACGACCGGCATGCTCTTCAGGATCAGCTTCTCCGCCTGCACGTAGGTCTGCGCTCGCACGGCGTCGGACGCGGTGCGCCGCGCCTTCGCGAGCAGCGCGTCGACCCGCGGCGACGCGAACCCCGAGTGGTTGTCGGGCGACCCCGAGCCGAACAGCCCCGACAGGAACACGTCGGCCTCCGGGTACTCCGCGATCCATCCGAGGCGGTACGCCGACTGGCGGCCGGCCTGCAGCAACCGGAGGTAGCGCGGGAACCCGAAGCCCTCGATCCTGACCGTGAACCCGGCGGCCTCGAGGTCCTGCTTCACGAGCCGCGCCACGCGGCCGTGCGGGTCCTCGCGGTTGAACTGGACGGAGATACGGCGGGCGCTCCGCGGCAGGTCGGCGACCATCTCCTTCGCGATGTCCGGCGAGTAACGGCAGAGCGTGATGCAGACGTTCTCCTGGAATCCCGGCATGCCGGCGGGCACGATGCCCCGCGGCAGCTGCATGTTGCCCTTGTAGACGGACTCCGCGATCTCGCGGCGGTCGATCGCGCGGCCGATCGCCTTGCGGACGGCGAGGCTGTCGAGCTCGTCGGAGTCGAGGTTGAGCCCGAAGTAGTAGCCGGCGAGGAACGGCTTGTAGCCCTCCTCCCCGTACTCCTCGCGCGCCGCGTCGAACTGGCCCGAGGGGACCTCCGCGACGTCCAGCCGCTCGTCGACGAAGAGCGGCCACGACGCGGCCGCGTCGGGCGAGGGGATGAAGCGGATCCCGTCGAGGAGCGGCGTCTCGACGAACCCGGGGAAGTCCTCCAGGATGACCGGCTCGCCGGGCACCCACTCCTCCGCCATCTGGAACGGGCCGTTGCCGACGGGCCTCGCGAGGAAGTCGTCGTAGCGCGCGACGGCCTTCGCCGGCAGCGGGACGAGGCCCGGGTGCGTGAGGACCGCGGGGAGACCCCGGAACGGCTCGGAGAGCGTGATCCTCAACGTGAGGTCGTCGGGGGTCGCCAGCCCGGAGAGGTGGTCCGACGTCCCCGCCGAGTTGACCTCGGGGAAGCCCTGGACGCGCTCGAGGGTGTAGGCGAGATCCGATGCGTTCGACTTCTCCACGATCCGGTCGAAGGCGAAGCGGAAGTCGGCCGCTCGCACGGGCGACCCGTCGTGGAACGTCATCCCCTGGCGCAGGTGGAACGTGTACACGCGGCCCCCGCCCCCGACGTCCCAGCTGCGGGCGGCCGCGGGGACGACCTTCTGCTGCACGGGGTCCCACCGGGTCAGCCCCTCGTAGAGCTGGCGTGCGACGAGGACCGAGCCGGGGTCCTGGATCCTCATGGGGTCGAGCGTCGACGGTTGCCGCGTGGCGACGTCGAGGACGTGGTCGTCCTCGGTGAATCCCCCCGGCGCTCTCGGCGACGCCGTGCCCCGGCCCTCGCCGGAACCCGTCGCAGGCGCGCTGGACGAGCCCCCGGAGCCGATCTCGTCGGCGCTCCCCTCCTCGCCGTCGCACGCGCCGAGGAGCGCGGGCGCGGCAAGGACCAGGAGGGCCGCGGCGGCGGCCCGGCGGAGCTTCATCGACGCCTTCGGACGGCTACTCGGACAACCGCATCGCGAGCAGGATCGTCGTTCCCGCGAAGACGATCGCCACGATGATCGTGATCCGGTCGAGGTTCTTCTCCATGACCGTCGACCCCATCGCCTGCGTCTGCATGCCGCCGCCGAACATCTCGGAGACGCCCCCTCCACGGCCTGCGTGGAGCAGCACGAAGACGATCAGGGTCACCGCGGCGACCGAGTGGATGATGACGAGCAGCGGAGTCATGGACGCACCTCTTCGGGGTCTGGTTGTCTCGGAGGAAGCACCTAGCGTAGCCGAAAGGCGGAGAAGGGCTAGGGGCTGGGAAGGCTGGCCAGGCGGTAGATCGCCACGCCGCCCGACGGCTGCCGGAAGACCGGCGTCGCGGCCCACTCCCGCCGGCCCTCCCAGGCCATGGCGGCGGTCGGCGTCCTCTCGGCCCTCTTCGCCATCCATTCGAACCACTCCGGCAGGTTCTTCTCCTTGACGAGGAACTCCCTGGTCAGCTCGGGGTAGCGGGGGGTGCGGGCGGCCGCCGCCTTCACGCCGGCCCTGCGGGCCTCGACCCGGTGCTGGCCGCGCTCGGGGACCCGGTGACGGGCCTCGGCCGGCGTCCAGTACTGGGCGTGGGGCGCCGACGTGTCCCCCAGCACGATCGCGAACCCGTTCATGTCCTGCGTGGCGACGTGCGCGCCGACCTGGAGGCCCAGCGCGGCGACGAGCAGCCCCGCCATCAGGTACGGCGTCCGTCCCGCCGGTGCGACCAGCGTCCGGCCGTCGGCCAGTGCTATGAGCTCGGAGACCCGGCGGCTGATGCGGCGTCCCGGGCGGAGGAAGGCCATCGCCCCCTGGTCGACGGTCCGCCCCGTCGACTTCATCAGGTCGTACATCTTGAGGAGCCCCGACGCCACGGCGAGAGGGCGCGCCGTGAGGGTCGCGGCCCGCCGGTCCGCCTCCCGCTCGCGGTCGGAGGCGAGGCGCCGGAACGCTACGTGCGCGAGCGGGTTCCATGCCACGAGATCGCGCAGCAGCCCGGCGACGAACACCACGCGGACGTCATGGGTCTCGAGGTGGGCCACCTCGTGGGCCAGGACGCCCTCGAGCTCCTCGCGGTCGAGGTCGAAGACGACGGCCTCCGAGATCAGGATCCTCCCCCGTCTCCCGCCGCAGGCGAACGCTCCCTGGACGCCGTCCGGCAGCACGAGCAGCTCGGGCGTCGCCGGCAGCGACGACAGGCGGACGACGTCGTCCAGGGCGGGACCGACGACCGCGAGGTGGTCCTCGGTCAGGGGCCTGCAGCGAGCTATCAGCCGCCGGACCAGAAGCGTCCCTACGACCCTGCGGACCAGCATGAACGACGTCACGAGCGCGCCGGCCAGCAGGATCCACGGGCCGGCGGAGCCCGTCAGGGCGTAGGGCGTTACGGAATGGGTGCGGTGGTCCTGGAGCAACAGGAGGTGCAGCAGGTCGCCGGACCGGTCCAGCAGAGCCGAGCCGGCGGGACGCAGAACCGCGACCTCGGGGAGCAGGGCATGCTCGTACGCGACCGCGGCGACGAGCGGCAGGACCAGCGGAAGACACAGCAGGACCGCCGAGAGGACGCCACCCGGACGGTTGATGATCCGCCGGAGCAGCAGCGCCGCGACGAGCGTCACGACGGAGACGGCGAAGATCACGACCCAGGCCGAGTCGGTCTCCAGCGCGAGGACCGCGGGGGCCGCGCTAGTCACCGTTAGTCCGATTCTCTCCGTTGGTCGATGGCCTCTCGGAGCCTCTCGATCACTTCCTCGTCCTCCTTCTCGACCTTGTCGACGAAGTAGGCGACGGCGGGGTCGGGGAAGTGCTGGACGAGCCAGTCGACGACGGACTTGACCGTGGAGCTGGCGTACTCGTCGCGGGAGACGAGGGCCGAGTAGCGGTGGGCGGGCTGGTCCTCGACGCGGCGCAGGAGGCCCTTGTCGGTGAGCCGGCCGAGCGTCGTCATGACGGTCGTGTACGCGATCGGGCGGCTCTCGTTGAGACTCCGGTGGACGTCACGAACCGTGACCTCCCCGGCGTCCCAGACGACGTCCATGATCTCGGACTCGAGGGGGCCGAGGACGTCGGCGAGCGTGTGCTTCCTGCGAGCAGCCATCTAGGCGACACCCCATTCCGGCTAGAGCTACCGCAATAGTAGCCGGGGGCCGGCGCCCTTGTACCCCACCCTTGATGCTGCGGCAGGGACTGGTGCACGCGGTGCACGCGGTGCACCGTGCACCACTTGCACCGCGTGCACCGGACACTTCTACGATCGGTACGTGGAAGAGGAGCTCCTGACCGGCGGGAACACCCACGAGGCCGTCGTCCGGGTCGGCGACACCGTCCGGCGTCCGGCCGGGCCGTGGACGCCCGGCGTCCACGCCCTGCTCCGGCACCTGGAGGCGGCGGGGTTCGACGGCGCTCCCCGGGTGCTCGGCGTCGACGAGCTCGGCCGGGAGGTGCTGACGTTCGTCGAGGGTGACGTCGTCTACCCGGACCACGTCGACCTGATCGCACCCGACGAGGCCCTCGCCGAGGTCGCCGGCCTCGTCCGGGCGTTCCACGACGCCGTCGCGGGCTTCGACGGCCGTGGCTACGAATGGTCGCATCGCGGAAGCGACGGCTCCGGCAGTGGAGAGCTCGTGTGCCACAACGACCTCGCGCCGTGGAACCTCGTGCGGCGGCCGGGCGGGGGGTGGGCGTTCGTGGACTGGGACCTCGCGGCCCCCGGGAGCCCCGACTGGGACCTGGCGTGGGCGTTGCTGACGCTGATCCCCCTGATGCCCGACTCGACGATCCGGGCGGACGTCCCGCACCGCCTGGGGGTCTTCCGGGAGGCGTACGGCGCGCTCGACCCCGGCGTATTGGAGGTCGCCGTCGCCCGGTGCGTTCGGGAGGCGCATCTGATACGGACCGACCCCGCCTACGCGCGCCTCCTCGCCGAGGGGCACGACGTCATATGGGCGGACGCCGGCGAGCACGTGGCGCGGCACCTGCGCGAATGGAAGGGAGCGCTCTAGCCCTTCGCCAGCGCGACGAGGTTCGGCATGATCTCCGGCCCCCGCAGGTGGCCGATGCTCCCTTCGCGCGACGCGCTCTCGCCGTAGGTCTGGACGCCGTCGGGGGTCACTCCCCCGCCCGAGACGAGCAGGGGGACCGGCCCGTCGGTGTGCGCCTTGCGGGCGCAGCTCGTCGAGTGGTCGGCGGTCACCGCGACGATCGTCGAGCGAAGGTCGAGCTCGTCGAGCAGCGGCGCGAAGAAGAAGGAGTCGATCTCCTCGATGCTCACGATTTTGGCCTCGTGGTCGCCGTCGTGGGCAGGGACGTCGGGTCCCTTGATGTGGATGTACAGCCCGTCGTACCCGTCGATGGCGTCCAGCGCGAGAGCCGCCCAGCGCCCGTACTGCTCGCGGGGCGGGATCCCGGTCGGCGCCTCGACGATGCCCATGCCCGTCAGCCGCGCGATCCCGAGCTCGACCGGCATCTCGACGAAGCACCCCATCCGGGGGCCGAACTTCTCGTGGAACGGGACGAGGTCGGGGAGGTGGTCGCCGCCGTCGCGCGTGAGGACGAAGTTGCCCGCCAGCTTCCGCGCGGCCTCGCGGACCCGGTTGGTCTCGCTCGCGGCGAGGACCTCGTAGCTCGCCGCGAGCCACTCGTTCGTCAGGCGCGCCGCGCGCCGCGCGGCGGGGTCGTCCTCGTGGCCCGCCACCGGCGTCACGTGCACGACGTGGTTGTCGAAGGTCTCCTTCGCGACGCCGAGCGCGCCCTGGCGGCCGTACGCCGGGTCGGAGTTCTCGACCTCGGCCGACAGCGGACCCTCGTCGGACCTCAGCACGAGCACGCCGCGGTGGCCGATCGTGGCGCGGAGCTCGAACGACGCTCCCGGGATCCGCACCTTCTGCTGGACCTCGTCTGCGAGCGCGTGTGCTTCGTCCGACGAGAGGTCCCGGCCGACCCGACGGTCGAGGATCGCCCACCCCTCGCCCTCGCGTTCGACCGTCGCGAAGTTGACGCGGTAGGCGAGGTCGCCGTCCTTGACGTCGAGGCCGGCGCCGACGGCCTCGAGGGGGCCGCGGCCGGTGTGGTGCTCGTGGGGGTCGTAGCCGAGGATGGAGAACACGGCGATGTCGGACTCGGGCGCGATCCCCTCCCCGACCGTCGTCACGTAGCCGTTGCGCCCTTCCCGGGCGAGGCGGTCGAGCAGCGGCGTGCGCGCCGCCTCCAGGGGCGTGCGGCCGCCGAGTGCCGGGAGCGGGTCGTCGCCCAGCCCGTCCAGGATC
>DATADL010000161.1:0-13043 GCA_036258555.1 Actinomycetota bacterium | reverse complement strand
CTCGACCGTGATCACGCCGTCCTTGCCGACCTTGTCCATTGCCTCGGCGACCATCTCGCCGATCTCGGGGTCGTTGTTCGCCGAGATGCTCGCGACGTGCGCGATCTGCTCGCGACCCTCTACGTCACGCGCCTGTGCCTTTACCGCGTCGATCGCCGCGGCGGCGGCCTTCTCGATGCCGCGCTTGATGCTCATCGGGTTGGCGCCGGCCGCGACGCTCTGGAGCCCGGCCTTCACCATCGCCTGCGCGAGGACGGTCGCGGTCGTGGTGCCGTCGCCGGCGACGTCCGCTGTCTTGCTCGCTACTTCCTTGACGAGCTGCGCGCCCATGTTCTCCCACGGGTCCTCGAGCTCGATCTCCTTCGCGATCGTGACGCCGTCGTTGGTGATCGTCGGCGCGCCCCACTTCTTGTCGAGGACGACGTTCCTACCCCTTGGGCCGAGCGTCACGCGTACGGCGTTGGCGAGACGGTTGACACCCGCCTCGAGGCCGCGGCGCGCCTCCTCGTCGAAACGAACCAGCTTTGGCATGTGTGTGGTTTCCCCTCTGTAGCTGTTAGCTGCCGACGATCGCGAGGACGTCGCGCGACGAGAGGATCAGGAGCTCGTCGCCGTCGACCTTGATCTCGGTCCCGCCGTACTTCGAGTACATGACGCGGTCGCCCACGCTCACGTCCATCGGGATGAGCTCGCCGGAGTCGCTGCGCTTCCCCGGACCGATCGCGAGGACGGTGCCCTCCTGGGGCTTCTCCTTGGCGGTGTCGGGGATCACGATGCCCGAGACCGTGGTCTCCTGGCCCTCCTCGGGCCGGACGAGGATGCGGTCCTCCAGCGGCTTGATGTTCGTGGCCATCTGCTACCTCCTATTAGGCGTGTTAGCACTCTGACTGCCTGAGTGCTAAGAGTAAGCCGAGGGGGCCGGAGGGTCAAACGTGGGGCGCTTCTCGCAGCTCGAGTGCAAGATGCGCCTGCTGCCGGCCATTACACCTGCGTGACCACGACCAAGGGGGACGGGTGGACAGACGCAGGCGGTTCGAGGAGCTCTACGAGGCGACGCGGCGGCCGCTGCTCGCCTACGCGCTCCGCCGGGTCGGCCCGGACGAGGCCAAGGACGTCGTGGCCGAGACGTTCCTGGTCGCGTGGCGGCGCCTGGACGACGTGCCGGACGACGCCCTCCCGTGGCTGTACGGGGTCGCCCGCAAGGTCGCCGCGACGGCCGGGCGCGCGGACTCGCGGCGGAGCGGCCTCGTGCGGCGCATGGTCGCCGAGGCCCGTCCCGAGCGCGCCGGCGACCCGGCTTCGGCGCTCCACGACCGCGAGGCCCTCGCCGACGCCTTCGCGTCGTTGCGGCCGCGCGACCGCGAGGTGCTGACGCTCGTCGCACTCGACGGCCTGGACGTCGGACGGGCGGCCGTCGTCCTCGGATGCACGCCCGCGACGCTCTCGGTGCGCCTGCATCGCGCTCGCAGGCGGCTCGCCCGCGCGCTCGAGCCGCGGGCGGCCGGTCGCAAGAGCCTCTTCGCCCCCGACCCCCGACTGGAGGAGTCCCGATGACGACGCCCGACGCCCTGCACCGCGCGCTGCAGACGATCGACCCCGGCCGCGCCGCCGGCACGCTCGTCTCCGACGAAGAGTGGGACGACCTCCTGGGACGCATCTTGTCCGACGAGGTCCCCGCGGCGCCTCCCGTCCGCCGGCCCGGCCTGCGCCCCACAGCCGTAGCGACGGCGGTGGCGGCTGCGGTCGCGCTCGCGGTCGTCGTGCCTGCGCTGTCGGACGACCCGCTCGCCGGTGCGATCGCGGTCGAGCGACGGGGCGACTTCCTGTACCTCCGCGTCGAGGACGCGACGGCCGACCCCGAGGCGATGACCCAGGACCTGCGCGCCAACGGGCTCGACGCGCGCGTCGAGCTGATCCCCGCGAGCCCCTCGTACGTCGGGAGGTGGATCCGGGTGAACGGCAACGCCGGCATCGGCGGCTACGACCATCGCATCGACGCCGTGCAGGACCAGGTCCTCGAGGGCGCGCAGCCGGGGGCCGAGGTCCTCGAGGTGCCGGCCGACCTGCGCTCCCCTCTTCTCCTCGAAGTCGGACGACCGGCGGAGGACGGCGAACGGTGGGCGATCGCCGCAGCCGCGGACGCGCCCGACGAGACGAAGCAAGGGGGGCTGATCCATTGCCTGCAGCTGTCGTCGCCTCCCGAGATCGACGACGCGCTGCGCGAGCGCGGGTACCACGTCGAGTGGCGCGACGCGCACGCGGACTTCAGCGACCCCGAGCAGACCGGCGTCCTCGAAGGGCCGCCGGACGACGGCGTGCCCGTGTACTCGGAGCTCCACGGCGACGACTTCCTCGTGATCACCGTCGCCGAGCCGGGCAGCGACTCGGCGACGAGACCGTCGCTCGTCGCGCGGCGCGAGGCCGCGGCCGGCGGGTGCTGAGCGGGGGCTAGGCGAGCGGGAGGTTCGGGTCCGGCGCGACGTCGAGGCCGGAGTACGCCCCCCGGCGCAGCATCGCCGTGCCGCACGCCGCGATCATCGCCGCGTTGTCGGTGCAGAGCTCCATCGGCGGGACGGTGAGCTTGACGCCGGCCGCCTCACAGGCCGCCGCCATCCCCGACCGCAGCCCCGAGTTCGCAGCGACCCCGCCGACGAGGAAGAGCCGGTCCACCCCGGCGTGCTCGACGGCCGCCATCGTCTTCGCAACCTGCACGTCGACCACCGCCTGCTGGAAGGACGCGGCGATGTCCTCGACGGAGATCGGCCGGCCGGCGGCCTCCTCCTTGCGGACGTGGTTGATCACCGCCGTCTTGAGGCCGGAGTACGAGACGTCGAAGCCCGGCTCGTTCATCATCGCCCTCGGGAACTGGACCGCCGTGGGGTCTCCGAGCAAGGACAGGCGGTCGATCTCGGGCCCCCCCGGGTACTCGAGGCCGAGGAACCGCGCGACCTTGTCGAAGGCCTCGCCCGCCGCGTCGTCGAGCGTCTCGCCGAGGATCTCGTACGTCCCGTGGTTGAGCGCGTGGACGAGCAGCGTGTGGCCCCCCGAGATGATCAGCGCGAGGGCGGGGAACGACGCCTCGGGGTCGACCAGCAGGGCGGAGTAGAGGTGGGCTTCCAGGTGGTTCACGCCGAGGAACGGCACCTCGAGAACCGCGGCGATCGACTTCGCCTCGGCGATCCCGACCAGCAGCGACCCGACGAGGCCCGGCCCCAGCGTCGCCGCTACGGCGTCGAGGTCCCAGAACGTCGCGTCGGCCTGCAGCAGGGCCTCGCCTATCGCGGGCGACAGCGCCTCGACGTGCGCTCGGGCCGCCACCTCCGGGACGATCCCGCCGTACTCGCCGTGCAGCTCGCCCTGCGACACGATCACGTTGGAGAGGATCTGCCGGCCGCCCTTGACGACGGCCGCCGACGTCTCGTCGCACGAGGTCTCGATCCCGAGGACGAGCGTCTCCTCGTCCCATTCGCCGATGGGCTTCTTCTCGGTCGCGACCTCCGGCGAGGCCCAGAGGGTCTCACCCACGATTGCTGTCACCCGTGACCAGGTCGATCTCGTCCCGCAACGTCTGCAGGCGCAGCCGGTACTCGGTCGTGGTCGCGTCGTCTACGACCATCACCAGCGCGTCCTCCTTCGTCTCTATGTAGTAGCCCTTGCGGACGCCGACGACCGAGAAGCCGAACTTCCCGTACATGCTCTGCGCCGGGAGGTTCGTGACGCGGACCTCCAGCGACAGCGTGCGCGCCCCGCGGGCGATCGCCTCGGTCACGAGCCGAAGCATGAGCCGCGAGCCGACCTTGCGCCCGTGGTAGTCGGGGTCGACGGCGATGTTCGTGATGTGAGCCTCGAGCCCCGTGTACATCATCCCCGCGTACCCGACGACCTCGCCCTCGTGACGCGCGACGAGGTAAGTGCGCGAGCTCTTCTGGGCGAGCTCGGAGAGGAACAGCGACGCGCTCCACGGCCGCGGGTAGACCCGCGCCTCGATCGCGAGCACCTTGCGCAGGTGCCGGCGCCGCATCTTCGTGAGCTCGACCTCGGGGACCGAGTCGCGGTCGGGGAGCCGGGCGAGCGCCATCAGGCCGACCTGCTCTGGCGGATCCGCTGCCAGTCGATCCGCTTCGCCGACTTCCGGAGGTACAGCGGTCGCAGCTCGTACAGGGAGTCGAAGTCCTCGCGGTACAGCCGAGGGAGCGCTAGCTCGACGAGCGCGCACGCGTTCGGGAACGACTGGTTCATCCCCGCGACCTCGACGACGGGCCCGGCCGACTCGAACAGCTCCTTGTAGAGCAGCGCGCCGTTGCCGACGAGCAGGACCTCCTCCGGGCGCGAGGCGATGCCGATCGCGAGCCGCCCCGGCTGCTCGATGCGGTACTCGGTCATGCGCTGGATCCCGCCGGGGGACGGCCGGTAGAACGCGTAGAACACCTCGTTGCGGCGCGCGTCGAGAACGGCGCAGATGGTCTTCGAAGTGTGCCGCACCTCGTACGCCACCAGGTCCAGGCTCGCCATCCCGACGATCGGGACCGACAGCGTCTGCGCGAGCGCCTTCGCGGTCGCGACCCCCACCCGCATCCCCGAGAACAGCCCCGGACCGAGGCTGACCGCGATGCCCCCGAGGTTGCGGTAGCCGAGGCCGCACTCGTCGAGGCAGAACCGGATCGCCGGTAAGAGGAACTCGTTGTGGGTCGCGCCGCGCGAGACCAGCGCGCTCGCGACCACGCCCTGCTCCGAGCCGATCGCTACGCTGGCCTGCGGCGTCGAGCACTCGATCCCGAGCACGAGCATCAGGCTTCTCCTCCGGCAATCGCACGTCCAGCATCCCAGAAGCGCGGGCTCCCGGCGGCATCCGGAGACGCCGCGTTCAACAGGGCCTCGGCGGTCGTCCTCATCGTCGTGAGCTTCCCGAGCCACTCCGGTGAGCCGGGACGGAACAAGACGTTGCGCTCCTCGGTCGCGTCGAGGTCGTCGGAGCGCGTGAGGACTACGTCCAGGGACCGCTTCGGGAGCAGCGGCGACACGGCGTCTCCCCATTCGACGAGCACGATCGCGTTCGGCCCGACGAGCTCTTCGAAGCCGAGGTCGAGGACCTCCTGGTACGAGTCCAGCCGGTAGATGTCGAGGTGGACGATCGGATAGCGCGCCTCGTACTCGTGCACGAGCGTGAACGTCGGGCTCGTGACGCGCCCGGAGTAGCCGAGCGCGGTGCACACCCCCTGGACGAACACGGTCTTGCCGGCGCCGAGGTCGCCGGAGAGGCTGACGACGTCGCCGGGGAGCAGGACGGGGGCGAGACAGGCGCCGAGGATGCGGGTCTCCTCGGGAGACTTGCTCACGACGCCGATCCCCCGCCGCATCAGAAGAGACCTTCCTGGACGGGCTCCGCCGGTGGCGGGGCCGCCTGGGCCCGCGCCTCGGCCGCGGCCAGCTCGGTCGCGGCGACCTTCAGGTCGGCCCTGATCGCGTCGACGGTGTCGACCCCGCCGAACCGGCCCCCACGCAGGGCCGCGGCGGGG
The DNA here is from genome assembly GCA_036258555.1 of Actinomycetota bacterium. Classification (GTDB taxonomy): domain Bacteria; phylum Actinomycetota; class CADDZG01; order CADDZG01; family WHSQ01; genus JALZEG01. Next base: position 7,527 of record DATADL010000161.1, on the reverse strand, counting down.
TGGAACGTCGGCACGATCGCCGAGCCGTTGCGCTCGTAGACGTGGCCGCGCGCCCGCGTGATCCCGACCGGCGACTGCAGGACGAACTTCGTCGCGAAGTTGCCGAGCGTGACGATGACGTCCGGCTGCATGTGGGCGAGCTGGGCCTGGAGCCACGGGGTGCACGCCTCGATCTCGTCGGGCAACGGGTCGCGGTTGGCCGGAGGCCGGCACTTGATCACGTTCGCTATCGCTACCTTCGTCCGGTCGAGGCCGATCTCGGCGAGCAGCCGGTCGAGCAGCTGCCCCGCGGCCCCCACGAAGGGACGCCCCTGCAGGTCCTCGTTGCGCCCGGGGGCCTCGCCTATCAGCAGGAACTTCGAGTCGAGGTTCCCGTCCGCCCACACCACCTGGGTCCGCCCCTCGGACAGCCTGCACTTCACGCACCCCAGGGCCTGTTGCTCGACCGCTCGGATGTCCAGACGCGACGAAGGAGGAGGGGACGCTGGCACGCCCCGAGGTTACGAGATGAGCAGCTTCCCGTCCTCCATGAACACCTCGCCGTCGACCGTGATCCGGCCCCCTTTGCGGAGGTCGCAGACCATGTCCCAGTGGACGGCCGAATCGTTCACGCCGCCGCTCTCGGGGTAGGCGGCGCCCACGGCGAGATGGACGGTGCCTCCGATCTTCTCGTCGAGGAGGATCTCGCCGGAGAAGCCCGGGATCCCGTAGTTGGTCCCGATGCCGAGCTCGCCCAGCACCCGTGCCCCGGGGTCGGTGTCGAGCGTCTTCAGCAGGAACTCCTCGTTCTTGCGGGCCGTCGCCTCGACGACGCGGCCCTCCTCGAAGACGAGCTGGATGCCCTCGACGGCCTGACCGCCGTAGATCGCGGGGTAGCTGAACGTGACGCGGCCCCGGGTCTTGTCCTCGCGGGGGCCCGTGAAGATCTCGCCGTCCGGGAAGTTCTCCTTCCCGTCCGCAGGGAGCCACTTGCGTCCTCCCGTCTCGAGGATCAGGTCGGTCCCCTCCCCCTCGACGTGGATCTCGTTGCGGTCCTCGATCCACTCGATCATGCGGGCGTGGCGCTCGCCGACCTTCTTCCATTCCGCCACGGGGTCCGGCGAGTCGACGAGGCAGGCGCCGTAGTAGAAGTCCTCGTACTCCTCGAGGCTCATCTCGGCATCCATGGCATGAGCCTCGGTCGGGAAGAGAGTGACGTTCCACCTGAGATCGCCGCTCGCGCCGCGGTTCATGAACAGGTCCATCAGGGGCTTGCGCGCCCGCGAGGTCAGCGCCTGCTTGCGCGGGTCGACCTTCGAGAGCTGACGCGTGTTGTTGTCCGCGATGATCGTGAACCGCACGTCGAGGTTCTCGGCGAGCCAGCGCTCGGTCTCCCATACGTACTCCAGCTGCTCGTCGCTCGCGTGGTTGTAGAAGATCGGGCCGGCGTGCGGGAGCGAGGGCCGCAGCGTGACGTGCGCTCCGCGGTCGAGGCAGCGCCGGTAGATCGCCAGCATCAGCGGCTCGGCGTGGTAGCTCGCGGAGATCCCGACGAGGTCTCCCTTCCGGACCGCGCAGGAGTACTCCACGAGTATGTCGGCGAGCTTCTCTACCCGGTCGTCTCTCATCTGCGGCTCCGACTCCCTTTCTTGGCCGATCGCCTAGGCGATCGGTCGTCCCAGCGTGTCGTCGAGGAACGACGCCACCACCTCGTTGAACTCGCGGTGGCGTTCCAGCATCGGCATGTGCCCGCACCGGTCGAACATCTTCAGCTCGGCCTTGGGCAGGTGCCCGGCAAGATACTCCGACGCCGCCGGGACCGTGATGCGGTCGTTCGTGCCGCCGATCACGAGGACGGGGACCGTGACGTCGGCGAGCACCTCGGTCACGTCGAAGTCACGGTACGAGCTGATGAGGTCGAAGATCACGTCGGCCGGCGTCTCGGACAGCATGTCGTACACGAAGTCGACCTGGCTCGCCGGCGCGCCCGGGCCGAAGCCGGTGTACGCGACGGTGAGGAAGAGGAGGTCCGACGGCTTGACGACCGCGCGCAGCTTGTCGATCGTCGGCGCGCGCTTGCCCATCAGGTCGAAGGGACGGCGGAGGAGCCTCTCGACGTGCGCCAGCGCGGCGCCGCCCGCCACGGTCTCGACGGCCGGCCGGTACGTCGTGTTGACGAGCACGAGCCCTTTGACGCGGGCCCCCAACAGGTCCGTCCGCGTGGACGCGAGGTCGAGCGCGACCATGCCCCCGATCGAGTGCCCGACCACGACGACCTCTTCCAGGCCGCAGTCGTCGATCACCTCGACGAGGTCCTTCGCGAGCTGCGCTATCGAGAAGCGGGCGGTGCCCTTCTCCCGCGACACGCCGTGGCCCCTGAGGTCGTAGAAGACGAGGCGGTGGTCGCCGAGGCCGGCGAGCTGGTAGTGCCACAGGTCCGTCCTCAGCGCGGAGCCGTGGACGAACACGGCCCCCTTCGGAGACGGAGGGCCGGCCTCCTCGACGAAAGCGTCGGCGCCGTCCCGCAGCGCGATCGTGCGCGGCCGGACGCCCCGGCGCGTTCCGAAGCGCTCGCCGGCCTCCGGGTCGTTGCGGCGCCGTCGCCTGACGAGCGCGCGCTGGGTCGCGAGACCGGCGGCGACGCCCGCGGCCGCGCCGGCGAGCGCGACCACCCCCTGCTTCCTCACGACAGGAACACCCGCGGGACGCGCGACGGTATGCGCGTAGTGACCTCGTAGTTGATCGTGCCGATGATGGCCGCGAGGTCCTCGGCCGTGATCCCCTCGCCTATGAGCGTCGCGGTGTCGCCGGCCGCGACCTCGTCGGCCCCGACGTCGACCATGAACTGGTCCATGCACACGGTCCCCGAGACCAGGTAGCGGCGCCCCCCGATCGAGATCGGCGCGCGCCCCGACAACCTGCGGTCGTAGCCGTCGGCGTAGCCGGCGGGGATCGTTATCACCCGACCCTCGCGCGGCACCGTGTACTCGAGGCCGTACGACAACGCGTCGCCGGCCGGGACCTCCTTGACGAGGTTGACGCGCGCCTTCAGCGCGAGCGCGGGCCGCAGGTCCGCCGTCCCCTCCACTGCCTTCGAAGGCCACAGGCCGTAGCAGGCGACGCCGCAGCGGACGAGGTCGAGCCGCGCCTCGGCCAGCGACATCGTCGCGGCCGAGTTGGCGATGTGCCGGTAGCGGAGGCGCACGCCGCTGCGCTCGATCCGGTCGGTCAGCTCCGAGAAGAGCTCCAGCTGCTTCCTCGTGAAGGGATGGTCGGGGACGTCCGCGACGGCGAGGTGGCTCCACGCCCCCTGGATCGCGAGCCCCGGAAGGCGGGTCATCTCCGCCACCGCTTCGAGCGCGCCGTCGGCGGGAAGGCCGACCCGGTGCATCCCGGTGTCGAGCTTGACGTGCACCGCGACCCGCTCGCCCGCCGAGACCGCGGCCTCCGAGAGCGCCTCGGCGAACGCCTGCGTGTAGACGGTCGCGATCAGGCCGAGCTCGACCATCGTCGGCGCGGCCACCGGCGGCGGCTCGGTGAATACGTGGATGGGGACCTCGATCCCCGCCTCGCGCAGGTGGATCGCCTCGGCCACGCGGGCCACGCCGAGCCGCGTCGCGCCGGCTTCGACCATCGCGCGTGCGCTCTCGGGGTTGCCGTGGCCGTATGCGTAGCCCTTGACGACTCCCATGAGCTCCGAAGACGACGCCATCTTCTTGAGGACGCGGACGTTGTGGCGGATCGCCTCCAGGTCGACCTCGGCCCACACGGGGTGGCCGCGCGCCTCGATCTCTTCCTTCGTGAAGCTCACGAGCCCAACGTAAACCGCTCGCGTGCCTTTCCGAGGGCTTCGGCGACGTCCGGGGCGAGCGCACCCGAACCCGCGAGCGAGCCCGCGACCCCGTGGACGTAGGCGGCCGCCCAGGCCGCGTCGAACGGGTCGACGCCCGCCGCCAGCAGCGCCGCGACCGCGCCGGTGAGGACGTCTCCGGTGCCCGCGGTCGCGAGCTCGGGTCCGCCGGCGGGCACCACGACGGTCCGGTCGCCGTCGGTGACGATCGTGCGATGGCCCTTCGCGAGCACGACGCAGCCGAACCCCCCGGCAGCCCGCCGTGCGGCGCCGAGCCGGTCCCGGACGACGTCTTTCGTGTCGAACCCCAGGAGCCGGGCGAGCTCGGCGGGGTGAGGGGTCAAGACCGCGGGAGCCCGGCGGGCGACGAGGGGCTGGACGTCTCCTGCGAGGTTGTTCAAAGCGTCCGCGTCGAGGACGACGGGACCGCCGTATTCGCCCAGCGTCCTCTCGCAGAGCGCGCGCTGGACGTCTCCCTTGCCGAGCCCCGGCCCGATCGCGACGCAGTCCGCGCCCTCGGCTTCGTCGAGGGCATCGGGTCCGAGCACGCCGGCCGGGATCGTCCGGGTCAACAGCTCCGGCGCAACCGTGGTCGCCGCCGCGACGACCGAGGCCGTCGAGACCAGCGTGACGTAGCCCGCGCCCATCCGGCCGGCGCCGCGGCAGGTGAGCAGCGCCGCGCCGCGGATCGCCTCGGAGCCCGCGAGGACGGCGACCGATCCGCCGCTGCGCTTGTGGGAGTCCGGGGGCCGCGCCGGCAGGACCGCCCCCACGTCGTCGTCCTCCGCCACGTGCGTCGAGACCCGCGGGATCGGGATCCCGATGTCCGCCACGACGACTCGCCCCGCGCGCGCGGCCCCCGGAGACAACGCCGTGCCCAGCTTCTCGGCCCCCATCGCGACAGTGACGGCCGCCTTCACCGCGACGCCGGCTACGGCGCCCGTTGCGCCGTCCACTCCGGACGGGATGTCGGCGGCAACGACGCGCGGGTGGCCGTCGAGGCCTTCGACGACGCGCGCGACGCGGCCCTCCGGCGCGCCCCTGAACCCCGTTCCGAAGATCGCGTCGACGACCACGTCGAACGCGTTCGGGGAAGGAGGGTCCTCGCCGTCCTCGAAGAGGCGAACGCACTTCACCGCGAGGCCCTCGGCCGCCAGCACCCGCGCCGCGACGAGCCCGTCGCCGCCGTTGTTGCCCTTGCCGCACAAGACGAGGACGCGCCGGCCGTACCGGCCGCCGGCGAGGTCTATGGCCGCCCGTGCGACCGCTCGGCCCGCCCGCTCCATCAGCTCGGCCTCGGGGATCCCGGACGAGATGGCGGCCTCGTCCGCGCGCCGCATCTCCTCCGGCGTCAGGAGCGGTCTCACGCGCCCAGCCGCGCCTCCACGAGCGCGGCCAGCTCGCGCGCGACGCGGTCGGCGGTCGCGGCGTCCTCCGCCTCGACCATCACGCGCACCAACGGCTCGGTCCCCGAAGCGCGCAGGAGGACGCGGCCGGACTCGCCCAGAGCGCTCTCGGCCTCGCGGACCGCCCCCCACACCTCTTCGGCCCCCTCGAGCGCGCCTCGATCCGCGGTCCGGACGTTGAGGAGGACCTGCGGGTAGGGCTCGAACACGGCCGCGAGCTCCGACAGCGGGCGTTCCGCGGCCGCGACGATCTCCGCAAGCGCCAGCCCCGTGAAGACGCCGTCGCCGGTGGTCGAGTGCGTGCTGAAGATGACGTGCCCCGACTGCTCCCCGCCGAGCACGGCCCCGTGCTCCGTCATAGCCTCCGCGACGAAGCGGTCGCCCACCGGGACGCTCACGACGTCGATCCCGGCCCGCGCGAGCGCACGGCGAAGCCCGAGGTTCGTCATCACCGTCGTCACCACCAGGTCGCCGTCGAGCGCGCCCTTCTCCTTCAGGTGCAGCGCGGCGAGGGCGATGATCCGGTCTCCGTCGATCACGGCTCCGGTCTCGTCGACGGCCAGGGCACGGTCCGCGTCTCCGTCGAGGCCGACCCCGAACGCGGCCCCCTCCGCGACGACCGTCTTCGCCAGCGCGTCGAGCGACGTCGACCCGCAGTCGACGTTGATGCGCGCGCCGTCCGGCGTGTCGTTGATCGCGATCACGTCTGCGCCCGCGCGCCGGAACGCCTCCGGACCCACGGACCAGGCGGCGCCGTGCGCGCAGTCGAGGACGACGCGGAGGCCGTGCAGGGACCCGTCGAGCGAGCCCACGAGGTGGTCGACGTACCGCTCCGCAGCACCCGCGACCGCGTCGACGGTCCCGACGTCCTCACCGGTGGGGAGATCCTCGCGCGTCTCGACGAGCAGCTCTTCGATCGCCGCCTCCTCGTCGCCCGAGACCTTCGTGCCGATCCCCGAGAAGAACTTGATGCCGTTGTCGGGGACGGGGTTGTGCGACGCGGAGATCATCGCCCCGGCGGCCGCGGCCTCCTCCCGCACGAGCCAGGCGACGCCCGGAGTCGGAAGGACCCCCGCGTCGAGGACCCGCGCGCCGGCCGAGCAGAGACCCGCCGTGAGAGCGCCCTGGAGCATCGGGCCGGAGAGCCGCGTGTCGCGGCCGGCCACGACGCGGCCCCCGCCCGGCGCGAGGACCAGACCCGCGGCGCGGCCCAGGGCCAGGGCGAGGTCCGGCGTGAGGTCGCGGTTCGCGACGCCGCGCACGCCGTCGGTGCCGAAGAGCCGGGACATCGGGCGATCTTCGCGTGCTTCGAGGGGGTCGGGGTCGGCCGCGCCCCCAGGCCGCCAACCCCCGGGCGGACACTAGGATGACGGTCACCGCCATGAGAAACGACCTGTTCCTGCGCGCCTGCAAGGGCGAGGCCACCGAGAGAGTCCCCGTCTGGTTCATGCGCCAGGCGGGCCGCAGCCTTCCCGAGTACCGGGCGGTGCGCGAGCGGCACTCGATCCTCGAGGTCTGCCGCACGCCGGAGCTCGCGGTCGAGGTCACGCTGCAGCCCGTGCGGCGGCTGGGCGTCGACGCGGCGATCCTGTTCAGCGACATCGTCGTGCCCTTGCAGGCGATGGGCGTCCAGCTCGAGATCGCGCCGGGGACCGGGCCGGTGATCGAGTCGCCGATCCGGTCCGTCGCGGACGTGGAGCGCCTGCGGCCCCTGGAGCCGGAGGAGGACGTCCCGTTCGTCCTCGAGGCCGTCCGCGCGCTCGTCGCCGGCCTCGACGTCCCGTTGATCGGGTTCGGCGGCGCGCCGTTCACGCTCGCGTGCTACCTGGTCGAGGGCGGTCCGTCCAAGGACCACGCGCGCACGAAGGCGCTCATGGCGTCGGATCCCGCGACGTGGCACAAGCTCATGGACCGGCTCTCGGAGGCCGTCCTGGCGTACCTTCGTGCGCAGGTCGGCGCCGGGGCCGCGGCCGTCCAGCTGTTCGACTCCTGGGCGGGGTCGCTGTCGCCGCGCGACTACCGCGCGCACGTCGCGCCGGCGACCGCGCGCATCCTCGAAGGCCTCGCGGAGACCGGCGTTCCGCGCATCCACTTCGGCGTCGGCACGGGAGAGATCCTCGAGCTCATGAAAGGGGCCGGCGCCGACGTGATGGGGATCGACTGGCGAGTCCCGCTCTCGCGCGCCCGGGCCCGGCTCGGCGAAGGCGTCGTCCTGCAGGGGAACCTCGACCCCGCGGTCTGCCTCGCTCCTGCCGAGGTCGTGCGGGAGCGGGCGCGCGAGGTGCTGGAGGA
>DATADL010000160.1:0-11084 GCA_036258555.1 Actinomycetota bacterium | reverse complement strand
CGGCCGTTGTTGTTCGCGTCGTAGTAGTACTGGAACGAGAACGACCAGCTCCCCGACGCGACCGCGGTGGCGGGGTTCGCCGTCGACTTGCAGTTCACGTTCGCGACGAAGTCGTAGAAGTTCATCATCATGAAGCTGTCGCCGCCGTTCCTGCCGGCGTAGATGCGCGGGAAGATGTACATCCACGGCAGCCGGAACGAGGCCGTCGACTGCACCCGGCGCTCCGCCGTCCCGAGCGCGCCCGTGTTCACCTTCGTGGTCCCGTCGAGGCTGCTCTGGCCGGTCGTCGTCTGGTACTTCATCCCCTGGAAGATGGGATAGCCGGTGTCCATGTGCATCGGACCGGTGCTCGACGGGTCGCGCTGGGTGTGATTGATGTACCACTCGAGCGTCCCGGTCGCCCCCGGCGGCGTGCGGAAGCCGCCTTCCGCCTGCGGGAGCTCGTTCGAGACGTCGACCTTCAAGCCGTAGTTCTCGTGCTGGTAGATGCGACCCTGCAGCGCCATGGGCTGGTCGGGGTTCGCGACGTCGAGGATCGTCGTACGCGCGTCGTCCACCGCCCGTACGTCCGCGGGAGGAGCCTGCATGATCGAGGTCGCGCCGGTCACGTAGTTGAGGTCGGGCGGAGGGCTTGCCGGGGGAGTGGTGCCCACGGGATACGTCCTCACGATGCGAGCCTCGGCGAAGCGCGTGTTGACGTCCGCCGACGACGCGTCCTTGGTCTCGATGCGCGCGTCGGACGACCCGACCGTGTAGAGCATCTCGCTGTGGTTGCACGGCTCGGTGCCGCACGCGGCGGGGAACGACCCGCTCGTGAGGGAGAACCCGGTCTCGGCCCTCAGGACGTGACCGATCGTCGCGTTGCCGCGCATCCGCACCGGCGCCGACGGGTTCGGAGCGGCCGAAGGGGCCGGCGTCGCTCCCGGCGACGGCGGGGCGGAGTTCGTCACGACGCCGGAGGAGAACGTGCGCTCGCCGACCATGCTCCTGACGGCGAAGGTCCGCGGCGCGGCTGCGTAGTTCCACGACGCCGTCACCTGCAAGTCGATGAGGTCCGCGGGCGGCCTGTCGTTGCAGGGCGCGACCTGGCAGGACCCGGCGAGGAGCGGCGACGCCGAGTACGAGGGTCCGGGGTTCACGACGCGATAGGTCTGGGGCGTCGTGTTCGGGACCGGCTCCACGAACGAGGCCGTGTACGTGAGCGTGTATCCCGGGGGGATCCCCGCCGGGCACGCCCGGTTGGTCCCCGCCGGCGGCGGGCAGACGGTCGTGAAGACGCCGGTGCCGCCGGAAGCGGGGGCTGCGAGCGGCGGGTTGGCCGCCGCGGTGCTGTAGCTCTGACCCGGCTCGAAAGCGCCCGCGGTCTGCGGGAGATAGAAGTCGAGGAGGTCGACCTTCTTCGCCTTGGCGTCCCAGGAGACGTGGTAGCGGATGCCCTGCAGGCGCTCGACCGACGCCCGGACGACGTTCTCGGCGACGGTCCGGTTGCGCGAGACGCCGAGGGCGCGCATCGAGTTCCCGAGGAGCGGGACGACGCCGATCGTGACGATGGAGAACACCGTCAGGGCGGCGAGGGTCTCGACGAGCGTGAAGCCTGGCTCGTCCGGCCCCCTGCGGCGAAGGAGTCGCGTCATGACACCCTCCCCGTCGCCGCGTTCACCTGGACCGGCCGCGTCTTGCCGGTGCCGTCGAGCTCGAACGTGACCTTGCCGCCGGTGGCGGTCCCGCGCGCGTAGAACAGCACGACCTCGTACTCGCCGGTGTAGTTCGGGATGGCGCCCCGGCACGCGTCGGCGACGGCCGACTCCGGGAAGTCGGTCTCCGCGGGCGTGCCGGAGATCGTCACGCCGTTCGTCAGCTTGTGTGACTCGACGACCGAGCAGGAGCCCGTGGAAGCGTCGTAACGGACGACGTCCCAGCGCACGTCCTCTTTGAGGAACCTGATCCCGTACGCGCGCGGATAGCCCTCCGAGAAGGTCCTCTGCTGAAGCTCGCGCAGCTGCGTCACCGTCGTGTCGCGCGCGCCCTGCAGCGCCTTCCCGCGCGTGTAGTCGCGCAGGGCTCCTGCGCCCAGCGTGACGAGCACTGCGCCGATCACGATCACGGCCAGCAGCTCCACGATCGTGAACCCGCTCTGCGACCTGTCCTGCATCTATCCCTTTCGTGGCCTTTCTCCGCCCTCAGCCGGTTTATCGGCGCGGCGGACGGCCCTCTGTAAAGGCGCTTCGCACGAGAACGGGTGGGTTGCCTGGAATACGTAGGCTTCCGGCATCGACGCCCGTACGCCCATCGAGGACCTCCAGACGCCGCCCGGCCCCCAACCCCGGCGCGCCGCGGCCCGTGCCATGGCCGCGGCCGGGCTCGGAGGCGTGGCGCTGACGCTCGCGTTCCCAGAGCCCGACCTCGCTCCGCTCGCCTGGGTCGCCGCCGCGCCGCTACTGGCCGGCCTCAGGGGCGCCGGCGCTCGACGCGGTCTGCTGGTCGGAGCGGCGTTCGGCGTCTGCTTCTTCGGGACGCTGCTGTACTGGGTGAGCATCGTCGGCTATCTCGCCTGGGCGGTCCTCGTGTTGCTGCAGGCGACGTACACGGGGCTCTTCGGCGCCTTGTGGGGCGCTCTCTCGAAGGGCCGCCCGTCCCTCGGGCCCGTGGCGACGATCGTGCTCCCCGCCCTGCTGTGGGTCGCGGTGGTCGAGTATCTCCGGGCGGCCACGCCCGTCGTCGGGTTCACCTGGGGTCAGCTCGCGCAGAGCCAGCACGACGTGCCGTTCGTCCTGCGCGGGGCCGCGTACGGCGGATCGTGGCTCGTCGCGTTCCAGCTGGTCGTCGTGAACGGGCTCGTGGCGGTCGCCGCGGTCGCCGCGCGCCGGCGCGAGACGGCTCCGGCCCTGGGGTCCGCCGCCGCGGCCGCGGCCGTGCTCGTCGCGCCGGTCGCGCTTCCGGGGCCGGGCTCCGCCGGTGAGCCGGTCGACGTCGCGATCGTGCAGGGCAACATCCCCGAGCACCAGGAGGCCTCGTACGAGAAGGATCTCGTGATCCTCGACAACCACGTCCGGCTCACACGGGACGTCCCGCCGGAGACGGATCTCGTCCTGTGGGCCGAGAGCTCCGTCGGCATCGACCCGGCGCGCGACGAGGCCGCGGCGGAGGCGCTACGGGTCGCGGCGCGCGAGTCGGACCGCCCGATGATCGTCGGAGGCACGCTCGCCCGCGACGACGGCGACTACCAGGTGATGGCGTACCTGGTAGCGCGGGACGGGACGATCGTGGACTCCTACCAGAAGACGCACCTCGTCCCGTTCGGCGAGTACGTCCCCGCGCGCGAGGCCCTCGACTGGCTTCCGGCCCTCGAGCAGGTGCCGCTCGACGCGGTCCCGGGGGACGAGCCCGTCGTGTTCACCGTCGCGGGCGGCCGCGTCGCGCCGATCATCTCGTTCGAGGCCGACTTCGGCTCGATCGCCGCGGAGCGCGTCGACGCCGGGGGCCGGCTCCTCGTCGTGCTCACGAACACGTCGACGTGGCGGCACTCGTGGGCGTCCGCGCAGCACGTCGCGATGAGCGAGGTACGCGCCGCCGAGACCGGCGTGTACGTCGCGCACGCCGCGTTGACGGGCATCTCGGCCTTCGTCGACCCGTCCGGCCACGTGCTCGAGAGGTCCGGTCTGTGGGAGCCGGACGTCCTCTCGGAGCGCGTCCGCTTCGCGACGGACGCGTCCTTCTACGCCCGCACGGGTGACTGGGCGGCTCTCGGCTCGGTCGCGGGGGCCGCGCTGTGGGCCGCCGGGGTCGTCCTTAGGGGACGGCGGAGCAGGACTCCTCGTTCTCGAACGCGTCATGGAGCTCCTGGGACTCAGGCTCCTCGATAGATTCGCCGACCGACTGGAGGGCGTTCTGGATCGTCGGGCCGAGCTCCTGCGCGCCCTGCTGGAAGCCCTGGGGGTCCGAAGGCAGGTCCTCGACGTCCGCCTGGGCGTCCTCGAGGATCCCCTGGATCTCCTCGAACGCCGAGACGAGGGTGTCCGCGGCCTCCTCGCCGCCCTCGACGTCGGGGACGCCGGCGTCCTCCACGTCCGAGGCAAGCTGGCCGGTCGCGTCGCTCATCTCGGTCATCAGGTCGACGAGGACCTGCTTGCCCTCCTCGGGATCCCCGCTCGTGAAGCTCTCGCCGATCTCCTGGGTCCTCTCCTGGATCCCGGTGATCCAGTCCTGCATCGCGCCGCAGACGTCCGCGGCGTAGGCCTCCGCAGAGACCGTGTCGGCCGAGCCGCCGCCACCGCCTTCGTCGTCGCCTCCGCAGGCGGCCATCCCGCCGGCGAGGAGCAGGGTGAGTCCGAGTGCTGCGGTCCTCGATGCGGGCATGCGGCTCTCCTTTGGGTCGGCGGTCTGAGACGACGATACGACGCGGGCCGCGACGATTCGAGACACGCAACCCGGTCCGAACCTACTCAGTTCGGGCGACCGGCAAGGTCCTCCACCGTGATCGCGTACATGTGGTGGTCCTCCCAGCGACCCGCGATCTGCAGGTACCGCAGGGCGAGACCCTCCCGGCGGAACCCCGCCTTCTCGAGCACGCGGGCGGAGCGCGGGTTGCTCGTCATGACGTTCGCCTGCACGCGATGGAGCCCGACCGCGTCGAACGCCTGCCTTACCGCCAGCCGGACCGCCTCCGTCGCGTACCCGCGGCCGTTGTGCTCCTCGCCGACGAAGTAGCCGAGGTAACAGCTCTGGAACGCCTTTCGGAAGACCTGGGAGAGCGTGATCCTCCCGACGAGCTCGCCCCCGGCGCGGATGCAGAACGGATACGCGGTCCCGGCGGCTCGCGCCGCGGCCATCTCCCTGATCGCGCCCTCTACGCCGGCGACCGTGAACTCGGCGTCGGTGCGCGCCGGCTCGTACGGCGCCAGGAAGCGCCGGTTGCGCAACAGCAGCTGCAGCAGCTCCTCCGCGTCGCCGGCGACGAGCGGAGCGATCGTGACGCTAGGCGTGGGCCTCTTCCTTCGCGGCCTCGAGGATCTTCTTGGCCACGTCGCCCGGGACCTCCTGGTAGTGCGAGAACGACCACGAGAACGTCCCCTTGCCCCCGGTCAGCGAGCGGAGGTCGGTCGCGTAGTGCGTCACCTCGCCGAACGGCACCTTCGCCTTGACGATCTGCCGGCCGCCGCCGACCGTGTCGATCCCCTCGGGGATCCCGCGGCGCTTCTGGAGGTCGCCCATGATGTCCCCGGTGAACTCCTCGGGGACCATCACGTCGAGGGACCAGATCGGCTCGAGGAGCGTCACGCCGGCCTTGTCGATCGCGTCCTTCATCGCGTGGCTGCCCGCCATCTGGAACGCCATGTCGGAGCTGTCCACGGTGTGGTACTTGCCGTCGTAGAGCTCGACCTTGACGTCGATCATCGGGAACCCCGTGCCCGCGCCCCTTTCCATGGCCGCCTTGATGCCCTTCTCGACCGACGGGATGAACTGGTTCGGGATGGAGCCGCCGAAGATCTTGTCCTCGAAGACGAATCCCTCGCCGCGCGGGAGCGGCTCGACGCGCACGTTGCAGATGCCGTACTGCCCGTGGCCCCCGGACTGCTTGACGTGTCGTCCGAGCGCGTCGGCCTTGCCCTTCAGAGTGGAGCGGTAGGGGACCTTGAACGGCTCTTCGCCCACCTCCACGCCGAACTTCCGCTTGAGGCGCTCCATCGTCACGTCGAGGTGCGCGTCGCCCATGCCCCACAGGATCGTCTGGTGCGTCTCGTCGTTGCGCTCGAGCCGCAGCGCGGGGTCTTCCTCGATGAGCTTCTGCAGCCCGATCATCAGCTTGTCCTCGTCGCCCTTCGTCTTGGGGACGATCGCCTTCGGGAGGAGCGGCTCGGGCGGCTCGATCGGCGGGAGCACGACCGGGTTCGCCTTGTCGGCGATCGTGTCGCCGGTGACGGTGTGGTGGAGCTTGGCGGCGGCCCCGATGTCGCCGGCGACCAGCTCGTCGACCGGCTCCTGCGTCTTGCCGCGCATCGTGAAGAGGTGGCCGACGCGCTCGTCGAGGTTGCGCGTGCTGTTGTGCAGCGTCGTGTCGCCCTTCAGCACGCCCGACACCACGCGGAAGTAGCTGACGCGCCCGACGTAGGGGTCGGTCATGGTCTTGAACACGAACGACGCGAGCGGAGCGTCCGGCTTGGCCTCGCGCGCCTCGCCGTTCGTCCCCTCGACCGGGGGCCGGTCCAGGGGCGACGGACCCGCCGCCACGATGACGTCGGCGAGGCGGTCCACGCCGATGAGCTTCGTCGCGGAGCCGACCATCACCGGGAAGAACGTCGCCCTGTCGATGCCGTCGTGGAGCGCGTGGACGATCTCGTCGCGGGTGATCTCGCCGCCCTCGAGGTAGCGCTCGAGCAGCTCGTCGTTCGTCTCTGCGACCGAGTCGAGGAGCGCCGTGCGGACCTCGTCGACGCGCGCGCGACGGTCCTCGGGGATCGGGACCTCCTTCGACTTCCCGTGCTCGTCGTATTCGAACGCGGTCGTGTCGATCACGGAGATGACGCCCTTGAAGTCGTGCTCGCGGCCGAGCGGGAGAGAGATGGGCGCGATCCCCATGCCGAAGAGCTCGCGCATCTGGTCGAGCGTGCGCCGGAACGACGAGTTCTCGCGGTCGACCTTGTTCACGAGGACCAGGCGCGGCAGCTCGAGCTCGTCGGCGTACCGCCACGCCACCTCGGTCTGCACCTCGACCCCTTCGATCGCGGACACGACGAACACGGCGAGGTCCGCGGCCCGCATCGCCGCGCGCATGTCGCTGACGAAGTCGGCGTACCCGGGGGCGTCGAGGACGTTGATCTTGCAGTCGCCCCACTCGATCGGGGCGAGGGCGGTCGAGATCGAGATGCCCTTCCGGATCTCCTCCTCGTCGAAGTCGCAGACGGTGTTGCCCTCGGAGATCTTCCCGAGGCGGGTCGTGGCGCCGGAAAGGAAGAGAAGCGCCTCGGCCAGCGAGGTCTTTCCGGAGCCCCCGTGGCCGACCAGGACGATGTTGCGGATGTTCTCCGTGGCGTAGCTCTTCACGCGGTCGTTCCCCCCGGATTCGTCGTTCGGATTAGTGGATCGCCATGCTATCCGGCCAGGTCAAACCGCCCGGGGGAGACGTCTTCCCTCGACCGCTCGCCGGGGCGACCGGTGGCATCGCTAGGATGCCCGCCGTGCTCAATTCTCGGATCCGGGGAGCCTGGGACCAGTTCGTCCGCCCCGTGGGCCGGGCGATGGCACGAAGCGGCCTGAGCCCGAACGCCATCACGGTCGTCGGCCTCCTGATCCAGGCCGCCGCGGCCTACCTGATCGTCGACGGCGCGCTGCTCGCCGCGGGGCTCGTGGCCATCGCGGCGGGCGTCGCCGACCTGTTGGACGGCGCCGTGGCGAAGGCGCGCGGCGCGGAGTCCGCCTTCGGCGCTCTGTTCGACTCGACGACGGACCGTCTCTCCGACGCGCTCTTGTTGATCCCGATCGCGTGGCTCTACGGAGTGGACCCCGACGTCGCGTCGCACGACGAGCCCTGGGTCGCGGCGGTATCGCTGACCGCGCTCGTGTTCTCGTTCCTGGTGTCGTACGTGAAGGCGCGGGCGGAGAGCCTCGGCTTCGACTGCAACGTCGGTTTCATGGAGCGGTTCGAGCGGTTGTTCGTGATGATCGCCGGGCTGGTCTTCGGCGTCGTCCCGGCGGCGGTCGTCGTCCTCACGCTCCTGACGTTCGCGACGTTCGTGCAGCGGATCGTCCACGTCTACGCGCAGGCGCGGGCCGGTGGTCCAGGCGCCGCGGCGTAGCGTTCGCGCCCGCGCGGCCGGGCGCGAAGGCCCCCTCCTCCAGCTCGTCTACTACGGGTACGTCGCGGGCTCGCGCCTCGCGCTGGCGCTTCCCGAACGCTGGGCGTACGGGCTCGCGCAGGTCGCGGGGGGGATCGCCGCACGCCGGTCGCGCCGGCGCGGGCAGGTCGCGGCGAACCTCGGACGGATCGTGGGAGCGCCGGCGGACTCCGAGCGCGTGCAGCGTCTCGTCGTCGACGCCTACCGCTCGTACGCGCGCTACTGGCTGGAGACGTTCAGGCTCGTACGCGAAGGCCGCGGGTTCTGGCTGGAGCGGACGCACTCGCCTACCGCCGCCGTGCTCGACGCCGCGCTCGCCCGCGGGAAGGGCGCGGTCGTGGTCGTCGGTCACCTCGGCAACTGGGACGCGGCCGGGGCCTGGGTGGGGGCACGGGGGGGCAAGCTCGTCACGGTCGCCGAGGTGCTCAGGCCCCGCCGGCTGTTCGAGTTCTTCCTGCGCCACCGCGCGAAGCTGGGGATGACGATCTACGCCGCCGAGCCGGGCGTGACCGCGCGCCTCGTCGAGGAGGCCGAGAACGGGGCCGTGGTGGCGATCCTCGGCGACCGCGACCTGAAGGGGACGGGGCTCGAGATCGACTTCTTCGGAGAGCCGGCGACGTTCCCGGTGGGGGCCGCGAGCGTCGCGCTGCGCGCCGGGGTCCCCCTGCTGGTGGCGGGGGTGTTCGAACGGCAGCTCGCAGACGGGCGCCGGGGGTGGGTCGTCGAGTTCACCGACCCCGTCGAGGTGCCGGGCGACCCCGGCGTGGCCGAGCTCACGCGCGCGGCCGTCGCCCGCCTCGAGGCGTTCGTGGCGCGGCACCCGGAGCAGTGGCACGTTTTCCAGCCGTTCTGGCTCGCGGACCGGGGGCCGCGCCGCACGTGAAGGTCGCGATCGTCTGCCCCTATGCGTGGGATCGCGTGGGCGGCGTGCAGTCGCACGTCCGCTCGCTGGCGGGGGCGCTGCGGACCAGGGGTCACGACGTGCGCGTGCTCGCGCCCCACGTGGCGGCGGACGCCGTCGCCCCGGACGGAGTCGCGCTCGTCGGGCGCGCGGTGCCGGTTCCGGCGAACGGTTCCGTCGCCGCGCTCGCGTTCGGTCCGACGGTGGGAGCGGCGGTCCGCGACGCCCTCGACGACTTCGGCCCCGACGTGCTCCACCTGCACGAGCCGCTCATCCCGAGCATCTCGCTGCTCGCGCTGCGCGCCGCGGAGGTCCCGGCGGTCGGCACCTTCCACGCCGCGATGGAGTGGAGCTTCGGGTACGGGATCGCGCGCGGCGCGCTCGCTCCGACGATCCGCCGCCTGGCCGTCCGCACGGTCGTGTCGGACTCGGCGCGCGCCCTCGTGTCGCGTTACTTCCCGGGTCCGTACGTCCTCACCCCGAACGGGATCGACGCGTCGGCCTTCGGGGGCGCGCAGCCGCGCCGCCACGCCGACGGGCCGACGGTCCTGTTCTTCTCGCGGGTCGAGAAGCGCAAGGGCCTCGAGGTCCTCGTCCGGGCGATGGCGGAGCTGAAGGACGCGGCGACGTTGGTGGTCGCCGGCGCGGGACCGGAGGAACGGACCGTCAAGGCGCTCGCCCGGTCGCTGTCGGTCGAGGCCGTCTGGCTCGGCCGTCTTCCCGACGCGGAGGTTCCCGGGACGTATCGCGGCGCCGACGTGTACTGCGCGCCGGCGCTCGGCGGTGAGTCGTTCGGGATCGTCCTCGTCGAAGCGATGGCCGCCGGCACGCCGGTCGTGTGCTCCGACCTCCCCGGCTTCCGTGCGGTCGCGGCCGAGGCGGCGTTCCTCGTCCCGCCCGACGCGCACCTGCGGCTGGCCGCGGCGCTGCGGCGCGTGCTCGAGGACCCCGACAAGGCCGCGGCGATGCGCGCCGCGGGGCGCGAGGTCGCGGCGCGCTACGACTGGGCGCGCCTCGCCCCGCGCGTCGAGGAGGTCTACGAGAGCGCGCTCGCGCTCCGCTAGGCGCGCGCGAGGAAGAGCGACACCCTCGCGACCGTGTCGCCCCTGGCGTCGAGACCGGTGAGGCGCCCCGGGAGCACCTCGTAGCCGCCCTCACGCCCCGCCTCCCGGGAGGCCACGGCGACGAACTCGTCGGGGAGCGCGATCCCGAAGAACCCCGGCTGCCGCCCGCTCGCCTCGGGGTCCTGGCGTCCGATCGTCACGTCCATCCACGGCACGCCGGGTCCCTCGAAGTGGAGCTCCTCGATGCCGGGCACGAGCAGGCCCGAGATGAACGTCGCCTCGTTGTCGCGGTCGAGGTCGACGACCGCCCGGATCGGCGCCCGGGCGGCCGTGAGGCAACGACGTCGCCCGAAGTCCGATCCCGCGACGACCTGCAGGCACGGTCTGTCGTCCGGGTCCCGGTAGGCGGTGACGCTCCACAGCGTCCCGCCCAGGGTCCCGTTGTCGACGGGGAACATCCGGCTTGCGCCCGGGCCGGGGTCGTCGGGGTCGAACGGGAGATTCGCCTCCTGGGACTCGAGGACGCGCCGGATCTCCGTGAGCTGCTCGGCCCGCGTGGGGGGCTCCGGCTCGCGCAGCAGTGCCGGCAGGCGGAGCCCGCCGGCTACGCCCGCCGCGACGGCCGTGGCCGCGGCCGCCGTCCGGAAGGCGCGGCGGCGCAGCAGCGCGCGCAAGCCCGGCCGCCGCGCAGGAGGCGGGGCGACCCGAGGGAGGGGCGCGGAATCCAGCCAGTCGTGGACGTCGGTCCGGGCGTCGGCCGGGAGCGAGCGGACGGCGCGCCCGGCGAGGTCCTCGACGGCTCGCGGCGAGCAGTCGAGGAAGACGGCGGCCCGCTCGGGGCTTAGCTCCGCGTAATGCCGCAGGACGAGGGCCGCGCGCTGGCGGCGGGGGAGCGCGCCCAGCGCCTCGAGCTGCTCCGGGAGGTCTTGCGACGCCGCGGCCCCCTCGCCCCGCGCTCCCCGGACGAGCTCCGCGAGGAGGGCGTCGGCGAGCCGGCGTTCCCGCCGCCGGCGCGGGACGGCTTCGAGGGCGATCTCGAGCGACTCCTCCGCCACCCGTGGACCGGCGACGGGATCGGCGGTCAGCAAGGTGGCGATCCGCACGGCCTCGGCGAGGTGGCCCTGGACCCACTCCGACCGGGCGTCCCTCCGCGACCTCATGGACCAATGCTAGGGCGGCGGGGGCCGTAAGTCCCGGGGTGTCGGCCGATGCGCCCCTGCCCCCCGGGTCGTCGTAGCCGCATATGTAGGGTGCGGAGGTCGGTGGTCGATGTGGTCGCGGTGGGGG
>DATADL010000159.1:0-2782 GCA_036258555.1 Actinomycetota bacterium | reverse complement strand
CCGCGCGCCGCAGCGCGGCGGCGGTCGCGGCGGCGCGGCGGTCGAGCTCACCGAACGTCAACGTCTCGTCGCCGTGCACGACCGCGACGGCGTCGGGCGGGTGCCGCTCGACCGCCCGGTGCACGAAGGGGGCCGGAGCCGGCACGGGCAGAGGAGGGTTCACCTCCTCGACGAGGGCTCGCCCCTCCTCGCGGGAGAGCAGCGAGTAGCGCGAGAGCGGCCTCCCGGGATCGGCGGTGACGGCCTCGAGGACCGCCTGGTAGTGGGTGATCATCGAATGGATCGTCGTCTCGTCGAAGAGCGCGGTCGAGTAGTTCATCTCGCCGTACATCTCGCCGTCGCCCTCGAACACGTAGAGGGAGAGGTCGAACTTCGCGCTGTCGTCCTTGACGCGTGGGAAGTCGACCTCCAACCCGGCGAGGTCGAAGTCGGCGGCCCGCGCGTCCTGCAGCGAGAAGGACACCTGGAACACCGGCGAGATGCTGAGGTCGCGGGCGGGCTTCAGCTCCTCGACGAGCTTCTCGAAGGGGAGGTCCTGGTGGGCGTAGGCGCCGAGCGCGACGTCCCGGACCCGTTCCACCAGCTCGGCGAACGTCGGGTCTCCCGACACGTCGGTCCGGAGCACGAGCGTGTTGACGAAGAACCCGATGAGGTTCTCGATCTCCGACCGGTTGCGGCCCGAGATCGGAGAGCCCACGACCACGTCCGTCGCGCCGGTGTAGCGATGAAGGAGCAGCTCGAAGGCCGCCAGCGTGACCATGAACGTCGTGGCCCCGGAGGCGCGCGCCAGCGCGGCCACGGCGGCGCGCAGCTCCTCGGGGAAGGTGAACCCGATCGTCGCCCCCTCGAAGCTCTGGACGGGGGGCCGCGGGCGGTCGGTGGGCAGCTCCAGGATCGCGGGGGCGCCGTTCAGCCGCTCCTTCCAGTACGCGAGCTGTCGCTCCAGCTCTTCGCCCGAGAACCAGCGGCGCTGCCACACGGCGAAGTCTGCGTACGAGATCTCGAGCTCGGGGAGGCTCGGCTCGCGGCCTTCGACGCGCGCCGAGTACAGCTCCGAGAGCTCCGACGCGAACACGCCGAGGCTCCAACCGTCCGACACGATGTGGTGCATGCACGTCACGAAGACGTGACGGTGCTCTTCGAGCCGGATCAGCGCCGTCCGCCACAGCGGGCCGGTCGCGAGGTCGAAGGGCCGTAGCGAGATCTGCGTCGCCAGCGCGACCGCGCGGGCATGGCGGTCTTCCGCCGGCACGTCGGAGAGGTCCGTCTCGGGCAGGTCGACCGGCGCGGGCGGGTGGATCACCTGACGCGGCTCGGTCCCCGCCGCGGTGAACGTCGTACGCAACGCCTCGTGCCGCGCCGCGATCGTGTCGAGCGCGTACCGCAAGGCCCCGCGGTCGAGCGGGCCGATCAGCTCGATCGCACCGGGCACGTTGTAGACGGAGCCGTGCGGCTGCATCTCGTCGAGGAACCAGAGCCGCTGCTGTCCGAACGACAGCAGCCTGTCGTCGTCGGGCCCCAGGGGGGCCGGACCGTCGGAGCGCGCGCCGAGGCCGCGCTGTTTCAACATGAGCTCGAGCAGTCGCTTGCGGTCGGCGCTCATCGTCGCGGCAGCGCCTTCAGCTCGGGGACCGACGCGCTCGCGGCCTCCGGTGCGGCCTCGACGCGCGGGGCGAGCCGCGCGATCGTCGGCGCTTCGAACACCGCTCGGAGCTCGAGCTCGACGCCGAACGCGTCCCTGATCCGCGACACCATCTGGGTTGCGAGCAACGAATGTCCCCCCAGCTCGAAGAAGCCGTCGTGGATCCCCACACGGCCCTTCCCCAACAGGGCCTCCCATATCGACGCGAGGCGCCTTTCCGTCTCCGTGCGCGGCGCGACCGGCTCCTCCGCGGTGGCGGCCCCAGCAGGGTCCGGGGCGGGGAGCGCGCGGCGGTCGACCTTGCCGTTCGCGTTGAGCGGAAGCGCGTCGAGCTCGACGTAGTCCGCCGGCACCATGTAGAAGGGGACGCGCTCCGCGACGAACCGTCTCAGGTCACCCGCGCTCACGCCGTCGCCGGAGAAGTACGCGACCAGGCGTCTGTCGCCGCCCGTCTCCCACACGGAGACGGCGGCCTCGGCGACCCCCGGGTGCTCGGCCAGCGCGGCCTCGATCTCGCCGAGCTCGACGCGGAAGCCGCGGATCTTCACCTGGGAGTCCATCCGCGCCAGGAACTCGAGGTCTCCGGACGGCAGGTACCTGCCGGCGTCGCCGGTCTTGTAGAGCCTGGCCGACGCGTCGTCCGAGAAGGGGTCCGGCACGAACCGCTCCTTCGTCAGCTCGGGGCGGTCGAGGTACCCCGTTGCGAGCCCCGGCCCCCCTACGTGGATCTCGCCGGGCACGCCGACCGGGACGGGGTTCATCGCCGCGTCGAGCACGTGGGCCTTCGTGTTCGCGATAGGCCGCCCGATCGGGATCGACGTCGCGCCCTCGGGGACCGCGTCGACCAGATGCCAGGTCGAGAACGTCGTGCACTCCGTGGGCCCGTACGCGTTGAGCAGCCGAGCGGGCGGCTCCGCCCCGAGACAGCGCCGCACCATCGAGGGGTCGAGCGCCTCCCCGCCCACGAGCACGGAGTCGAGCGACGAGAACAGCGAGGGGTCCTCGGCCACGAGCTGGTTGAACAGCGCGGTCGTCACGAACGCCGTGTCCACGCCCTCGCGCTCCAATGCCGCACGCAGGCGCCGGGGATCGAGCGCGACGTCCTTCGCGATGCCCGCGACCACCCCGCCGTTCAGCAGG
>DATADL010000158.1:0-1602 GCA_036258555.1 Actinomycetota bacterium | reverse complement strand
TCGTCGGTCTGCGGCGTGACGAAGACCTCGCACGGCCGCATCCGGTCCGGGTCCGCGGGCGGCGCGCCCGACAGCGCGGCCTCGAGGCGCGCCCGGCGTTCCGACAGCGGCCGGTCGACCAGCGCCTCGTCGCCGAGCGCGAGCAGGTCGAACGCCACGAACGACGACGGCGTGCTCTCGGCCAGGAGCTTGATGCGCGACTCGGCCGGGTGGATCCGCAGCAGGAGCGCGTCGAAGTCGAGCCCGTCCTCGGTTGCGATCACGACCTCTCCGTCGACGACGCAACGGGGCGGGAGCGCGTCGGCGAGCGGGGCGAGGAGCTCCGGGAAGTAGCGGTCGATCGGCTTCGTGTCGCGGCTCGTCAGGCGGACCTCGTCGCCGTCCCGGAACGCGATCGCGCGGAACCCGTCCCATTTCGGCTCGTAGAGCCAGCCCGGCCCCCGCGGCATCTCCTCACGGAGCTTGGCCAGCATGGGCGAAACGGGCGGCAGCACAGGCAGGTCCATATCGTGGTCGGGATGCGCTACCGGCCGGGCCCGTCCTCCGCAGGGGTCTCCTCGACGGAGGCGTCTTCGAGGTACTCCGCGCTGCCGTCGCCGGCCGCGGCGATCGCGAGCTCGTCGCCGTGCCGGAGGACGAGATAGCGGCCGTGCTCGCCGCGGGCGCGGCGGACCGCCTCGACGAAGCGGTGGAGGTAGAGGGACTCGGCGTGGGACTCGAGGCGCTCGAGGTCGACGATCACGCCGCCCTTCCGCTGCCCGGCCGCGGGCCGCTCGGAGCCCCCGCCCGCGGTGGGCCGGCCGTCGTCGGATCGTCTGTCTTCCACGCCGGCTCTCCCTTTCGTTACTGGCCGGGGTCGTCCCGGTACCTAGGGGCAGATGCTAGGGCACCCGGCAGGCGCGGGCCGCCCCGGTGGAGAACCTCCCGCGAGGGAATAATCGACGTACGCACGCGCCTTTCTCACGGGGGATGCAGCGTTTGAGCCGGTTGACCGGAGCTACCACACGTGTAGTAGTCGTGCTGCTGTTGCTTGCGACGGTGGTGGTCCCGAACGCGCTCGCGATCGCGGCGGCGGCCGACACTTGCCCCACCCGGTCCGGTTACTGGTTCACCTACGACGTGCCCGACTTCCCGAGCCGGGGGCCGATCACGGCCTTCGCGATCGACGCCTTCCGTCCGAACAAGATGTACGCGACCGACGGCACCGACGTCGTCCGGACCACGAACGGCGGCTGCAACTGGGAGACGGTCTACTCCGTCGCCGGCAAGACGCCGCTCGACCACGGCTTCCGGGGAGAGGCCGCGACGATCCGTTCGATCGAGGTGCCGCGCAACCCGGCCGCGGGGGACACGGTCCTGTTGCTGATCGCCGAGCAGGCGGGAGCAACGACCCGGCCGCACGTCGTCCGCAGCATCGACACCGGCAAGACGTGGACCGCGGCGGTCGGCCTTCCGCCGGCCGGCGACCCCGAGTCGATCGCGATCAGCCCGGCCGCTCCCGCGATCGGCTACCTCGGGATCGACGTCGGGGGTGGGGGGCTCGACCTCTTGTTCGCGACGGAGGACGGGGGCGCCAGGTGGCTGCCGCGCTCGGACCTGACG
>DATADL010000157.1:0-4743 GCA_036258555.1 Actinomycetota bacterium | reverse complement strand
GGCGACGCGCTCGCGCCACGCGTCGTGCTCGTCCATCGGTGACGCCCAGGCGACGTGGTGCACCGTCCCGGCGCCGTTGAGCCCGCGCTGCGCGGGTGCCTCGTCGTAGACGTAGAACGATCCGCGGTCGTCGCCGCGCGCCGCCCACTCGCCGGGAGACGACTCCTCGAAGCCCAGACCCTCCCGAAGGAACGACGCGCTGGCCGACGCGTCGGAGTGGTACGCGTGGACGCCGTCGAAGCCGAGCAACGCGTGCTCGGCCGGGACCTCCGGGTGGTTCGCTCGGAGGGGGGGCTCCGTCGTGTCGGTCACGCGGAGCTCGAGTCCCAGCCCCTCGGGATCGTCGAACCGCAGGTATCCGTCGCCCCGTTCGGTCTCGACGCCGGCCTCGCCCAGCCGGCCCGTCCAGAAGTCGAGAGACGCATCCGACCCGACCCGCCAGACGATCCGGTGCACCATCCCGGCCCCCGCTCGCCCGCGGCCGAGCCCCGGGTACTCGAAGAACGTTATGTCCGAGCCGGGGCTGCCCTTCTCGTCCGCGTAGAACAGGTGGTAGACGGTCGGGTCGTCCTGGTTGACGGTCTTCTTCACCATCCGGAGGCCGAGCGTCCCGGCGTAGAAGCGCACGTTCCCGGGGGCATCGCCCGTGATCGCCGTGATGTGGTGGATGCCCTCGAGTCTCATCGCCCCGCTCCTCGCTCGGCTTCGTCGGCAGCTCTCGGTGGGGAACCGCCCCCTCGCCGAGGCTATTCCGGGCGGAGTGCCCGGAATAACAGCAGGTCAGGCCCGTCGTCGCGTCTAACCCTTGTCGTGTGCGAAAGGTGCTCGCCGTTCTGTTCGCATGCCTGGCGGTGCTGGGCGGACCGGCCGCGTACGCCGCAGGTCAGATGCGGGCCGACGATCCTCCGGCGGTCGAGGGGCAGTTCTACGACCCGCCCGACCAGCAGTGCGACGAGCAGACCCTCCGCTCCGGCGGCAAGGCCGTCATCAAGGTCGCCTTCTGCATCTTCTTCTACGGGTTCGACCCGCTCTACGAGCTCGACCTCGAGAACGACTACGGCGTGGTCTGGGCGCAGGCGACGTTCGACGCCCTGCCCGGGTACTGCACGAGCGAGCTCAGCTTCTACGTCGAGATGCCCGACGGGACGGCGATCCACGGGCGGACCCCACCCGAGCCGATCAGGACGAGGAAGCGGACGCCCGCGCTGGTCAGTGTCAGCGCGACGGCCGGCGACACCGCGATCGTGCCGGGGCGGATCTCGCAGGAGCTCCAGCTCCTGCCGGGGAAGATGGCCCCCACCGGCGACGAGAACGAGCCGAAGGTCGGCGTGGCGTGGAAGGGCCGGACGCCGGCGAAGCTGGCTTTCGCCACGGGGGCCGAGGTCTCGTGGCCGTGGCTGGAGTCGCCCCCGCCCATACGCCTGGGCGCCGACACGATCCGGCTGACGTCGGGGAAGGGCTGTTAGTCGAGCGCCCCAGACCGGATTTGAACCGGCGACCTTCTCCTTGACAGGGAGATGAGCACTCCTAGCTGCTCCACTGGGGCCTGGATTTGCAGGATACAGGTGACGACGCCGGGCCGGTCGCGACGGCCGAGGCCGTCGCTCGGCTGCTCCACTGGGGCCTGAGTTCTCGAGGCTAACAGAAGCGCCTCTCGCGCTATTCTGCGAAGCCTTCGGGCGAGGTAGCTCAGTTGGCAGAGCACGCGACTGAAAATCGCGGTGTCGGCAGTTCGATTCTGCCCCTCGCCACCCAAAAAGAAGAGGCGCCCGCAGGCGCCTCTGCTTCCAGCCGATGAACCTAGGCTTCCTTCATCGCTCCTTCGAGGAACCTCTTCACCTCGTCGGCCCGGTAGCGGCGGTGGCCGCCCAGCGTGCGGATCGAGGAGAGCTTGCCTGCCTTCGCCCACCGCGTGACCGTCTTCGGGTCTACCCGGAAGAGCGCAGCGACCTCGGCGGGCGTGAGGAGGGCATCATCCTTCTGCGCCTTCATCGTTGCCTCCGTTCTAGCCTCGCTGGAGCGGGGCATCCGCTCCAGTGCGACCCGGCCCGGGGTCCATTCCCCGAACGTGTCACAGATAGATAATCGGCCTAAAACGGACGCGGGTGGAATGGCTAGATGGGACCATTTTCGGGTGATTGCGGAGGACTAGTACGCACATAGTCCCCCACAACAAGCGCAAAGCGGCTAATTCACTACCTCGCGCGACCTCGCTGCGTTCCACCGCTCGGTCAGCTGGCCGAACAGCCGCCCCGACCGGACGACGTCGCCTGCGGCCAGCGCGTCGAGGCACCCCCACACCTCTTTCGACGAGTGGTCCTCGAGCAGGTCCTCGTCGTCGAAGTCACGGGCGACCGAGGAGTAGTCGAGCTCGATCAGGCAGTCGTCGGGGAAGTCGGCGAACCAGGCCGCGAGCTCCTTCACGTAGCCGGTGATGTCCTCGTCGATCCAGGAGCCCTCCAGGACGTCGACCGCTCTGCTGAGGCGGGCTCGCGCCGCGTCCATCGTCGTCTCGTAACGGATGCGGAGGCCCCCCTTGTCCTCGGTCAGGATCCGCTCGGTCTCGTCGAAGGCGACGAACCACCGCAGGGGGACGTGCCAGTTCGCGTGGAGGATGTGGGACCTCACCTCGGGCTCGTCCTCGCCGAGCGCGGCGAGCTCCGCGGCCGCCCGGCGGGCCTCGGCCTCGGGGACGAAGGCGTCGGCGACCTCCTCGGGGACGCTCGTGCGGAACGCGAGGAGGCCGGCGAGCATCCGCAAGCGGGTCCGCCACGGGCACACGTAGATCGTGCCGTCGACCTCGCGCACGAACGCGCCGTCGGTCTCGGCCCCCACGGGATCCGCGTCGGGGAGCGCGCGCCCGAGGAGCCACTTGCGGACGAGCGCCGGCTCGTCCTGCTCCGCCTCCTCCGAATGGCCGGACCAGGCAGCCCGCTCGGACTCGGAGAACTCGGACAAGGGCTGGTACACGCGCAGGTAAGACGTCCTGATCATCGCCCGAATGCTAAACGCAGCCGCAGCGACCGAGCGGTAAAGTCACCTCGCACCCCCGGCGCGTGAGGCGCCTCCTCGATCAGGAGACCTTCATAGAGATGAGCGTGTTCGAGCACATCAACGGCGATGGCTACGAGCAGGTGGTTTTCTGCTCCGACGACCAGTCGGGGCTCCGTGCGATCATCGCGATCCATTCGACGGCCCTCGGCCCCGCGCTCGGGGGGACCCGCTTCTACCCGTACCCCGCAGAGGACCTCGCGCTCGTCGACGTGTTGCGGCTCGCGAAGGGCATGACGTACAAGGCCGCGGCCGCGGGCCTCGACCTCGGTGGGGGCAAGGCCGTGATCATCGGCGACCCGCGCCGGATCAAGACCGAGGAGCTTCTGCGCGCGTACGGACGCTTCGTAGAGACGCTCGGCGGGCGCTACATCACGGCGGAGGACGTCGGGACCGCCCTCGAGGACATGGACGTGGTGCGCCGCGAGAGCCGGTGGGTGACCGGCTGCTCGCACACGTACGGGGGCTCGGGCGATCCCTCGCCGGTGACCGCGTTCGGTGTGCTCCAGGGGATCAAGGCGTGCGCGCTCGAGGTCTTCGGCGATCCCAGCCTCTCCGGCCGCACCGTGGCGCTGCAAGGTGTCGGCAAGGTCGGCCACGCGCTGTGCGGCTACCTCGTCGAGGAAGGCGCCAAGGTCACGATCGGCGACATCGACGTCGACAACCTCGGCCGCGCGGTCGGCGACTACGGCGTCGAGACCACGAGCCTCGCCGACATCCACAAGCAGGAGGTCGACGTCTTCGCCCCGTGCGCGCTCGGCGGGATCGTCAACGACGACACGATCTCCGAGTTCCGGTGCAAGATCATCGCGGGGGCCGCGAACAACCAGCTGGCGCGGCCCGAGCACGGCGACAAGCTGCGCGACCTCGGCATCCTCTACGCCCCCGACTTCGTGATCAACGCCGGCGGGCTGATCAACGTCGAGGACGAGCTCCGCGGCTACGACCGGGCCCGCGCGATGAAGCGCGTCGAGGGGATCTACAAGCAGCTCCAGCTGATCTTCGCGATGGCGAACGAGCGCAACCTGTCGACGGCGCGCGCCGCCGAGGAGCACGCTCTCGAGCGCATCCGCAAGATCAGCCGGATCCGCCTCGTGCGGACGGCGGAGTTCGGTCCCAGCTCGACCAACTGACGCCGTGAGCGACCTACTGCGCATCGTCGGCGACGGCCGCGAGCTCCCCGACGCCCCCGTCCCCGAGGGCCTCGCCGAGAAGGACCTCGTCGAGCTGTTCCGCTGGCTCGTGCTGTTGCGGACCTTCGACGAGCGCGCGGTCGCGCTGCAGCGGCAGGGACGCATCGGGACGTACGCGCTGTACTGGGGCGAGGAGGGGACGCAGGCCGGCGCGCTGTACGCGTGCGAGGACGGCGACTGGGTCTACCCGTCGTACCGGCAGAACGCGATCGGGATCCTCCGCGGCGTGTCGGTCGCGACCGTGCTCGCGTGGTGGCGCGGCTACGGCGGCAAGCACGGCTTCTGGAACCCGCGCGAGCACCGCGTCGGGCCGATCTGCGTGCCGATCGCGACGCATCTGCCGCACGCGGTCGGCCTTGCGTGGGCGGCGAAGATCCGCCGCGACCCGATCGCGTCGCTCTCGTGGTTCGGCGACGGGGCGACCTCCGAGGGCGACTTCCACGAGGCGATGAACTTCGCCGGGGTGCTCGAGGCGCCGACGGTGTTCTTCTGCGTGAAC
>DATADL010000156.1:0-3267 GCA_036258555.1 Actinomycetota bacterium | reverse complement strand
CCCCCCCCCCCCCCCCCCCCCCCCCCCCCCCCCCCCCCCCCCCCCCCACGCCGCTGGCGGCACACATGTGTCGCGCGGCGTACACGTTGGCAGCAATCACTCGTAGAGTGGTTGCTCATGAGATACAGGGTCGACGAGCTCGCCTCCAGGGCCGGCGTCAGCGTCGACACCGTCCGCTTCTACCAGGCCCGCGGGCTGCTCCCACAGCCCGAGCGGTCCGGCCGCGTCGCCTTCTACTCCGACGACCACCTCGCCACGCTCCGCCGGATCCGCGACCTCAAGGAGAAGGGCCTGACGCTCGCGACGATCCGCAGGCTCCTCGCGGGCGACCTCGACAGCGCCGACGAGGCGCTCGTCGCCGCGATCGCGGCCCCCGCCGCCGGCTCGGGCGACGCCGTGCTCACGCTCGACGCGCTCGCCGAGCGCACGGGGGTCTCGCCAGCGCTCCTGCAGGCAATCGAACGCGAGGGCCTCCTGGTCCCTCACGAGACCGACGAGGGGCCCGCGTACACCGAAGACGACGCCGCCGCGGTGGCCGCCGGGCTGAAGCTGCTCGAGGCGGGACTGCCGCTGGGCGAGCTCCTCGCCCTCGCCCGCGAGCACGACGCCGCGATGCGGCCCGTCGCCCGGAAGGCCGTCGACCTCTTCGTCAGGTTCGTGAGGGATCCGATCCGGGGCGCGACGCCGAGCGAGGAGGAGGCCGCGGAGAAGCTGACGGAGGCGTTCGCGACCATGCTCCCCGCGACCGGCGCGCTGGTCGGCAGCCACTTCCGCAGGCTTCTCCTCGCAGAGGCACAGGCCCGGCTCGAGACCTCGACGGCCGGATCCTGATGGCGCGCCTCGACCGCCTGCCCGTGGGCCGGGCCAAGGTCGAGGCGGTGCGTTCGATGTTCGACTCGATCGCCCCGCGGTACGACCTCGTCAACCGCGTGATGACGTTCGGCATGGACGTCGGATGGAGGCGGGCGTCGATCCGGTCGCTCGCACCGCGGCGCGGCGACCTCGTGCTCGATGTCGCGTGCGGCACGGGTGACTTCTGCCGCGCGCTGGAGAAGCGGGGCCACCGCGTCGTCGGCGTGGACTTCTCGATGGGGATGCTCCGCGCGGCTCGCACCGCCGCGCCGCTGCTCCAGGGCGACGCGCTGCGGCTTCCGTTCCGGGACGGGACCGTGGACGGCGTCACCTGCGGGTTCGCGCTCAGGAACGTCACGGACGTGGGCGAGCTGTTCGACGAGATCGCACGCGTGGTGCGGCCCGGTGGGCGCATCGCCCTGTTGGAGGTGTCGGAGCCGAAGTCACGCGTGCTGCGCGCCGGACACCACCTCTACTTCAACAAGATCGTGCCGTTCATCGGCGGGCTGCTGTCCGACCGGGACGCCTACGGGTACCTGCCGCGCTCCACCGCGTACCTGCCCCCGACCGACGCGCTGCTCGAGCGTCTGCGCAGCGCCGGCTTCGTGCGCGTCGCCGCGCGCCACATGGGCCTGGGCGCCGTCCAGCTGCTCACCGGGGCGCGCTCGTGAACGATCTCCTTTCGCTGGCGAGGCGGATCGACGACCCGATCGTGTGGCTCGACGGCGACGGCGGCATGGTCGCCGCGGGCGTTGCGGCGGAGATAGACGTCGGGGCCGGTGAGGATCGCTTCGGCCGCGCCGCCGCGGCACTGCGCGAGGTGTTCTCGTCGCTCGGGTCGCGTGCGTTCGCGTTCGGGAGCTTCGCCTTCGACCCGCTCTCGGACGATTCGGTCCTCGTGGTGCCCGAGGTCGTCTGGGGCCGCGACTGGGTCGTGACCGTGGGCGGCGCGGATCCCGAGGCGTTTCTGCGGGACCGTTCCGCGCCCGAACCGGCCCGCGTCCGTTACGGCGGCTCGACGATCTCCGAGATCGCGTGGATAGAAGCCGTGGCGGACGCCACCAACCGGATCCGCGCGGGAGGCCTCGACAAGGTCGTGCTCGCACGCGACGTGCTCGTGTGGTCGGAGGTCGCGTTCGACGTGCCGGTGTTGCTCGAGCGGCTCGCGACGCGTTTCCCGGGCTGCTTCACGTTCTCGTGTGACGGCCTCGTCGGCGCCACTCCGGAGCTCCTGGTGGCGCGGGCGGGCGCGGACGTGCGGTCGGTCGTGCTCGCGGGGACCATCGGCCGCGGCGAGGGGGCCGAGGACGAGCGGCTCGCCCGAGGTCTGCTCTCGTCGGCCAAGGACCTCGAGGAGCACCGCTTCGCGGTCGACTCGGTGACGGGACCTCTCGGGGAGGTGTGCTCCGACCTGAAGGTCGAAGGCCCGCTGCTGCTGAGGCTCGCGAACGCGCAGCACCTGAGCACGCGCGTGCAGGGGGTCCTCGACGACGACCGCTCGGCGCTCGAGCTGGCGGGGCTGCTCCATCCGACGGCGGCGGTGTGCGGGACGCCGCGGGGTGCCGCGTTCGACACGATCCGCGCGCTGGAGGGCATCGACCGCGGCCGCTACAGCGGGCCCGTCGGGTGGGTCGACTCGGACGGCGACGGACAGTGGGGGATCGCGCTGCGCTGCGGAAGCTTCGACGGGACGCGCGGGAGGCTGTTCGCCGGCAACGGGATCGTCGCGGCGTCCGAGCCCGAGGCGGAGCTCGAGGAGACGCGGGTGAAGCTGCGGGCGATGATGTCCGCGCTAGAGGGGGCCTAGCCGGGAACCGCCGCGCTCACGGCGTCCCACAGCTCGCGGTGCAGCTCGACGTTCGCCGCGCGGTCCGTGCGGGCCTCGATCAGGTGCACGCCCCCGGCCGAGAGCGCGTCGTCGACGGCGGCGTGCAGCGCGGGCGCGTCGTCCAGCAGCGCGTGCCGGCAGCCGTAGACGCGCGCCAGCTGCGCGAAGTCGACGCCGTGCGGCGTCGCGAACGTGCGCTCGAACTCGGGAACGGCCCCCGCCTGCGGCAGGAACGAGAAGATCCCGCCCCCGTCGTTGTTCAGCACGACGAAGACGGCGTCGACCTCGCCCGACCGTGCGAGGAGGAGGCCGTTCTGGTCGTGGAGCATCGACAGGTCGCCTGCGAGCGCGAGCACCGGCGCGTCCGACGCAAGCGCCACGCCCAGCGTCGTCGACACGAACCCGTCGATTCCGTTCGCCCCGCGGTTGCCGGTGACGCGCAGCCCGTCGCGGGGCACCATGAACCAGTCCAGGTCGCGCACCGGCATGCTGGCGGCGACGACCAGGGTCGAGCCGTCGGGGGCGTGCGCGGCGAGGTCGCGCGCGACGCGCGGCTCCGACGGCTCGTCGCGCGCGTCCAGCACGCG
>DATADL010000155.1:0-4875 GCA_036258555.1 Actinomycetota bacterium | reverse complement strand
GCCGAGGAACGTAGCGCGCGCTTCGGCCTCGCCGCTGAGCAGCTCGGCCTCGGTGCCGGTGAGCTTTCGCACGCCCTCGAAGAACTCGTCTCTGTTGTGCGCGTCCCGGACGGCCGACGTGCCGGTGACGCGCAACCTGCTCACCTCGTACTCGCCGCACACCGCGGCGTAGTCGGCGATCGTCCTCAGCGTGCGTTCGAGGGCCTGAGGCGCGAGCACGCGGCGTTCGTCGACGCCCTCGCCGAGCCGCGTGATCGTCAGCCTGCGCTCGAGCGCGCGGAAGCCGTCGGCGAGCTCCTCCGCGACGAGCAGCCGCGTCGAGTTCGTCCCGACGTCGATCGCAGCGACCCTCATGTCATGTCATCCGCGCGACGGCCGAGGCCGCCGCGCCGTCTTGTTCTGCGCGCCGGCCGAGGCCGCCGCGCGCCCTTCGTCGCGCACGGCTACACACGGCAATACGCAGTCCGGCCATTCCGTCTGGGCGAGCGTCAGCGCGCCTATCGGGTTCGGCGGGTCGGCGAGCTCGTGGGCCAGGTGCGCGTGCAGGCACTTGACGCGGTCCGGCCCCCCTCCGGGAGGGCCTCCCGAGTCCCTGATCACGAGATGCCCGTCGCGGCGCGCCCTGTAGCGGTCGATCGCTTCGGCGAGTCGCTCGCGCAACGACTCGTCGCGCTCCAGCCGCGCGGTCATCGCCGCCATGGCACCCGCGGCCTCCAGGCGGCTGGCTCGCTTCACGAGCAGGGGGCACGTCAGCCAGAACGTCGTGGGAAAGGGAGACCCGTCTTCCATCAGCGGGTGGCTCTCGACGACCATCGGGACGCCGAGGTGACAGCGTGCGGCGACGGTCCAGGAGCCGCGGACGGGACGGTCGAGCTGAGCCTCGACGACCGCGCGGTCCTCGGGCGAATGGCGGAGCGAAGCTACCGCTTGCCGCCTTCCTTGTGACGCTTGAGGTCGACCAGCCGCTCCTGGCTCTGGTGCATGAACTTCTTCAGCTTCTGCTCGAACTCGGGATCGCGGCCCCCCTTGCGCGGAGGGCGCTCCTCGTAGCCGGGCTCGGCCTGCTTGATCGAGAGGTCGATCTTCCCGTCCTCTTTCTGGCCGACGACCTTCACCGTCACGCGGTCGCCCTCGCGCACGTGCTCGCGGATGTCCCGCACGTAGTTCTTGTCGACCTGGGAGATGTGGACCATCCCGCTCTCGCCGGAGTCCAGCTCGACGAACGCGCCGTAGTCCATAACCTTCTGGATCGTGCCCTCGACGATCGAACCAACCTCGACTGCCACGGCCCTAGCGTAGCCCTTTCAAGACAAACCGACGAATTCGAGCAAACCGTCGACGAACCCGGGCTCCGGAGGCGGGGGCGGCGCCGTCTCCCGCTCCTTCTCGCCGTGAGGCCGCTTCCGGCTCGGCGGGACCACGAGGAAGGTCGTCTCGCCGGGCCGGACGAGGCCGATCTGCTCGCGGGCCTTCTGCTCGAGGAAGTCCGGGTCGTCGAGCCGCGCGATCCGCCGCTCCAGGCGCTCGTTCGTCGAGTCGATCGCCTTCAGCTCCGACTTCATCCGCGCGATCCGCTCGTTCTGTTGCATCAGCTCCATCGTCGGCTCGATCGCCATGGCCGCGAGGAGGCCGAGCACGAGCAGGAACACGACCAGTCCCGGCCCGGCGAACCTCGGCCTCCCGCGCGCCCTCATCTGCCCCGGGCCCTCCGAAAGGCGTCGCCGCCGGCGTAGCGCGCGGCGTCGCCGAGCGCGTCCTCGATCCTGAGGAGCTGGTTGTACTTGGCCGTCCGCTCGCCGCGGGCCGGCGCGCCGGTCTTGATCTGTCCCGCGTTGGTCCCGACGGAGACGTCCGCGATCGTGGAGTCCTCGGTCTCGCCGGAGCGGTGGGAGATCATCGTTTCGTAGCCGGCGCGATGCGCGATCCGCACGCACTCGAGGGTCTCGGTGAGCGTGCCGATCTGGTTCGGCTTTATCAGGATCGCGTTGGCCGCCCCCGCGTCGATCCCGCGCCGCAACACCTCGGGATTCGTGACGAAGAGATCGTCCCCCACGAGCTGCACGCGGTCGCCGATCTCGTTCGTGAGCGCGACCCACCCGTCCCAGTCGTCTTCCGCCATCCCGTCCTCGATCGACACGATCGGGTACCGCTCGCTCCAGTCCGCCCAGAACGCGACCATCTCGTCGCTCGACAGCTTCCGGTCCTCGGAAGCCAGGACGTACGACTCGCCGTCGCGGATCTCGGACGTCGCGGGGTCGAGCGCGAGCGCGATGTCGTCGCCGGGGACGAACCCGGCGCTCTCGATCGCGTCGAGGAGGAGCTCGACGGCCTCGGAGTTCGCGCGGAGGTCGGGGGCGAACCCCCCTTCGTCGCCGACGCCGGTCGACAGGCCCTTCGAGTCGAGGATCTTCTTCAGAGCGTGGTACGTCCGGCTCCCCCACTCCACGGCCTCGGCGTACGTTCCGGCGCCGACCGGGGCGAGCATGAACTCCTGGAGGTCGACCGAGTTGTCCGCGTGCGCCCCGCCGTTCAGCACGTTCATCATCGGGACCGGCAGCACGTGGGCGTCGGGGCCGCCGAGGTAGCGGAAGAGCGCGACGCCGAGCTCGTCCGCGGCCGCGTGCGCCACCGCCAGCGAGGCGCCGAGCATGGCGTTCGCCCCGAGCCCCGACTTGTCGTCGGTCCCGTCGAGGTCGCGCATCATCGTGTCGACCATGCGCTGGTCGAGCGCCTCGCTCCCGAGCAAGGTCGGCCCGATCCGGTCGTTGACGTTGGCGACCGCCTTCTGCACGCCCTTGCCGCCGTAGCGGTCGCCGCCGTCGCGCAGCTCGAGGGCCTCGCCGGCCCCCGTCGACGCCCCCGACGGGACGATCGCCCGCCCCGAGGCCCCCGAGTCCAGGCCGACCTCGACCTCCACGGTCGGGTTGCCGCGAGAGTCGAGCACCTCGCGGGCGCGGACCAGCACGATCTCACTCACAGTGGTTGACTCCTTTCACAGCCGTAACAACTTAGCGCAGGAGCTACAGGGACTGGCGGAACTTGACGACGGCGCGTGACAGCGCGCCCTCGGGGTCGACGCCGGCGGAGCGAGCCAGCGCAACCGTCCAGAACAGGACGTCGCCGACGGTCGCCGCCGTGGGGTCGCCCGCCAGCGCCTTCTCGATCGCGGAGCGCGCGGCCCCCGCGTCCGCGCGGAAGCCGAGGGCGGCCGCCCTCTTCTGGACCTTGTGCGCCTTCAGCAGAGCCGGAAGAGTCGGCGGGATCCCGTCGAAGGGGTCCTCTCTCTCCCCTCCCTTCTCCTTCGCCTTGAGCGCCTCCCAGTTCGAGACCACCTCCGCGGCCCCCGCGACGACGACGTCGCCGAACACGTGCGGGTGCCGGTGGAGGAGCTTCGCCACTAGCCGGTCGGCGACGCTCCCGACGTCGAACCGGCCCTCCTCCGAGGCGAGCTCGGCATGGAAGAAGACCTGCAGCAGCACGTCGCCGAGCTCCTCTTCGAGCTCGGCTCCCGTCGCGCCGGCGTCGATGGCTTCGAGCACCTCGTGCGCCTCCTCGAGCAGGTGGACGCGCAGGGACTCGTGCGTCTGCTCCGCGTCCCAGGGACAGCCGTCGGGTCCCCGGAGCCGCGCCATCACGAGCGCGAGCCGGGCCAGCGAGGTCCCGGCGCGGCGGCCGGCGCGCGCCCCGTGAGCCGCGGTAAGAGTGTCGGGGACCGGGGCCGCTCCCGTGGTGACCTCGGCGCCCGCGCGCGCGAGCTCGACGACCCGCGGGGAGCCCGGGTCCGCGACCAGGGCCCACCCACTGCGTGCGGCGTCCGGCTCGTCGTCGAACGGCCCGGCCGGGACGCCCGCGTCCCGAAGCCGCTCGGCAAGGGGATGGTCGGGATGCTCGAACAACACGCGCTCGCACGACGTGAGCAGGTCCCACTCCGCGAGCGTCAGCCACCCGGCCTCGTCACGCGCCAGGGGGACGACCAGGAGGGCGTCCGGCACGTGCCTGCCTAGCCCGGAGGCGGCGGTGCGGGGGCCGGGAAGGTCGGCGGGCTCGGCGACGATTCGGGGGCCGGGGCCTCCCCTGCCGGGATGTCGTCGGCGTCCGGGTCCACGACCTCGCGCTGCTCCTCGTCGAAGATCCCGTAGCGAGGGTTCACCTCGACCTGCGCCTCCTCGAAGAGGTCGTCGAGGAAACGGTCCCATGCCGCGTCCTGTGCGGGGCCGGCCAGTTGCAGCTCGATGTCCTCGCGGGCGTCCTCCAGCGACGTGAGGCGCCTGTCGATCACCCGGATGACGTGCCAGCCGAACTCGGTCCGCACGGGGTCGGAGATCTCGCCGACGTCGAGCTGCGCGACGGCCTCCTCGAACGGTGCGGGAGCCGTGCCCGGCAGCCGGAAGCCGAGGTCGCCCCCGCTCCGGCGCGAGCCGGGGTCGATCGAGTGCTCCCGCGCCAGCTCCGCGAACAGGTCCTCGACGCCGGCCGGCGACGCCCCCTGAAGGCGCGCCGCGAGCTGCTCCGCAAGCGACCGGTCGGCGACGACGATGTGCTGCGAGCGCGTCCGCTCGAACTCCGCGCGGTTCTCCTCGTAGAACGCGCGGACGTCGTCCTCGGAGGGCTCGACGTCCGCGACCACCTCGGCGCGCAGCGACTCGTTGAGGATCTGGTCGTGGATGATGTCGCGGAACTGCGCCTGGGTGAGCCCCTGCTCCGCCAGCGCCTCCTCGAGCTGGGCCGGTTGCCCGCCGAACTCGGCTTCGACGAACTCGTCGATCCTCTGCTGGACGTCCTCGTCGGTGACCTCGATCCCGTGTTCCCTCGCGGCCGGCGTCAGGACGGCCCGCATGATGAGGTCGGTCAGCCGGTCCTGCTCGAACTCGTGCT
>DATADL010000154.1:0-9765 GCA_036258555.1 Actinomycetota bacterium | reverse complement strand
CAAGTTCGAGCGCCGCGCGCACGGTTGCCACGACGTGATGTGGACGCGTACGGATGTCGTTCCATGTGAAGTGGAGCGTGCGCCAGCCCAGGCGCGTCAGCTCGTTCCGCCGTACGAGGTCGGATCGCCAACGGTTGGGATCACCATGCCAACGGTAGCCGTCGGCCTCGATCGCGACCATGTGTCGCGGGTACGCGAAGTCGAGCCGCGCTGTCACGCCGTTGGCGAGTCGGACCTCGAACTGCGCGTGGGGCGTGGGGAGCCCCCCATCGCGAATCACCCTGAGGAGTCTGCTCTCTAGAACGCTCTCGGCAGGGCCCCCCGAACCCCAGAGGTCTAGAAGGTGCCTCATTCGCCGCGCCCCCGACTGTCCTCGACCGGCGACGGCCTCTACACATTTCCCCAGGGCAGTCTTCGTTACGAGCCGAGCCCGGACGGCTTCGATCGCCAGGCCCTCGACGCGCGCCGGAGCAGTTGCGGCGAGGTCGACGAGTGTTCGAGCTGGCGTCGTGACCGGCATTGGGCCCCTGTACGTCACGTGGTCCGGGGGCATGTCCTGGAGCCGGTGGATGTACGCCCGGCCGCCCCTCAGGTTCGCCGTGGTGGAGATGTGAGGCCGCACCGGCACGGTCGTGTCCAGCTCCCACAACCACGCGGCCGAGTCGTGCGAGACCCACGCCGAACCCCGAGCGCGCAACGCATGCCCGAACATCGCGGCGTGCAACGAGCTCGCGGAGGGATCGACGACGTAGATCCCGTGGTGGATCCGCCCCCACTCGCCGGTGGCGACGGCGCGGCCGATCGCGGCGTGCGAGAAACCGGCTTCTACCGCCTGCTGCGTCGTGGCTACGCCGTACTGCCTCCGGGCCGTCTCGCGGAGCGCCCGCGTCTTGTCGAGCCGAGATCCGGCCATCGATCAATCCGACCAGGAGACACTCACGGTCGCGGTGGCGCGGGTCACCCACGTTGCCACGACGCATTCTTTGGTCGGAAACTCCCGGAAAAAGGGAGGATGCGACCGGAGAAAGCGGGGCCTAGCGGCTCAGCGGCAGCTTCAGGTAGCTACCGTCCAGGTACACCGTGTTGTTCGCACGGCGCTCGTCCGGGGCCACCCACGTGTCGCTCGACGACGCGATCAGCAGCTCGAGGTGGTGGTCGTCGGCCACCACGTAGTCCTTGTCGATGAACTCGAGGTCGAAGCCGTATCGCTTCCCCGGCTCGAGGTCCTCGCCCCTCTCCAGCGTCTGCCGGTACCGCGCGTTCATGAACGCCCGCGAGATCACCCGGCACCCGCCCGACGGCCCGACGTCGCACAGGACCGCTACGAAGTGCGTGCTCGCCTGGTCGCTCGACGCCTCCAGGTGGAGCACCGGCCGGCCCTCGATCCGCACTCCGGACGACTTCGGCACCTCGACCCTCACGTACCGGTCCGCCGACAGCCCCCGGGTCATCTCGGACTCGGTCAGGGCCCCGTCGTCGAAGTAGGAGACCTCGCCCCCCGAGAGCTTCAGCTTCGCGGTCCGCTCCGGCCCCCATTCGTCCTGCAGGTGCCAGGTCCCGTCGTTCGTCTGGACCCGCACGGCCGGCTCGCGCTCGACCCCGTTGCGAACCCCGTAGAGCCAGCGCTCGAACCACTTCAGCAGGAACGCATCCCAGTCGGGGTAACGCCCGCGCGGCGAGGCGTGCGGCCACTGCCCCAGCACCATCGCCTTCTCGGTCTCGAGCGCGTCGAACCACGCCGTGCCTTCCCACGTCTTCACGTTGAAGTCGAGGAGCCCGTGCGCGACGAGCACCGGGACCTCGACCTTGTGGGCGAGCCGTAGGTAGTCGCGCTCCACCCAGAACTCGTCGTAGTCCGGCTCGGTGTCGTAGCCCTTCATGGCCTTCTCGACGCGGTCGCAGAGGTTCCAGCGCATCGCGATCTGCTGGGCGTGGCCGAGCGCCCCGGGATCGGGGGGCGGCACGAAGCCGTAGGCGAGCATGAAGTCGGTCGGGGTGTCGGACGGCGGGTCGATGTCGGCCGACTCGCCGGAGTACGTCGACCGCGCCCCCTGCTGGTACGCGTAGCCCCACCATCGGCTGATCGCCGAGACCGGCACGATCGTCGCGAGGTGCGGCGGCTGCTCCACGGCGGCCGCGTTCGCGGTCGTCCCGTCGTACGAGGCGCCGGTCATCGCGACCCGGCCGTTCGACCACTCGCGCGTGCCGAGCCACTCGACCAGGTCGTAGCCGTCCTCGCGCTCCTTGATGCCGCCGTAATCCCAGCACCCGCCGGAGTTGTACGTCCCCCGCACGTCCGCGACGACGTAGGCGTAGCCCTTCGGAACGAAGAGCTCGGCGTCACCGCTCGGCAGGTTCGTCTCGTTGTTGTCCAGAGCCTTGTAGAGCACGTGGTACGGCGTGAGCTGGAGGATGACCGGAACCTTCACGCCCTTCGGCGTGACGGGGCGGTAGATGTCGGCCGAGAGCTCGACGCCGTCCCGCATGGGGACGCGCACGCGCTCGTAGGTGAACTGCGGGTAGTTGCGCGGAGGCGGCTGCGCCGCGGCCGGAGCGACCGGCGCGACGAGGGCCGCGCACAGTGCCGAGACGAGGCCGAGCCGGAGCGAACGCATGACGTGAGGTTCGACGCCCGCCGGAAGGGTCCCTCCCGGCCGGCCCGAGACGGCGCTACGGGACGACGTAGCTCTTGTTCGTCTCCATGCCGTCGGGGTAGTGCGTCTGGGGCCCGGCGTGGACGTGGGCGTCGACGTCGCCGTGCTCGAGGCCGTCGACCCCCCTGATCGTGGCCCCCTTGCGGGCGCCGATCTCGCTCAGCGGCACGAAGATGCTCGTGAAGCCGTCGGCGGCGTTGTACGTCCCCTCGGGCTGGCCGATCTGCTCGAAGCTCCCGTCGTCGTGGATCTCGAAGAGGTAGAAGGCCGAGCCGCCGGCGGTCTTGACGGCCTCGGCTACGAAGGTGCGCGGGTTCGGCATCGCCTGGATGCAGTACTTGCCCGGCGGGCACGGCGGCATCGGGGGCTGGACGACGAACACCCACTCGATCCCCGGCAGGTCGGGGTAGCCCGCGGCCTGCGGGAGCATCACGAGCCCGATCCTCACCTCGAGGTTCGCTCCCTTGCGGCCGACCTGGAGCGACGTCACGTCGAGCCCCGGCAGGCCGTCGCCGGCGGGGTCGGTGCCCATCGTCTTGAGGCCGCCCTTGGCGTGCGCCGGGACGACCCCGAGGGCCACGGCGGCGCAGAGCGCGAGCGAGAGGAGCGTCTTTCTCATGGGGGGATGGTTCTCCGGCCCCCGGATCGGTCCTGCTAGGGTCCCGGCAAGAGCCCGCCGGGGCTCTTTTTCGTGGGAGGTGCGGTGGCGAGGAAGCTTCGAGCGTCGTTCGTCGCGGCGGTGACGGCCGCGGCCCTCGGCGCGCCCGCGACCGCCCACGACAGGGTGTGGAAGGGCGAGGCGATCTACTACTCCGACGCCTTCGCGGGCGAGACGATGGCGTGCGGCGGGAAGTACCGCCCGCGCAAGATGGTCGCTGCCCACCGCAAGCTCCCGTGCGGCACGAGGATCCGGGTGAAGAACCGGGCCAACGGCAGGAGAGTCGTGCTGACGGTGAAGGACCGCGGCCCCTACGGCGACAAGGGCACGATCGTCGACGTCTCGCGCCGGGCCGCCCGGAGGCTGCGCTTCTTCGACGACGGCCGCACGAAGGTCCGCCTCACGGTCGTCCACGACTGAGAAGCGAGAGGGCCCCCCGAAGGGAGCCCTCCACCGTTCCCGCGACCGGCTCTAGTAGTCGACCTGTACGTCGGTGACCGCCTTCGGCATCGCGTTGACGACGCCCTGGAGCTGCATCAGCTTCATCATGTTCCCCGACACCTTGAGCTTCCCCTGCATGAACGCGTTCTGCGCGTTGAGCTCCTGCTTCGCGATGGCGGCTGCGGTCTCGTAGCTCTGCGTGATCGTGGCCTCGGCGTCGGCGACCTCGCCGAGCGCGACCTGGGCGTTGCCGTTCTCGAGCGTGAAGTAGTACTTGACCTCGCCCCCGTCGGGAGCGTCGGTGACGACCTGCTGGAGCTTTGCCTGCTGGGTGGCCGCGGCGCTCTTGAAGTCGTCCGAGGAGTTCAGCGCCTCGGTCATCGCCTGGGCCCACTCCTCGGAGAGGAACTTGACTCCCACTACAGCCTCCTTGTGTAAGGGCTTACCGGCGGTCGAACATACCGTGGCGGCATGGCCGACACGACTTCGCCCCGGCCCGCCGCCACGCTCGTCGTCCTGCGCGACGCGCCCGGCGGTCTCGAGGTGCTCCTCACCGTGCGTCCGAAGCACCTGCGGTTCATGGGCGGCGCGACGGTCTTTCCCGGCGGCGCCGTGGCGCCGGGCGACCGCGACGCGCGCTGGCGTGAGGCTTCGGTCCCTCCGGACGATCCCGCGCTGCTGACGCCGTGTGTGTGCGCGCTGCGCGAGGCGTTCGAGGAGGTCGGGCTCCTGCTCGCCGACGGGCCTTCCGTCCCGCGCGCTTCGTCGCACGACGGCATGAGCTTCCTCGAAGCGTGTCTCGCCGCCGGCGCACGGCTGCGCGCCGACCGTCTCGTCGTCGGCGGACGTTGGGTGACTCCTTCGGGATCGCCGGTACGTTTCGACGCCCACTTCTTCCTGACCGAGGCGCCGGCGGAGTGGATCCCCGACCCCGACCCGGACGAGGTCGCCGCGGTCAGGTGGGCGACGCCGCGCGCGGCCCTCGACGAGCTGGCTGCGGGGGCCGCGCTCATGGCCCCGCCGACTATCGAGATGCTCCAGCGGCTGGACGGGCTCCCGACGGTCGCCGCCGCTCTCGACGCCGTCGCGGAGAAGCCGGTGGGGACGCCGGGGATCCTGTCGACGCGCGTCTCTCCACTCGTCCACGTCGTGCTCGCCCCGAACCCGGGGCTGATGACGGGGCCGGGCACCAACACGTACGTCGTCGGTGCGGGGCCGACCGTCGTCGTGGACCCCGCGGTCCCCGACCCCGGATACCTGCGCGAGGTCGCGCGCGCCGCGGGAGACGTCGCGGCGATCGTCGTCACGCACCGCCACTCCGACCACACCGGCGGCGTCGCCGCTCTCCGGAGCGCGCTCGACCGGGACGTCCCGGTGCGCGCGTGGGGGAGCTCTGCGGTGGACGGCGTGGCGCCCGAGCCGCTGACGGACGGCGAGGTGGTGACTGTTCCCGGGGCGGTCCTCCGGACGGTCTTCACCCCCGGCCACGCTTCCGACCACGTCTGCCTCTACGTCGAGGCCACCGCGACGCTGTTCTCCGGCGACACGATCCTCGGGGAGGGGACCGCGGTGATCGCCCCACCCGACGGCGACATGGGCGACTACCTCGACTCGCTCGGCCGGCTGCGCGAGCTGCACGTCGAGAGGATCTTCCCGGGCCACTTCCGCGCGCTCGACGGGGGCCGCGACGTCATCGACGGCTATCTCGCCCACCGCCGCGACCGCGAGCAGAGGGTGCTGGCGGCGCTGGCCGGCGGGCCGCGGACGATCGAGGAGGTCGTCGCGCGGGCCTACGAGGACACCCCGGTCGAGCTCCATCCCGTCGCGGCGATGTCCGCGCTCGCACACCTGGAGATGCTGGCGCGCGGGGGCCGCGTGGTCCGGGCGGATCACCGCTGGCGGCTGACCGGCGTTGATTAGGGTAGGAACCGAGCCCCCCACCCGAGTCGAGGCAGCTTGATCTCCACCGATTCGCGCGACGTACGGAAGGGAAGTTGGCAGTGGGCGGTGCGCGTCGCCCAGCTCGCCGCGTGGGGCACCGTCGCCCTCCTCGGGGTGGCCCTGGTGGCCGCCGGTCTCGACACCGCCGACTTCAGGCTCGGCCTCGGGCTCCTCGCGGCGCTGGGCGCGTGGGTGTACTTCTTCTTCCACGAGGCCCTCCCGCGCTGGGGACGGCACCGTCCCACGGCGTGGATCGGCACCGTCGTCACCGTCGCGTTCGCGTGCGCGTTCTACGCGCTGCTGCGAGGCGAGGTTGCGTCGTCCCAGCTGATCTTCGTGCCCGTGATCGTCGTGACGGCTCTGCTCGGGTTCGTGCCCGAGGCCGTGCTCACCGGAGTGCTCGCCACCGTGGGCTACTGGTCCGTCTCGAACGCCGCGGGCCCCGCTCCGCGGCCCCTCGCGCTCGCCTTCAACTGCGGGGTCTTCCTCCTCTCCGGTGTCGTCGCCGGGCTGCTCGCGCGCGAGCTGCAGCGTCACTACCGCGGCGAGCAGCAGGAGCACCGGCTCGCGACCGCGGTGCGGTACCGGCTCCTCGCCGTGCTGAACTCCATCGACGAGGGGATCGTGTTCTCGGACCGGCAGGGGATCGTGCGCGTCGTCAACAAGCGTGCCGCGGAGCTGTTCCAGGTCGACGCGGACGAGCCGCTCGGCGAGCCCGTCGTCCAGCTCCTGCGGACGATCGCGCGCAAGACCGAAGAGCCCGAGGACTTCATGGAGCTCTTCCAGCAGCTCCGCGACGAGCCCGACCTCGAGCTCCGCGAGGAAGTCCAGCAGATCCTGCCCGCGCGGCGCCAGCTCAAGCTGTACTCCGGGCCCGCCTTCGACGACGCCGGAGCGCTCGTCGGGCGGATCGACGTCTACACGGACATCACCGAGAACGTCCGCCGCGCCGCGGAGGTCGAGGAGCTCTACGAGCAGGCTCGCAAGACGGCCGAGAGCTACCAGCGGGGTCTGCTGCCCAAGGCCGTGCCGAAGCTGCCGCGCCTCAGCATGGTCGCCCACTACGTTGCTGCGGCAGGACGCCGTGCGGTGTGCGGTGACTTCTACGACTTCATGTCGCTGCCCGACGGCCGCGTCGCGGTCGTGATGGGCGACGTGTGCGGGGTCGGGCCCGCCGCGGCGAACGACGCCGCGCTCGCTCGCTACACCCTGCGCTCGTACGCGCCGGAGAGCGCGGATCCCGGCGAGCTGCTGCAGCGCGTCAACGCGCGGACGAGCGCGCACCTGCCCGCGGAGCGGTTCATCCGGCTGATGTACGGGGCGCTCGACCCGGAGCGAGCGGTGCTCGACTACGCCAACGCGGGGCACGTCCCGCCGATCGTCTACCGCCACAGGACCGGGGACGTCGAATGGCTCGGCGAAGGCGGGCTCGTTCTCGGGGTCGAGGAGGACGCGCGCTACAAGTCCGGCCACGTCGAGCTCGAGCCCGGCGACATGCTCGTGCTGTACACCGACGGCGTCACCGAGGCGCCGCGCTTCGGCCAACCGTTCGGCCAGGGCCGCTTCATGGACCTGATCAAGGACTGGGGCATGGGGACGCCGGGCGAGCTCGTGCAGGCGATCAGGCGCGCGGTGGAGGCGTGGACGCAGGAGGGCGAGCTGCGCGACGACCTCGCGTTGCTCGTGTGTCAGGTCGTCCCGGACACCGCCGTAGACGAGCTCGTGCGCGAGCTCGTGC
This sequence comes from Actinomycetota bacterium, assembly GCA_036258555.1. Classification (GTDB taxonomy): domain Bacteria; phylum Actinomycetota; class CADDZG01; order CADDZG01; family WHSQ01; genus JALZEG01. Next base: position 2,333 of record DATADL010000154.1, on the reverse strand, counting down.
TCCCGAACGAGCCCTCGCGGATCGGCGAGATCCGCTCGTTCGTGTCGGCGTTCCTCGTCGACCTGCGAGCCCCGGTGGAGGCGTCCTCGGAGATCCTGCTCGCGGTGGGCGAGGCGGCGGCGAACGCGACCCGGCACGGCCGCCGGGCCGAGGGCCGCAGCGAGGTCCGCATCCGCTGCTCGGCCGACGAGGGCGTGGTGTCCGTGACGATCGCCGACGACGGCCCGGGCTTCGACGTCTCGCGTGTGGAGAGGACGGAGCTTCCGGACCCCTTCGCCTCGGGGGGCCGGGGGCTTTTCCTGATGCGCGAGCTGATGGACGAGGTGAAGTTCGAGACGTCGGACCGGGGGACGAACGTGGTGCTGCGGAGACGCCTCTAGGGCTGGAAACGAGGCATCTTGCCGTTACGAGCGCGATAGATGCGGCCGAATCTCTCGTCGAACTTGTCTTTGTCCTCGATGCTCAGGGCCTGGGCGAGGCGACTCATGGTCACGGTGAACCTGTCGAAGAACCCGACTTGCCCGAGTAACACCGCCCATGGGGGGTCCCATCTCGTAAAGAACCCGACCTCTGTGTCCCAAGCCGTCAGTGGGGGGTCGTCGGAGTCGAGCTCCGGAAACAACTCGATCGTCACTCGTGCCGGTCGCACCAAACGTGGACCTCCGCCGATGCCGATCGTGAACTCGCGCGTCTCGTCCGGTTCGATGCCGATGGCTCTCGCCAAGAGAGGGGCTGCGAGGGTGTGTTCTGAACCCGAATCGACGAGTGCGGCCACCTTCGTTGGGGCGACTGAGTCAGCCTTGAGGCGAACCGCCACAACAGGCCGCAGAGTCTCTCGACCCTTCCGACCTGCTGGGTCCTCCACATATGGGAAGAGCCAGGCGTCCCGCGCGTCGCGGTTTGGATCCTTAGCCAAGGCCGACGAGCTCGGCTTCCCCTTCTGCGGGAGAGCGGATGATCGTCGCGTCGCGGATGTCCCGATACTTGAGCGCCATGACGAGCGCGTCGGGGGTCTCTTTCGCCTCGACGATCTCGCCGTTCTTGAGCGCGACCCACATGCCGGGGTACTCCCGAAGAGCGTCTCCAATGCGGACAGGCTCGATATTGCGCCTCCGGCGTCTGAACAGCTTGAAGTGTCCTCTCATTGTCTTCCTGCTTTCGACATTCGGAAACCGGCTTCTAGCTTATGGCTGCCCGACACCCAGGTCAGGAATGAGCTCGTCAAGTTCGCCGAGGCCGCGCTCCTTCACCGGCTTCCGAAACTCCGCGGACAGCAGGACTACCGCCGTGAGGAATCGGTCTATTGTGAGTTCGCGCGGGCATTGATGGGAGAGTTGCGCACGAGGCGATCTCGGCCGGACCCGGTGCTGCGGAGACGCCTCTAGGGCGCGATACTTGACCTCTCGGTCAAGAAGCGCCATCAGGAGGCCCCCGTGACCCGCGAAGCCGTCATCGTCGAAGCCGTCCGGACCCCGCTGGGGAAGAAGAACGGCGCCCTCAAGGACTGGCACCCCGTCGACCTGCTCGCCGAGGTGCTGCGCGAGACCGTCGACCGCTCAGGCATCGACGCGGCCGCCGTCGACGACGTCATCTGCGGCTGCGTCTCCCAGGTAGGTGAACAGTCGCTGAACGTCGGGCGCAACGGGTGGCTCGCGGCAGGGCTCCCCGAAGAGGTCCCGGCCACGACCATCGACCGCCAGTGCGGATCGTCGCAGCAGGCGGCGCACTTCGCCGCGCAGGGCGTGATCAGCGGCGCCTACGACGTCGCGATCGCGTGCGGCGTCGAGAGCATGACGCGCGTGCCCATGGGCAGCAGCGCGCAGACCGGCGGCTGGCCGTTCTCCGACAAGATGACGGCCCGCTACGAGGGCGGGCTCGTGCCGCAGGGCATCTCGTCCGAGCTGATCGCGGAGCGGTGGGGCCTGCACAGGGAGGACCTCGACGCGTTCGGCGCCCGCTCGCACGTGCGCGCCGGCGAGGCGACCGAAGCCGGGGCGTTCAAGAACGAGATCCTGCCGGTCAAGGTCTCGACCGAGGACGGTCAGGTGCTGTTCGACCGCGACGAGGGGATCCGCACGCCGAACATGGAGAAGATCGCGGCGCTTCCTCCGTCCTTCAAGCCCGACGGCGTCACGACCGCCGCCAACTCGTCGCAGATCACCGACGGCGCCGCGGCGCTGCTGATCACCACTCCCGAGAAGGCGCAAGAGCTGGGGCTGCGGCCGCGCGCACGCTTCGTCTCGTTCGCGCTCGCGGGGACCGATCCCATCACGATGCTGACCGGCCCCATCCCGGCCACGCGCAAGGCCCTGGCCAAGGCTGGGCTCTCCCTA
>DATADL010000153.1:0-10221 GCA_036258555.1 Actinomycetota bacterium | reverse complement strand
CCGGGCGACCCGGGGGCCTCTCTTTCCTTCGAGACGTTCTTACTTCGTGATCTTGAAGACCGGGTTGAAGACCGCGATCGCCGGCGAGTCCTGGCTGAAGATCTCGGCCTTGAACTTCGCCTTGCCCGGCTTCACCGGGTTGGTGATAACCGGGGTGCCGTCGGCCGTCTGGCCCTCGATCGTCAGGTCGACGACGAGCGGGTTGCAGGTGTTGTCGCTGGCGGTCGGAGCGCCCTCGACGACCCAGCCCGTCGTGGGGCTGCCGGTTATGAGCAGGCGCACCCGGTTGAGGGGCTCGAGGTCGAGCAGCCACACGGCGTGCACGCCGGCGTCGGCCTCCTCCTCGGTCCGCGTCCGCTCGTAGATCTCCGCGTTCACGGTCACGTTCTGCTTGAGCGGGATCTGACCCTCGGGGCCGGGACGGCACGCCGGGCCGGCCGCGATGACGACGGTGCCGCCGCCGATGTCGGCGCCGCTACGCGCGGGCTGGTTCGGGACCGTCGACTCGTCCGGGATGTCCTCGTCGCTCGCGATGGCGAAGCCCTTGGGGATCGTCATCTTGAAGTTCGCGATCTCCTCGTCGTTCTCGGCGAACTCGAGGTGGATGTCGAAGCTGGGGTTCGCGCCGACCTTGGTGTCCGACAGCGCCAGCTCGAACTTCGGCGCGAAGTCGGCCTGCGCCACACCGGCGAGCAACGACAGCGCCGTGGCCAGGCCCCCGATCGCAAGTGCCTTGGTCTTCATCGTCGTACCTCCGTGGGATCGTCGCCGCGTTACGGCGCCTGCGGTGAGGGTTCTCTCTGGTTACGCCGATTCCTCCGGGCGCGTAACGGGACAAGCCGGACACCGCGGGGGCGCGGCTATAGTCCCGGCCCGTGCCGGTCCTCCACGCCCTCGTCCTGGGAGCCGTCCAGGGCCTGACAGAGTTCGTCCCGATCTCGTCGTCGGGGCATCTCGTACTCGTTCCGGCGGCCCTCGACTGGGGCTCTCCCGGGCTGGCCTTCGACGTGATGCTGCACGTCGCGTCGCTCGTCGCGCTGCTCGCCTACTTCTCGGGGGACCTCGTCGACCTCGCCCGCGGCTTCTTCGCCGGGGACTCCGGCTCGCGCCGTCTCGTCGGGCTGCTCGCGATCGGCACCGTTCCCGCCGTCCTCGCGGGAGCCCTGCTCGGCGACTACTTCGAGGACTCCTTCGAGGACGCCCGGGCCTCTGCGGTCCAGCTCGTGATCACGGCGGGGATCCTCGTCGCCGCGGAGCAGGCGCTCGCGTTCCACGAGCGCCGGCGCGCTCAGACGGGCGGGCGGCTCCGGACGGTCGACGACCTCCGGACCGGTGACGCGACGCTGGTCGGCGTCGCGCAGGCGGTCTCGATCCTCCCGGGCATCTCTCGGTCGGGGTCGACGATCGCCGCCGGGCTCGCGGTCGCGACCCGCAGAGAGGACGCCGCGCGCTTCGCGTTCCTGCTCGCGATCCCGGCGCTGTTCGGGGCCGCGCTGGTCGAGGTGCCAGACCTCCGGGGGGCGTCCCTCGGCGCGGGAGCCGCCACCGCGGGCTTCGTGGCGTCGCTCGTCACGTCCTACGCCGCGATCGCGATCCTGATCAAGTACCTGAAGACCCGCTCGCTGTACCCGTTCGCGGCGTACTGCGTCGTCGCCGGCGCCGTCTTCTACTTCCTGGTCTAGGACCCCGCGACCGTCATCTCGGACACGAGCGTCGTCGCGCCGCCGTAGGAGCCCCCGAACGGGAGCCACCTGAGGTCGGTCCCGACCGCCTCGACGCGCGCCAGGATGTCGAGCATCGGCGCGGCGATCGTCACCTCGCGCACGGGCTGGGTCAGCTCGCCGTCCTCGATCAGACGGCCCGTCGCCCCGACCGAGAAGTCCCCGGAGATCGAGTTCGCGCCGGAATGGACGCCGTGGAAGTCCTGCACGTAGAGCGCACGACCCGCGCTGCGGAGGATCTCTTCGCGCGACTGGCCGGTGGACCCGAACGCCAGGTTGGTGGGGGCCGCGTGCGGGCCCGACTTGAAGCCGGCGCGCGACGCGTTCCCGGTCGAGGCGCGGCCCTCGCGCCGCGCGGACGTCACGTCGTAGAGGAACGACTTCAGCGTCCCGCCCTCGATCACAGCCGTCCGGCGCGTCGGGACGCCTTCTGCGTCCCACGGAGCCGACCCGGGAGCGCCGGCGACGCGCCCGTCGTCCATCAGGGAGAGCGAGGGGGCCGCGACCTGCTCCCCGATCCTTCCGGCGAACAGCGAGCGTCCCTTCTGGACCGCCTCGCCCGTGAGGGCGGCCGCCAGCACGCCGAGGAACTGACCCGACGTGTACGGGTCGAACACGACCGGCATCTTCGTCGACGGGATCTTGCTCGCGCCGAGGACGGAGAGCGCGCGCTCCGCGGCCCTTCTTGCGATGGCGTCGGAATCGAGGCCGGCGAGGCCCTTGGCCAGGTCGAACTCGAACGCGACCTGCGTGTCGTCGCCGTCCTCGGCGATGGCGACCGAATAGCACCACGCGTCGGTGCTCCGGTAGGAGCCGGCGATGCCGGTCGAGGTCGCGATCGCAACCTCGCCGTCGGAGTCCGAGTAGATCGCCTCCTCGGTCCTGATCCGCGGGTCGACCGCACGGGTCGCGCGCTCGAGCTCGATCGTGAACGCGGCCTTCTCGTCGGCCGTGACGGCTCCGTGCTCCGGGTCTACCAAGCCGGGGACGTCCTCGGGCCGGGCTTCCCACGCGTCGGCCATCCCCGCGGCGTCGTCCGGCGTCGCGCTGGCGGCGTTCTCGCGCGCCCGCGCGACCACCGCTGCGAGGCCCTCCTCACCGAGGTCGGTCGTGAACGCGAAGCCGACGCGGCCCCCGGAGATCAGCCTGACGCCCGCGCCGCGCGGCTCGGCCGAGGAGATCGCCTCGACCTCGCCCTCGTAGGCCTTGACGTAGAGCTCGCGCTGATGCGTCACGTACGCCTCGACCTGCTCCCCCGGGCCGGCGCGGTCGGCGAGCGCCCGCGCCAGGTCCACCAGCTCGGGCATTCTCAGGCCTCCGTGCCGCCGACGGTCATCGTGCCGAGGAGCACCGTCGGCATCCCGTTCGTGACCGGCGCGCTCTGCCCGTCCTTGCCGCACACGCCCTCCCACCGGTCGAAGTCCGCGGCGACGGCCTCGATGACGTTCAGGACCTTCGGCCCGTTGCCGATCAGCTGCGCGCCCTTGATCGGGTACGTCAGCTCGCCGTTCTCGATCATGTAGGCCTCGGACATCCCGAAGACGAAGTTGCCCGTCGCGGGGTTGACCTCGCCGCCGGCGAAGCTCGCGGCGTAGACCCCGCGCTCGACCGACCGGACGATCTCCTCGGGGTCGTCCGGCCCGGGGAGCAGGTACGTGTTCGTCATCCTCACGATCGGGAGATGTGCATACGACTGGCGGCGGCCGTTGCCGGTCGGCGGATGCCCGATCTTGCCGGCGGAGAGGCGGTCGCTGAGGTGCCCGGTCAGGACGCCCCGGTCGAACAGGACCGTCCGCTGCGCCGGGGTGCCCTCGTCGTCGACGCCGATCGAGCCCCACGCGCCCACGTCGCCACCGTCGTCGACGATCGTCACGCTGTCGGAGCCGAAGCGCTCGCCCGCGCGGTTCGCGTAGACGCTCGCGTTCTTCACGAGCGTGTCGGCCTCGAGGCCGTGACCGCACGCCTCGTGGATGAGCACGCCCCCGGCCCCCGGGGCGAGCACCACCGGCAGCTCGCCGGCGGGCGAGGGCCGGGCGTCCAGCATCGTGATCGCCTTCTCGGCCGCCACCGCGGCGACCTCGGCCGGCGGGAACGTCTCGAGGAGCTCGAAGCCGCCGGAATGTCCGGGAGCGCGGAAGCCGGTCGAGATCTGACCGTCGCGCGACGCGACGACCTGGCACACGAAGCGGACCCTCGTCCGGTCGTCCTCGACGAGGACCCCGTCCGACGCCGCGATCAGTACCTTCTGGCGCACGTCGGCATAGGAGGCGACGACCTGGCGCACCTCCCCGCCCGAGGCGCGCGCGGCGTCGTCCGCGGCGCGCAGGGCCTCGACCTTGTCCGCCGCGGCGACCTCTTGCGGCGGCGTCCGCACGGGATGCTCGACCGGCGGGACCGCCCGGGTGAGGTCGGCGACCGCGCCCGCCTCGCCGGCCAGCCCGGCGCGGGCCGCCCGGGCGGCCTCGAGGAGGCCGTCGTCGGTCAGGAGGTTCGTGTAGGCGTAGGAGGACCGTTCGCCGGAGACCACGCGGACCCCGGCCCCTGCGTCCCGTCCCGACGCCACGTCCTCCACCCGGCGGTCCTCCAGGCGCAACGCCGTGGACGTCCTGTCCTCGACGAACAGCTCGGCGAGGCCGCCGCCCCGGACCGCTTCGGCCAGGACCCTGCGGATCGTCTCCTCGGCTAGCATCGGGGCGCAGGATACGCGCTGAGGGGGTCCGGGTCGGGGCTTCGTGCGCTTGTGCCCGGAAACGGGCGCGGTTACTCTGGCTGGGCTGCACGGCCGGCGCCCTAGGGTCGTCCTCGTTCAGGAAGGAGCCTGGTTCTGGGAGTACACCCGCAGGGGTACACCGCCGAGCAGGTCGAACGGCTCCGGGAGATCCACGAGAAGCTGACGGCGGCAAGACGTGAGCTCGACGCGCTCATCGGCGACGCCTACCTCCGCCCCCGTGCCTCGATCGTCCCGGTCCATTTCCTGGATCTGGCATCCGCGGTCGAGAAGCTGCGGTGGGCCGAGAAGGAGTGGCGCGAGCTAGACCGTGAGCTGGCCGAAGCCGCCGCCACGACACCGTCGGACTCGTCGGAGCCCGACGACGGGGAGCCGCACCATGCGGCGCTCGAGCCGGTGAGCGCCGAGACCCGCTAGCGCGGGGGCATCCGGAGGGCCGCGTCCAGGCGGATCACCTCTCCGTTGATCATCGGGTTCTCGACCACGTGGAGCACGAGCGCGGCGTACTCGGCCGGGTTCCCCAGCCGGTGCGGGTGCGGGACGTTCTCCGCCAGCTTCGCCCTCGCCTCCTCGGGCAGCCCCGCCAGCATCGGCGTGTCGAAGATCCCGGGCGCGATCGTGGCGCAGCGGATCAGCTTCGACGCCAGGTCGCGCGCCACCGGGAGCGTGAGCCCGGCGACCCCGCCCTTCGAGGCCGCGTAGGCCGCCTGACCGATCTGGCCGTCGAAGGCAGCGATGCTCGCCGTGTTCACGACGACCCCGCGCTCCTCGCCCTCGGGGTCCTGCGACGCCATCTGCTGGGCCGCCAGCCGGATCACGTTGAACGTCCCGATCAGGTTGATCCGGATCACGGCCTCGAACCGCTCGATGTCGGTGGCCTTGCCCTCGCGCGTGAGCACGCGCCCGGGCCAGCCGACCCCCGCGCAGTTCACCAACACGTGGAGCGCGCCGAAGTCGTTCGCCGCGAGCTCTACGGCGGCGCCGACCTCTCCCTCGTTCGTCACGTCGGCCGGCGCGAAGCGGGCGCGCTCGCCGAGCTCCTTGGCGCGCACCTCGCCCTCGGAGGACGGGAGGTCGAGGATCACGACGGACGCGCCGGCGTCGTGCAGCGCCTTTACGGTCGCGCCGCCGAGCCCGGACGCCCCGCCGGTCACGAGCGCCACCTTCCCCGATACGTTCACACGGCCTCCTGTTCTTGCTCTCGAACGACCTCGCCGCTCGCCAGGACGAGGCCATCCTCGCACCTCGTCTCGACCCGTCCATCGGAGAACTGCTCGTGGTACAGCGCGGCGTACGCGCCGCCCTTCGCGAGCAGCTCGGCGTGCGACCCGCGCTCTACGATCCGTCCGCGGTCGAGGTACAGGATCGTGTCGGCCGCGAGGATCGTCGACAGCCGGTGCGCGATCGCGAGCGTCGTGCGGCCTCGCATCAGAGGCGCCAGGGCCTCCTGCACGAGACGCTCGGAGTGCGTGTCGAGCGCGCTGGTCGCCTCGTCGAGCACGAGGACGCGCGGATCCTTGAGGATCACCCGTGCGATCGCGAGGCGCTGCTTCTCGCCGCCGGACATCTTGTAGCCGCGCTCGCCGACGACGGTGTCGAACCCCTCGGGCAGCTCGGCGAGGCGCTCCCAGATGTGGGCGGCCCGCGCCGCGGCCTCGATCTCTCCGTCGGTCGCGTCGGGGTTCCCGTAGCGCAGGTTGTCCCGGACGCTCGCGTTGAACAGGTACGTCTCCTGCGTGACCATCCCGATGATCTCGCCGAGGGACTCGAGCTTGACGTCGCGCACGTCGCGGCCGTCGATCCGAACCGCGCCCCGCTGCACGTCGTAGAGGCGCGGCAGAAGATACGTCAGCGTCGTCTTGCCGGCGCCGGAGGGGCCGACGAGCGCGACCAGCTCGCCCGGCCGCATCGTGAAGTCGACGCCGGAGATCGTCCAGTCCCCGTCCTCGACCGACTCGTACTTGAACCAGACGTCGTCATAAGCCACCTCGCCCCGCACGTCCTTCGGAGCGAGCGTCAGGGCCCCCGGGCGGTCGACGATGTCGCGCTCGAGATCGAGGTACTCGAAGATGCGGTCGAAGAGCGCGAGCGACGACTGGACCTCGACGGTGACGTTCAGCAGCTGACCCACCGGGAAGAACAGGCGCGCCTGCAGCGTGGTGAACGCGACGACCGTCCCGACGATCTCCGGGCCCACCGAGTCGTTGAGGAACATGATCCCGGCTACCAGGTAGACGAAGGCGGGCGAGACCGAGAAGAAGATCTGGATCAGCGCGAAGAAGCCGCGCCCGACCATCGTGCGCTTGATCTCGAGACGAGAGAGGCGCTGGTTCTGCTTGCGGAAGCGCGCTATCTCGTACGCCTGCCGCCCGAACGCCTTGGAGAGCAGGATCCCCGACACGGACAGCGTCTCCTGCATGTGGGCCGTGAGGTCCGCGAGCGACTCCTGCGTCTGCCCCGACACCTCGCGGCGCACGGTGCCGACCTTCTTCGACAGGATCATGAAGAAAGGCAGGATCGCGAGCGACAGGACCGTCAGCTCCCACGACAACAGCGCCATCGCGACGACAGTCGACAGCACGGTCGAGACGTTCGAGAGGATGCTCGACGCGGTGTCGGTGAGGACCCCTTGGACGCCGCCGACGTCGTTGGAGAGCCGCGACTGGATCTCGCCCGTTCGCGTCGACGTGAAGAAGCGCAGGGGCATGTGCTGGAGATGCGCGTAGAGCGAGTTGCGCAGGTCCTGCATCACGTGTTGGCCGACGACGTTGCTCGTGTACGTCTGCCACAGCCCCAGCGCGCCGGAGATGACCGGCGTCGCGACCATGATCACGAAGACGATCAGCAACGTGCGCGTCTTCTCGGCATCGGTCCCCCCGAGGATGGTCAAGACCTCGTCGAAGAAGACCTTGATCATCAGCGGGTTGACGAGGCCGAGCCCCGACGTCAGCAGGATCAGGACCGCGACGAGGACCACCTGCGCCCGGTAGGGGCGGAACGTCTTCGCTATGCGGCGGAACGTGCCGGGGCGAGCCGGACGTTCGGGAGCCTCGGGGGGCGTCAGCCCGTGGCCGCGACGGGGCAAGTCAGGCGATCCTGAGCGCCGCCACGACGCCGTCGCGCGTGGGGTTGATCGTCTCGCGGAAGCCGGGATCCGCTGCGATCGCGCGGTTCGTGGCGACGATCGCCTCGGTCCAGTGCGGACGGTCGTCGTCGGCTTCGACCTCGCCGGTGACGCGGCCCGACCACAGCATGTTGTCGCAGACGTAGTAGCCGCCGACGCGAACGCGGTGCTTCCCCGCCTCCCACGCCTTCAGGTAGTCGTGCTTGTCGATGTCGCAGTAGACGATGTCGAACTCGCCGCCGGTTGCCTCTAAGGTCTCGACGGCGTCGCCGACGTGGTAACGGATCGGCTCGACGAGGCCGGCGCGCCCCAGGAACCCGAGGGCCTTGCGCTCGTTGTCCGGGTCGCCGTCGGTGAGGTGGATCTCGCCGTCGGGGCCCGTCGCCCGCGAGAACCAATAGGCCGAATAGCCGTAGCCCGAGCCCATCTCGAAGATGCGCCGGGCCGAGATCGATCGAGCCAGCATCTCGAGGTAGCGCCCGCAGAGCCGGCCGATGATCGGGAACCCCTCGTCCTCTGCGAGCTTCTCCATCTCGAGCAGGACGGGCTCGTCGTCCACGGCGGCGAGCTCCTTCAGGTACCGCTCGACGGCGGGGTGCACGATGTCCATACGACTCAACCTAACGGAGCCCGACGGCGGAAATTCCGCTCCGTCAGCGCCTGACGAGCGCGTCGAGGGCCGCGTGGATCCCCGGCCCCGCCGCGATGAGGCCCGGCGAGCGCCCGGTCGGGTTCGGCAGGTCCGAGATCACGCCACCGGCCTCCCGTACGAGGAGCTCCCCCGCCGCCCGGTCCCACCTCTCGGTGCTGGACTCGTAGTACCCGTCGACGCGGCCGCAGGCGACGCTCGCGAGGTCGAGGGCGGCCGATCCCGCGCGGCGGATGTCGCGCACCGAGGGGAGGACGTCCGCGACGACCTTCGCCTGGTACGCGCGCAGGTCGCGGTCGTACTCGAACCCGGTCGCGATCAGCGCCGTCGAGAGGTCGGCGCGGTCGCTCACCCGGATCGGCTCGCCGTTGCGGAACGCGCCGCCGCCGCGGGATGCCGTGAAGGTCTCGTTCCGGTTCGGGTCGTGCACGACGCCCGCGACCGGACCGTCGGCGTCCTCCGCCGCGATGCTCACGCACCAGATCGGTATCCGAAAGAGGTAGTTGACGGTCGCGTCCAGGGGGTCGGCGACCCACGTCACGCCGGTCGAGGACTCGGCCGCGGTGCCTTCCTCCGCGACCCATCCGTCGTCCGGCCGGACGGCGGAGATCGTCTCGTAGATCGCCCGCTCCGCTGCCGTGTCCGCGTCGCTGACGAGGTCCGTCGCGCCGGACTTCGTCCGGACCCCGGTGGCCTCGCGCGCGAACCGGTCGAGCAGGACGTCGCCGGCCGAGCGCGCCGCCGCGACCGCGAGCTCGAGCAGCTCCGAGGCGGCGGCTATCCCTGCACCGCCTGCCACGTCTTGCGCGCGGCGACCAGGACGGGGTCCCACAACGGCGAGAAGGGCGGCGCGTAGGAGAGGTCGACGTTCAGCATCTCGTCGACGGTCATCTCGCACCACAACGCAGTAGCGCACACGTCGATCCGCTTGGCGGCCCCCTCGCGCCCGACGATCTGAGCGCCGAGAAGGCGGCCGGACGCACGCTCGGCGAGGAACTTCGTCTTGATGTGCGCCGTCCCGGGGAAGTACCCGGCCCGCGTCGTCGAGTCGACGGTCGCGGTCACGAACTCGAACCCGGCGCGCTCGGCCTCCGCCTCCGTCAGGCCCGTCCGGGCGACCTCGACCTCGCACACCTTGGTCACCGCAGTGCCGACCACCCCCGGGAACGTCTCGTACCCGCCACCGATGTTGATCCCGGCGGTGCGGCCCTCCTTGTTCGCGTGCGTCCCCAGCGCGATCGCGACCTTCTCGTGCGTCACGCGATGGAGCTTCTCGGTGACGTCACCCGCCGCCCACACGTTCTCCACGGACGTCTGCATCCTCTGGTCGACGACGACCCCGCGGGTCTGGGCGCCGACGTCCAGGCCGGCCTCCTCGGCCAGCTTGCTGTTCGGCCGCGCGCCCAGGCCGAGGACCACGACGTCGGCCGGAAGCGTCTCGTTCTCGGTGACCACGGCGGCCACCTTGCCGTCCGTCGAATCGAACCGCCGCACCGGATCGTTCACGTAGACGCGGATGCCCATCTCCCGCATGGCGTCAGCGACGAGCTCGCCCATGTCCGGGTCGAGCGTCGTCATCGGCTGTGGCGCCGCCTCGACCACGGAGACCTCGATCCCGTTCACGACGAGGGCCTCGGCCATCTCGAGCCCGATGTAGCCGGCCCCCACGACGACCGCGCGGCGGGGCCGGATCTCCTCGATGGCGCGCTTGATCGTGACGCCGTCGTCGAGGGTCTGGACGCCGAAGACGTTGTCGCAGTCGATCCCCGGGAGCGGGGGCCGCACCGGGACGGCGCCCGTCGCGACCAGCAGGTGGTCGTATCCCTCCCAGGCCTCCGTCCCCGAGTCGAGGTCGCGGACGCGGACCTTCGTCGCGTCCAGGTCGATCTCGACGACCTCGTGCCGCACCCGAGCGTCGATCGCGTGCCGCGCGAAGTCCGCCGGGGTTCGGACGATCAAGGTGTCGAGGTCGTCGACGACGTCGCCTACGAAGTACGGG
>DATADL010000152.1:0-15171 GCA_036258555.1 Actinomycetota bacterium | reverse complement strand
TCAGCAGGGGACCTGCGGCTCCAGTAGCTCGGCGTCGGTCCCCTTCAGCGCGATCAGCGTGCACACCTTGTTGTTCGTGTCGTCCGACTCCACGAACACGTTGTGCGGGTCCAGCTCTATCTCCAGGACGTAGCGCCCGTCGGGCACACCGGTGATCTCCACGAACTGGTCGGGCAGGGCCGCTGTGTAGACGTCCTGCCACCCGGCCGAGATCCCCACGACCTGGAACCCGCGCTGGTCCGGCTCGTCGCGCGTGAAGCAGGCGTAGTGCCGCCCCCCCGGGTCGTCCGGCCCCTCCAACGGCCTCGTGTCCTCCGGACAGAACCCGTTCTTGTCGCCGCGCGCCACCGGCGCCTCGCCGACGCGCTCGCCACCCGGGCCGGCCGTCCACAACCTCGACGTGTAGAAGTCCTGCACGTGGAAGTGCGCGTGCGTCGGGTGGAGCTCCGAGCGGACGGCGAAGCGGTCGCCGAACGAGCCGTCGCTCCGGTAGACCCGCTGGGTCGCCGACACGACGTGTCGCTTGTGAAGCATGTAGGCGAGCTCGAACGCCCCGGCCCCCGCGTTCCCGACGATCGTGTCGAAGCGCAGGCACCGAGCGGCTCCCTTTCGCACCCGCTCCTCCGCGTAGCACCCGTTCACCAGGAACGGCGCGTCCACGCCGAGGCCGATCGAGAAGCCGGTGGTCGGTCCGACGACCTCCTCGGGAGGCTGCGGGACGAGGTCCGGCCGGACCCAGGGCGCCGGCGCGCCGAAAGCGGACCCTCCGGCGAGAAGCGCCGGGAGCGCGGCGACCAGCGCCGCCACGAGGGCGCGCGCCGGCCGGCCGAAGAGACGCGGTGGTGTCTGCATCCTGCCCTTACGGTTCGCTGCGGTCACCCCCGCCCCTGCGACGCCCTAGTGGCCGTAGACCGACACGTGGCTCGTGCTGGCCGACGTGAACGGCTCACGGGCCCAGCCGCCCCAGCGCTCCCGCAGCCGCAACCCCGCGATACGCGCCATCAGGTCCATCTCGCTGGGCCACGCGTACCGGGTCACGATCGGCTGCACGACGACACCCTCCGCGCTCAGGCGGACGTGTGACTCGTCGAGCCGCTGCGCGACCGGGTCGTGGCGGCCGACGTCCAGCCAGACCTCGTCGAGCTCGATCGCCTCGGCGTCCACGTACTGGTTCCCGCGGAGGCGGTGGAACTGCGAAGGCACGATGGCCTCGACCACGAACGCGCCGCCGTCGTCGAGGTGCACCGCCGCGTTCTCGAAGCAGCGCACCTGATCGTCTTGCGTCAGCAGGTTGAACAACGTGTTGTAGACGAGGAAGACGAGCGGATAGCGCCCCGGGAGCCGGGCCCGGGACATGTCGCCGACGGTGACGTCGAGGTCGCTCCCCCCGGCCTTGGCGCGCAGCCGGTCGACCATGGCCTGAGACGACTCGATCCCGTCGACACGGACTCCCCGTGCGGCGAGGGGCAGCGCGATGCGGCCGGTGCCGATCGCGAGCTCGAGGGCGGGACCGCCGCGGGCGAGCTCGGCGAGGAGGTCGACGGTCGCGTCCTCGTCCCCGCGCAGGGTCTCGTCGTACGACGCGGCGCGCGCTCTGCCGAAGACGGTGAGCGGGTCGTAGCCCTCCATGACGGCATGGAACCACACGCCGGGTGGGTGAGGCGCAGGACGCCGGCAAGGGCAGCGACCGCTCAGATCTGGCGCAGGCCGGGGTTGACGGCCGACGACAGCGCGGTCGCGACGTACAGCCCGCCCAGCGACAGGAACGTCGCCCGCAGGCCGATCGCCTCGATCAACCAGCCTCCGACGAGGCCCCCGAGCGGGATCGCCATCCACGCCAGCGCGCGGATGATCCCGAGCGCCCTGCCGCGCATCTCCTCCGGGATCCTTTCGTACTCCGCCGCGCCGAGGATGCCGTTCAGCGGGCCCGCGGCGACGCCGGCTATCGCCCCGTGCACGAGGAGGAGCGGGAGCGGGGGGAACGCACCGACGCCGAGGAAGAACGAGCTGACGACGACGAAGCAGACGACCAGCGTCGGCCGCCTCGGGAGACGGCCTCCCCACGCGGCGTAGGCGAGCGAGCCTCCGGCGGCCCCCGCTCCGGTCACACCGAGGATCAGGCCGAGGGCCGCGGGGCTGTCGAGCACGCGCTCGACGAACACGGGCAGCCCGACGAAGGCCAGCGCGGAGTCGAGAGAGTTCATGGTCGCGATGAGGACGACGATGGCGACGAGCGGCTTGTCCCGCCACACGAACGAGAAGCCCGCGCGCAGATCGGAGAGATACGACGCTCCGTCTGAGGGTTTCGGCCTGTCCGAGGGAAGCGCGACGCGGACGAGGACGGCGGAGAACACGAACGTGCCCGCGTCCACCCACAGGACGTCGGAGATGCCCGTCAGGAGTATCAGCGCGCCCGCCACGGGCGGGCCGACCAGCGTCGCGATGCGCTCGCCGGCGTTGAACAACGCGGTCCCGCGGTCGAGCGACAACCCGGCGCGAGCGACGACCTCGGGCACGAGCGCAGAGCGAGCCGTGTTCCCCGGTGAGTCGAGCAGCGCGCCCAGGAAGACGAGCGTGACCAGCTGCCAGAACTCGATCCCGGTCGTCGCGTGCAGGAGCGGGATCGCGGCGACCGCGCCCGCACTCGCCAGGTCGGCGACGACGCTCGTCTTCCGGAAGCCGAGCCTGTCCACGAGCGCGCCCCCGAAGAGCCCGGCGAGCACGGTCGGCAGGAACGTGAAGAACATCGTGATGCCGGTCCGCGATGCGCTACCGGTCGTGTCGAGGACGAACAGCGGGATGACGACGAGCGCCATCTGGTTCCCCGCCACCGACACGCCCTGGGCCACCAAGAGCGCGACGAGGGGCCGCCTCGTTCGGTCCTCCGCCACCGGGACATAGTCGCGGGGCGGTCAAGACCGGCGTTCGATCTGCACGTATCGGACATTCCGGAAATCTGTTGGACAACCCGCCGCCGGGTGCGACAATCGCCCGGTCCAGTTGACCCTTCCGAAGGGAGATCTCTTTGCGCAAGCGCGCGTCTTCGATCCTCGCCGCCGTCCTGGTCGCCGCAGGTGCCGCGGTCCCGGGCGGTAGCGCCCTCGCCAACCACGGCGGCAACCTCACGATCCAGGTGGCGTCCGACCTCCAGGGGGTCCCCGGCGAGAGCCTGCGGTTCCTCGCGCCGTACACGATCCGCGTCCACCGCGGCGACACCGTCACGTTCGAGCTCCACAACGGGCACTCCGCCGGACTCCTGCCCGACGACGTCGGCGCGCAGGACTGGCTGGACGAGAACTGGTACTCCCCCAACGGGGCTTACTCCCCCGCCGTCCAGGACGACGAGGCCGGCGAGATCATCGACAACTTCCGCGCGATCGACATGCCGAGCGACGAGACCTGCGGCAACACGGGCGAGCCCGCGTGCAACTACGACGGCAACGACCTCGTGTACTCGGGCTCGATCTTCGGTCAGCCGCCTCCTCCCGAGGGGCAGGAGCCGCCGGAGTCGTTCACGTTCGCCACGACGATCGACGTGCCGCAGGGAACCCGCATCTGGGTCGCCAACCTCGTGTTCCCCGGCCAGCGGATGAAGATCCAGGTCGTCGGCAACAACGAGGCCGCGACCACGCAGGCCGACATCGACACGGCGCGTGCCGCGCAGCTGGCCGCGGACCAGGAGTGGGCCGACGCGATGCACGCCAAGATGAAGAGCAAGCGAACGAGCCACGTGGCGCAGGACGGGACCCGCGTGTGGGACGCGTGGGCGGGCGTCGACAACGAGCACGCCTCGCTGAACCAGTTCTACCCGCGCAAGCTCAAGGTCAAGAAGGGCCAGCGCATCCGGTGGCACTTCACGCAGAACCTGAACCAGATCCACACGGTGTCGATGCCGTTCCCGCGGATCTTCAACGAGCCACCCGAGTTCTTCGGGTCGTTCGAGTGCGACTCGCCCAACGGGGCCGACACCGCCGCACCGCCTCCTCCCTCCGAGGAGCAGGAGCCGACGTGCCCCGAAGGGACCACGCTCGAGTTCGAGTTCGGGGCGTTCGCGACGGGGACGGGCAACGGGACCTGGTCCGGTCCGAACGACATCGAGCACTCGGGGCTCCGGGGCGCCGACCTCCAGCACCTCTCACCGCCGCTCCAGTACAAGGACCCGTACACCGTGCGGATGAACCGCAAGACCGGCGGGGAGCCGATGACGTACGTCTGCGCGATCCACGAGAACATGTTCGGAACGGTCGCGATCGACTGACGAGCCGATCCTCAAAAGGGGCGGCGGTGCAAGTCACCGCCGCCCCTTTCCGCGTCAGGCGACGAACTCGAAGACGCGGGCGCGCACGCGTGGATCGAGGACGAGGTCCCAGTGGCCGAGCCCGGGGAAGTGCGCCTCCTCGATCCCGTAGCACCGCGCCACCGCGCGGCCGCGGTCGTCGGCGAACTCGTCGCCGTACACGACGAGCGAACGTCGCGGCAGTCTCGGAACGGAGATCCCGCGCTTGCGGTCGGCACGGGCGCGCGCGGACTCGGGGCGGGCGGCAACACCGGACGGGAACGCTCCGTACGTCTCCTCGGGGTCGAACGTCCCGGTCACGTCCGCCACGTCGTGCGTCCCCTGGACCTCCGAGGGCGCGCTGGGCTCGAGCACGACGAGCGCCGCGACGTCCGCATCCCGCGCCGCCGTCATCGCGACGAGGCCGCCCATGCTCCACCCGCACAGCGCGACCGGCCGGCGCGCGGCCGCGCATGCATCGACCACGGCCCGCCGGTAGTCCTCCATCGACGCGGTCGCGGGATCGAGTCCCCGCTGGAGGTCCACGGCGACGATCTCGATGGAATCGTGCGCCCACCCCTCGAACACCCAGGGCCCGCTGCCGGCGCCGTGGACTACGACCAGGCTCGCAGTAGCGTCGCGCCGTGGATCAGCTGACGACATCGCGCCTCGTCCTGCGCCCGTGGTCGGAGGACGACCGCGCCGGGTTCGAAGCCCTCGCCGCGGACCCGCAAGTGGTCCGGTACGTAGGCGACGGGTCCGCGTGGACGCGCGAGCGCGTCGACGACGTCTTCGAGCGGCAGGTCCGGCACTGGCGGGACCACGGCTTCGGATGGCGCTCCGCGGCGCTCGCGGCGACCGGCGAGTGGGTCGGGTTCGTCGGCCTGAACCACGTGGGGCCCGAGGCCGTCGAGATCACGACGCACGAGGTCGAGATCGGGTGGTGGCTGAGGCCGGCGATGTGGGGGCAGAGGCTGGCGACCGAGGGCGCGATCGCGCTGCGGGACGAAGCGTTCGCGCGCGTCGGCTTGCAGCGGATCATCGGGCGGCACCAACCGGCGAACGTCGCGTCGGGCCGGATCATGACGTCGCTGGGCATGACGTTCGAGAGGGACGCGACCGGCCGTCACGGCGAGACGGTGAGGATCTGTGCGTTGGACCGCGCCGCATGGGAGCGAGCCGTCGCGCTTGACTAACGGCCGACGAACTGGGCCTTGCCGGGGCCGTGCTCGGCGAACGACTCCATCCCGATCTTCTGGTCCTCGCTCGCGAAGAGGGCGGCGAAGCCCTGGCGTTCGAGCATCAGCCCGGTCGCCACGTCGGCCTGCAATCCGCCCTGGATCGCTTGCTTCGCCGCCATCAGCGCGACGGTGGGCCCCCGGGCGAACTCCTCGGCCCTCGCGACGGCGCGCGCGTACACGTCGCCCGCGGCCACGACCTCGTTGACGAGCCCGATCGCCGCGGCCTCGTCCGGCTCCACGAACCGCCCGGTGTAGATGAGCTCCTTGGCGCGCCCGGCCCCCACCAGCCGCGGCAGCCTCTGGGTCCCGCCTGCTCCCGGCATGACGCCGAGGAGGATCTCCGGCTGCCCGAGGCGCGCGTCGTCCGCACAGATCCTGAGGTCGCACGAGAGCGCGAGCTCACAGCCGCCACCGAGCGCGTAGCCGTTGACCGCGGCGATCGTCACGACGGGGAGCTGCTCCAGGCGCGTGAAGACGTCCTGGAATTGCCCGATGTACCGGTACATCGAGACGGCGTCGAGCGCCGCCATCTCCTTGATGTCGGCGCCGGCCGCGAAGATCCGCTCGCCGCCCCAGACGACGAGCGCGCGCACGTTCTCGTCGGCCGCCGCGGCGTCGACCGCCTCTCCGATCTCGCGCGCCACCTGCTGGTTCAGCGCGTTCATCTTCGGCCGGTCCAGCCGCAACGTCGCGACGCCCGAGGGCGCGACCTCCATGTTCACGAACTCTCCCACGATGCCTCCCGCGCCGGCCGAGTTGGAAAATCGCAAGGCTACGATGCCGGGTATGCCCTCGGAGTTCGAGCGATCCCTGCGCGCCGCGCTCGCGCAGCACCGTCCGGCCCGCGTGACGGTCCCGGACGCGCGCGCGGCCGCCGTGCTCGTGCCGGTGGTGGCGGGCGACGAGCCCTCGGTGCTGTTCACCGTGCGGACGGAGACCGTCCGGAGCCACAAGGGGCAGATCTCGTTCCCGGGCGGCTCGATCGACCCGGCCGACGCCTCGGCCGAAGCCGCCGCGCTGCGGGAGGCGCAGGAGGAGATCGGCCTCGATCCCGGGGCCGTCGAGGTCGTCGGCGAGCTCGACACGACCCCGACGTTCGTCAGCGGGTTCGTGATCAGCCCCTTCGTCGGGCTGCTGCGGACCGCCCCGGAGCTGCGGCCGAACCCGGCCGAGGTCGCCGAGGTCCTGCAGGTCCCGCTCGCCGACCTGAACGACGGGATCAGGGCCGAGCCCGGGTTCGCCCACGGGGGCCGCACGTATCCGACCGAAGCCTGGATCTGGCGCGGTTACGTCATCTGGGGCGTCACCGCCCGCCTGATCCGGCTGTTCCTCGGCGTGCTGGCGGAGGGCGGGCTCGTGGCGCCGCCGTCGGAGACGACCTCCTGGAGGGGGTTCTCGGCGTGAGCCCGTCGCCCGTCCCGTCGCCGTCCGCCTCGTTCGTCTTCGACCTGCCCAGCGCGGCCCCCGCGGAGGCGGTCGGCGCCGTCGTCGCCATCGCTTTGGCGCTGGCCGCGGCGATACTTGGCTACAGGATCATCAGAGGGGGGCGAGGTCTGTGATCGCGAGCTGGAAGAGAGCAGGGGTCGTGGCTCTGGCCGTGACGTTGCTGGCGGCAGCCGCCTGCTCCAGCCCGCAGGGGACGGAGCCGGCCGAGAACTCCCTGCTCGGCAAGGACAGGGGCCGGAGCGGGGGCCCCGCGAAGGGCGACGGCAACGCCGCCGGCAAGCGCAACCCCGGCGCCGCCGGAAAGACCCCCGAGGGGCTCCCGGCGCCCGGCGGTGGGGCCGCCATCGCGACACCCGGCAAAGCCGGCGAGGCCGGGTTCAGCGGGGCGTCGAGGACCGAGACCGAGCTCACCTCCACCGGCACCGATCCGAGGAACGCGTCCGTCACCGTGACGGAGCCCGACCCGGACGCCGACACCGAGGGCGTGGCCCCCGAGTTCGCCGACATCCTCTCGACGCGCGTCGAGGGCGCAGGCCCGGACCTGCGGGTCGTTCTCACCTTCCGGGGCGAGCTGCCGCAGCAGATGCCCGACGACAAGACGTACATGGTCGCGGGGTTCGGGATGACGGGGCCTAAGGGGCAGAGTCAGGGATACGCGTTCGGCGCCTCGGCCGACACGACCGGTTGGAAGGCGTACGGCGGAGCGAAGGACAAGAGGTCGTTCCCCGGCGACTTCACGGTCGCGGGCGACACGATCACGTTCACGATCCCGTGGCGCGCGGTCCAGGGGCCTCGTCAGTTCGAGTGGTACGCGCAGGCGTCGTGGTTCAAGTCCCTCGCAGGGACCACGCACTACTCGCTGGACGCGTTGCCGAACGACGGGCCGGCGAAGTACCCGGCGGGCTGATCGGTCAGGAGCGCCTGCTCCCATTCCTCCACGTCCCGGGGCCCCCCCGGGAGGCCGTCCGGCGGCGGCGGCTGATGCCGAGCCGCGGGGAACCGCGCGGCGTTGTAGTCCTGCAGCCACTCCTCCAGCTCGTTCGCGGGAACGGGTCGTGTCAGGTAGTACCCCTGCGCCAGATCGCAGCCGAGCGTGCTGAGCTGCTGCCAGATGCCTTCGTTCTCGACGCCCTCGGCGACGACGCGCAGCCCCAGGTTGTGGCCCAGCTCGATCGTCGACCGCACGATCGCCGCGTCGTTCTCGTCCGACGCCATCTTCATGACGAAGGACTTGTCCATCTTCATCTCCTTGACCGGGAGCCGCTTCAGGTACGACAGCGACGAGAACCCGGTGCCGAAGTCGTCGATCGCCAGGCCCACGCCCATGGAGTTGAGCGTCGAGAGCACGGCGAGCGCGCGCCGCGCGTCGGCCATGATCGTGCTCTCGGTGATCTCGAGCTCGAGCGACGTCGCCTCGACGTCCCACTTCTGCAGCAGGCGCGTGACCTGGTCCGGAAGCTGGAGGTCGAGGAGGCTCCGCGACGAGAGGTTGACCGCGACCTTCAGGTTGAAGCCCCGCTTGTCCCACACCGAGATCTGACGGATCGCCTCATCGAGCAGGTTCATGGTGAGAGGGCGGATCAGCTGGGTCTGCTCGGCGAGGGGGATGAACTCGTCGGGACCGACGACCCCGCGGTAGGCGTGCTGCCAGCGGGCCAGCGCCTCGACCCCGATGATCTTGCCGGTGCGCATGTCGGCCTTGGGCTGGTAGTAGAGGACGACTTCCTTGTTCTGGATCGCGTTGCTGAGCTCGCTGCCGAGCGCCAGGCGCCGAAGGCTGTTCTGGTCGCGGTCCGGGTTGTAGAACTCGTAGCCGGTCTGGGTCTCCTTCGCGGCGTACATCGCGACGTCCGCCCTCTGCAGCAGCGCGTCGACGCCGCGGGCATGGTCGGGGAACATCGACACGCCGATGCTCGCGCCGACGTCGAGCGTGAGGCCCATGAAGAACAGCGGCTGCTTGAGGCAGCTGAGGATGCGCTCGCAGGTGCGGACGACCTGCGTTACGTCGGCGACGTTCGTGAGCAGCACGGCGAACTCGTCGCCGCCGAGCCTCGCGACGGTGTCGGACTCGCGCAGCTCGGTCTGGAGGCGCTTCGCGATCTGGCGCAGGAGCTGGTCGCCGTTGTGGTGGCCCAGCGTGTCGTTGACCTCCTTGAACCTGTCGAGGTCGATGAGCATCAGACACGCCCGCTCGCCGCTCACCTTGCCCTCGGAGATCGCCTGCTCGACGCGGTCGCGGAAGTAGGCGCGGTTGTGGAGCCCGGTGAGGGCGTCGTGGACGGCCTGGTGCTCGGTCTCGCGCGCCTGGCGATGGTGGGTGCGCGACGATCGCGCGACTGTCGCCAGCATCAGGAGGTAGACGACGGCCAGCGATCCTCCGAGGATCCCGAGGACGGTCGTGCGGCTCTGCGCGCTCCCGGCCGCGAGGGCCTCGTAGTCGAAGTCGACCTCGACGGCGCCGGCCACGTCCCCCGTGAGCGACTTGAGCGGCAGGTACACCTGGACGAGGTCGCCCGGGCTCTTCGTGCCCATGGGGGTCTCGCGTCCGATGACGGTCGAGGTCTCGCCTGCGAGGGCCTCCTTCACGTGCGGTGAGTCCTGGACCCGGGTGGCGGGCGCGCCGGTCATCGAGTACACGACGTCGGCCGCCGAGTCCCAGATGGTCACGCCGGCGACCGCGTCGCGGCCCGCGACGGCTTCGAGCTTCTCGTCGAGAGCCTCCCGCTCGGAGTTGCCGAGCGTGCCGTCGACGTCTTCGACCGGGATGCGGGGCCGGACGTCGGCGCGAGCGGCGAGCTCGGCGACGCCGGTGACGTGCGCCCGCTCGTCGTCCCGCATCGAGCGCAGGAACGTCTGGGCGAGCACGGCCCCCAGGAGGACGAGCGCGAGGAAGCTGACGGCGGCGAACTCCGCCAGCAGGCTGGTCCTCGCTCTGAGCCTACGCATCCGCTATCCGTCCCTCCCAGGCAGCCGGAGCCCCACGACTATTCGGCCGATACGTGGGCATCGGCAGCCGTCAGGGGGGCCTTGAGCAGGGTGGGGGCCCGGGGGCGGGTCCTCTCGGGGGGTTCTCTGCCCGCCGCCGAGAGGCCTGGGATAGCCTGCCGCTCGTGCTCGGCTTGGAGCGGCGCGGCGCCGCGGACGTTCTGTGGCTCGACCGGCCGCCGGTGAACGCCGCGGACCTCGACTCGCTGACGGAGCTGGCGGATGCGGTCGATCGTCTGCGGACCGAATCGGACGGGCCGCTGGTCCTGAGCGGCCGGGGAGGAGCGTTCTCGGCGGGGGCCGACCTCCACCGCGTCGTCGAAGGGGACGCCGGCTACGCGGCCGCGTTCGTGGCCGGGCTGGTCCGGGCCTTCACGACGCTGTTCTCCTACCCCCGGCCGGTCGTGGGGGCGGTCAACGGTCACGCCATAGCGGGAGGCGCCATCCTGGCCTGCTGTTGCGACCACGCCGTCGCGGCCGACGGCGCCGTCAAGATCGGCGTGACCGAGCTCGCCGTCGGCGTGCCCTACCCGCTGGCTGCGCTCGAGGTGGTCAGGCACGCCGTCGCGCCGGAGAGGTTCGAGGAGGTCGTGTTCCTGGCCCGGACCTATCCGCCCGAGGAGGCGCGTGCGCTGGGGTTCGTCGCCGAGGTCGTCCCGCCGGACGAAGTGCTCGACCGCGCTCTCGCGGTCGCGGAGAGACTGGGCCGGGTCCCGCCGGCGACGTACGAGCTGATCAAGCGGGCGGTGCGGCGGCCGGTGCTGGAGAGGGTCGAGGCATGGGGGCCGGGCCACGACGCCGCGGCGACGGCCGGGTGGCAGTCGGACGAGGTGAGGTCGGCGATCCGGGCCTTCCTGGCCCGGACGATCGCGAGGCGATAGCCTCCCGCGTCGAGCTCCGGGGGTGGCCGCGAGGGTCGCCGGACCCCGGCCGTGCTTCCCGCCCCAGGAGGTCTGTCGATGAGCCCGCTGGTCCGCAAGCACTCGCTCACCGGGGGCGCCATAGACGCGCTCGCCACGGCGGCGGTCTACGAGGACTGGATCGTCACCGCCGTCCGGACCGGCGGCGGCGCGCTCAAGCTGATCGTGTGGAAGAACGACGGGACGGAGCTGCAGCGCGCGGGCGAGGTGACCGTAGGGCCCGTCGAGGACCTGTCGGCCTGCCGGATGGGGTACGCGCGCGTCGCGACCGCCTGTCGCGGCCCCTCGGGGAAGCTGTCCCTTGCGCTCTGGCAGGTCACCCCGGAGGGAGACATCCACCTGACGGATTCCGCCGGCGCCGGCGTCATGAGCAAGGCCGCCCCGGTGGGCCTCGGCGAGACGACGCTCGCGACACCGCTGATCGACTCGGACGGGAACCTCAAGGTGATCGCGTGGGCGGCGTCGGACGACGGCGAGCTGACGCGCTGCGGCGACGCTTCCGGCGGCCGGGTCAGCGTCATCGCGACCGACCGGTGGGCAGACGGCCGGTTCGTCACCGCGCTCCGCAACGCGAGCGGCGACCTGGAGCTCATCCTCTGGGTCGTTCTGCCGAGCGGCGAGGTGGAGCGGCTCGGAGAGGCGACCGCAGGCAGCGTCAGCGCGGTCGACGTCATCCGAAACAACTGGGTCTTCTCGCTCGAGGCGCAGGAGTTCATCACCGCGGTCAGGGACGCCGATTCGAGGCTGAAGCTGATCGCGTGGGAGGCGCGCTCGGACGGCGCCATCGAGAGATTGGGCGACCTCAGCGGGCCGTACTGCTCGAAGCCGTCACTGGCGTGGCTGGGAATAACCCGTCACGTCGTCGCCTACCGCGAGGCGGACGGGGACCTGCGCGTGCAGTGCTTCTACTGGGGCGCCGTCTCGGACCCCGCCAACCCGATGGTGCCGACCGGCGACGACTTCGAGCTCCGGGAGTCTGCGGGCGCGGGCGCCGTCTCGATGATCGGCGTGGAGACCGCCGGAACGGTGCACGTGGCGACCGCCGTCAGGAACGGAAGCGGCAACCTGCAGGTGATCCTCTGGGCGCTGGAGTGACCTCCGGCTAGAACATCGGGGGCTCTACGTAGACCCCCCACACGTCCTTCAGCGCCTCGACCATCTCGCCCAGCGTCACGTACGCCAGCGCGGCCTCGACCAGGACCGGCATCGAGTTCACGGCGGCGTCCCCCGCCATCGACTTGAGCGCCGCGATCGCGTCGTCCGCCTTCTGCTGGTCGCGGTTTGCCCGGACCTCTGCGACGGCCTTCTTCTGGCGCTCCTCGGTCTCCAGGTCGATCAGCAGGACCTCGGGCATCTCCTGGACGGTCTTCGTGAACCGGTTGACGCCGACGATGACCTTGCGCTCCTGCTCGAGCAGCTGCTGGTACTTGAAGGCGGCGTCCGCCATCTCCTTCTGGAAGTAGCCCTGCTCGATGCCGCGCAGCATGCCGTCGAGGATCGAGCCCTCCCCCATCTCGTCGATGCGTGCGAAGTAGGCCTCGGCGGCGTCTTCGATCTTGTCCGTGAGCGCCTCGACGAACCAGGAGCCGCCGAGCGGGTCGACGACGTTCGTGACGCCGGTCTCGTAGGCGATCACCTGCTGCGTCCGGAGCGCGATCTCGACGGCCTCGTCCGTCGGAAGGGCGAGGACCTCGTCGAGCGAGTTCGTGTGCAGGCTCTGCGTCCCGCCGAGGACCGCGGCGAGGGCCTCGGTCGCGGTGCGGACGACGTTGTTGTACGGCTGCTGCGCCGTCAGCGAGCAACCCGCCGTCTGCGTGTGGAACTTCAGCATCTGCGCCCGCGGCGTGGTCGCGCCGTAGCGCTCCTTCATCCAGCGCGCCCAGATCCGGCGGGCCGCGCGGAACTTGGCGATCTCCTCGAAGAAGTCGATGTGGGAGTTGAAGAAGAACGAGAGGCGCGGGGCCACGTCGTCGACGGCCATCCCCCGCCGCTGCCCGAGCTCGACGTGCGCGAAGCCGCTCGCGATCGTGAACGCGAGCTCCTGCGCGGCGGTGCTCCCGGCCTCCCTGATGTGGTAGCCGGAGATCGACAGCGGGTAGTACTTCGGCACCTCGGCCAGGCAGTACTCCATCATGTCCGCCGTCAGCCGCAGGTGGGGCTCGGGCGGGAAGAGCCACTCCTTCTGGGCGATGTACTCCTTGAGGATGTCGGTCTGACAGGTGCCGCCGAGGTTCCGGACCGTCGCGCCCTGCTTCATCGCGGCCGCGATGTACATCGCGAACACCATGGGGGCCGGCCCGGAGATCGTCATCGACGTCGTGATGCCCTCGAGGTCGATCCCGTCGAACAGGACCTCCATGTCGGCGAGGGAGTCCACCGCGACGCCGCAGCGCCCGACCTCGCCGGCGGAGTGCGGGTCGTCGGAGTCGCGGCCCATCAGCGTCGGCATGTCGAACGCGACGCTGAGGCCCGTCTGGCCCGACTCCGTCAGGAACTTGAAGCGCTCGTTGGTCTCGTCCGCGGTCCCGAACCCGGCGAACTGGCGCATGGTCCACAGGCGGCCGCGATATCCGGTCGGGTAGATCCCGCGCGTGAACGGGTACTCGCCGGGGACGCCGAGCTTGTCGGGAACGTCACCGTCGGGGCCGTAGAGGGGGTCGACCTCGACGCTCGAGAGCGTGTCGAAGTCGGCGTCGTCGCGCAGCTTGGCCTGCTCGTACCGCTCGCGCCAGCGCGAAGTGGGGTCGTCGGTCATGGGGGGATTCTACCTGCGCGGGGGTGACGCCCCCGGTGCGTCGTCGGTCGACGGCAGGCGCGCCGAAGCCGGCGGTCGTTCCCTGGACGGGGTGCCCGATCGTGTTACTGGGTGATGCAATTCGGGTGCTGGTACACGATCGGGCCGATCACGCACCGGTAGTACAGGTCCCTGACCTCGCAGTACGGCTGGGGGTACGGGCACCCCTCTGCCGCCGATGCGGGTGTAACGACGAAGACGCTCGACAGGGCGGTCGCAGCGAGCAGCAGTGCGATGCGTGTCTTGACCCGATCCACCAGAGCCTCCTTAGCTCTCCCCATTCGGACAAAAGGGGTATACCCCGCATCGCGCGGATCTCCTGCCTAGGCGAGGGCGGCTATCAGGCGGTCCGCTGCGGCGTACGGGTCCAGGCGCCGCTCCGACACCTCGTCGGTCAGCTCGGTGAGCAGCCCCACCTGCTCGTGCTCGACCCTGGCGCGGTAGCGCTCCGCCACGATCTCCTTTATCTCCCTCTGCACCCGCCGGCGCCTCCGGGCCTCGAGGAGGCCCTGCTCCTCCTGGTAGGCGCGGTGCTTCTCGACTGCGGCCCACAGCTCGTCGATGCCGGTCCCCTTCGTCGCGACGGTCTCGACGATCTCGGGCTTCCACTGCGACTCGGACAGCTCGAGCATCTGGCGCAGCTCCTGCACCGCCTGCCGCGTCCCCGCGCGGTCCGCCTTGTTCACGACGAAGACGTCGGCGATCTCCATCAGGCACGCCTTCGCCGCCTGGACGGCGTCGCCCCACCCGGGGTTGACGACCACGAGCGTCGTGTCGCACGCGTCGGTGATCTCGACCTCGGCCTGGCCCACGCCGACGGTCTCGATCACGACGAGGTCCTTCCCGCATGCGTCGAGCACGCGGAACGCCTCGGGCGTCGCCAGCGATATCCCACCGAGGTGCCCGCGCGTCGCCATCGAGCGGATGAAGACGTCGGGATCGGTCGCGTGCGATTGCATGCGGACGCGGTCTCCCAGCAGGGCCCCTCCGGAGAACGGGCTCGACGGGTCGATCGCGAGCACCCCCACCGTCAACGAGTCCGCGCGCGCCCTCCCGACCAGGCGCTCGGTCAGCGTCGACTTCCCGGCCCCCGGCGCGCCCGTGATCCCGATCGAGTACGCCGAGCCGGTCCGCGGATACAGGGCCTTCATCACGCGCCCCAGATCCGCGCCGCCGTCTTCGACGAGCGAGATCGTCCGCGCGATCGCCCTGCGCTCGCCCGAGAGGGCGCGCTGGATCAGATCGTCCAGGTCCACGGCGGGGTTAGCCCTCGATGGCGACGATTTCGGTGATGCCGGGGACGCGCTCGCGCAGGACGCGCTCGACGCCGTGGCGCAGGGTGACGGGCGAGATGGGGCACGCCTCGCAGGTGCCGAGTAGACGGACGGTGACGGTGCCTTCGTGGATGCCGATCAGCTCGATGTCGCCGCCGTCCATCTGGATCGCCGGCCTGATGACCTCGAGCGCCTCGCGGACGCGATCCTCGACGGTCGTCTGTGCCCCGCTCAT
>DATADL010000151.1:0-7942 GCA_036258555.1 Actinomycetota bacterium | reverse complement strand
CGCTCGCCCTTCTTGCCGGAGATCTTCGCCCAGTCGTCGGGGTTCGTCGTGTTCGGCAGGTCCTCGTTCTCGCGGTACTCCTGGACGATCGCCTCGAGCATGTCGTGCCGGTTGATCCCCTTCGGCTCGCCGGCGATGGCCCGCTTGATCGCGGTCTTCTTCGCCCGGCGGACGATGTTCTCGATCATCGCCCCCGACGAGAAGTCCTTGAAGTACAGGACCTCCTTGTCGCCGTTGGCGTAGGTGACCTCTAGGAACCGGTTGGAGTCGTCGTCGGAGTACATCGCCTCGACCGTGTCGTGGATGATCGCCTGCAGCGCGGTGTCGACGTCGCCGTGCTCGTCGATCTCGCCCTGCGCGATCGGCAGCTCGTTCGTCAGGTACTTGGCGAAGATGGCCTCGGCCGACCGCTCGTCGGGGCGCTCGATCTTGATCTTCACGTCGAGGCGGCCCGGGCGCAGGATCGCCGGGTCGATCAGGTCCTCGCGGTTCGAGGCGCCGATGACGATGACGTTCTTCAGGGACTCGACCCCGTCGATCTCGGCGAGGAGCTGCGGCACGATCGTCGACTCGATGTCGCTCGAGATGCCCGAGCCGCGCGTGCGGAACAGCGAGTCCATCTCGTCGAAGAACACGATGATCGGGACGCCCTCCTCGGACTTCTCCTTCGCCCGCTGGAAGATCATCCGGATCTGACGCTCGGTCTCGCCGACGTACTTGTTGAGGAGCTCCGGGCCCTTGATGTTCAGGAAGTACGAGCGCCGGTCGTCGCGGCCGAGCTTCGCCGCGACCTTCTTCGCGAGCGAGTTCGCGACCGCCTTCGCGACGAGGGTCTTCCCGCACCCCGGCGGGCCGTACAGCAGGATGCCCTTCGGCGGGTCGAGCTGGTGCTCCCGGAAGAGGTCGCCGTAGAGGTACGGGAGCTCGACCGCGTCCCGGATCTCCTCGATCTGCCCGTCGAGACCACCGATGTCCTCGTAGCTCACGTCGGGCACCTCTTCGAGGATCAGCTCCTCGACCTCGGGCTTCGGAAGCTTCTCGAGGACGTGGCCGGACTTCGGCTCGAGGAGCAGGCTGTCGCCCGCCCGGATCTGGACGTCCTTGAGCGAGTCGGCGAGCTCGACGACGCGCTCCTCGTCGGTGCGGCCGATCACGAGCGCGCGGCCCTCGTCGAGCCGCTCCTTCAGCACCACGACCTCGCCCTGGATGTCGAAGTCGCAGACGCCGATGACGTTCATCGCCTCGTTGAGCATGACCTCGCGGCCGCGCGCGAGCTTCGCGACCTCGACCTCGGGCGCGACGTTCACGCGCAGCTTGCGCCCGTTCGTGAACACGTCGACCTGGTTGTCCTCGTAGGACTGGAGGAACACGCCGTAGCCGGAGGGAGGCTGGCTGAGCTTCTCGACCTCCTCCTTCAGCGCGACGAGCTGGTCGCGGGCTTCGCGCAGCTTCTCGGCCATGCGCTCGCCGTTCTCGCGCGACTGGGTCAGCTCGGTGATCGACTCGGAGAGACGCCGCTCGAGCTCGTGGATGCGGCGGGGAGCGGCGTCGAGCTTGCGACGCGTGAGGGCCAGCTCGTCCTCGAGGAGCTTTACCTGGCCGCGGAGATCCTGGACCTCGCGGTCGTAATCGGCGATCTTCCGCTCGAGCTCGTCGGACGGAACCGGAACCACCTCCCTCTCCCAGAGGCACCGGAAGCCACGCAACCCATCACAGCCCCCGGCCCTGCCAAGCCCAAATGCTACTCCCTAGATATGGGTAACGGCCGATTTTTACGCCTGCTTGAATTACTCGCCGGCGACCGATCGGTCGGGCGACGCGAGCTTCCGGCCGGTGACCAGGAAACCGGTGTGGGCGACCATCCGGTGGTCGGGGCGAACCGACTGGCCGTCGACGTTCCACGTCCGGACGAGGCTCTCCATCGTCTCGATCCGCCCGAACCCGCCGCGCCTCATGGCCTCTACGAGCTGGGACACCTGCGGGATCGTCGGGAGGTAGCAGCAGAGGATGCCGCCCGGCTTCAGCCTCTCGGTCGTCGTCCCCACCGCGTGCCAGGGCTCGGGGAGGTCGAGCACCATGCGATCCGCGGCCACGTCCTCGCCGACGTCTGCGAAGACGTCGCCGACGCGGAGCTCGAGGTTCTCCGGCTTCGCGCCGAGGCCCTCGTACCACGCGGCCACGTTCGCGGCCGCCTGCGCGTGGTGGTCCTCGCGTAGCTCGTAGCTGACCACGCGGCCGCTCTCCCCGACCGCGCGCGCGAGGGCGAGCGTCAGCGACGCCGAGCCGCTCCCTGCCTCGAGGACGGTCGCGCCGGGGAAGACGTCCGCGTACACGAGGATCAGCGCGACGTCCTTCGGGTAGACGACCTGCGCGCCGCGCTTCATCTTCAGCACGAACTCCGCGAGGGTCGGACGGAAAGCGGTGAGCCTCGCGCCGCCGGAGCTCTTCACCGTCGAGCCCTCGGGACGCCCGATCAGCTCGTCGTGCTCGACGACGCCGGAGTGCGAGTGGAACTGCTTGCCCGTCGCGAGGGTGATCAGGTACCGCCGGTCGCGCGAGTCGACCAGCAGGACCTTCTCGCCCGCCTGGAGCTCCACGCCTACCGCCGGCGCGAGCGCCGCGGCCGGGGGCGCTCCCCCGACTCCTTGCGCTTCAGCGCGAGCGCCTTCGTCTTGCAGAACGAGCACGTGGGCTCGTCCTGTCCCCAGTCGAGCGTGGGCGCGCCGCAGCGGACGCACCGGACGACCGCCGCGTCCTCCCCGGAGCCCGCGAACCTTCCGGCCGCCTTCTCGAGGAACCCGAAGTACATCTGGTGCTTGGTGCCGGGCGAGGCCTCCTCCAGCAGCGCCATCGCTTCCTTGTAGCGGTGCTGGGTGTTGCCCTCGACCATCGGGCACTCCTCGACCACGTAGTCGATGCCGCGCAGCAGCGCGTACGCCGCGGTCTCGCGCTCGGCGACCCGCACGAGCGGCTTGCACTTGCGCACCAGAACGGGGTCCGGCGATCCACCGATCAGGCGCTCCTCGAGGACGGGGGCCTGTCGGCCGAGCTGGTCGACGTTCCAGTGCAGGACGTTGCCGAACAGCGTCGCGACCTCGTCGTCCAGGTTGTGACCGGTGACGAGCACGTCGAAGCCCTCCTCGAGCGCGACGCGGTTGAACTCGTAGCGCTTGTTGAGGCCGCAACCCGAGCAGGGGACGCGGCCGGTGAGCTGCGCGAGCTCGGGGACCGTGTAGCCGTGCTCCTCGCCCAGAGAGCGCACGATCAGCTTGGCGTCCCGTGCCTCAGCGAACGCGACCGCCGCGTCCTTCGAGCGGGACGAGTAGCCGCCGATGCCGAGGTCGAGGTAGAAGCCGGTCGTGTCGTAGCCGAGGTCGAGGAGCAGGTCCCAGAGCGCGAGCGAGTCCTTGCCGCCGGAGACCGCGATCAGCAGCCGGTCCTCCGGCGAGAACATCGAGAACGTCTTGATCGTCTTCACGACCTGGTTGCGGACGTGGTCGAGGAAGTGGTCCTTGCAGAACCCGGCGTTGTGCCGCCGAACGTCGACGACGGCGTGCCCCTTGCAGACCTTGCAGCGCATGGCTACCCGCCCCCGGAGAGGACCGGACGGACCTCTATCTCGTCGTCCTCGGACACGGCCTCGTCACGCGTCAGCAGGGTCGCGTCCCGGATGACGAGCACGGCCTCGGGCACGATCCCCAGGTGGCCGAGGAGAGCAGACACCGTCCTCGGCCCGGTGACGTCTACGACCCGGTCCGGGTTGCGGAGCTTCACCTTCATGTCGTCAGCGTAGCCCCAGGGACCCGGTCACCCCAGCGTGACGGGGCGGCGTTCGAGCTCGACGTCGACGACCTCCTGGTCCCCGTTGCTGAAGACCTCCAGCTCGACCCGCTCTCCGACCTCCCTGTCCCGCAGGTCCTCGACGAGGGCGTCGGCGTTCGGCACCTCCTCGCCTTCGACGGCGAGGACGACGTCGCCCACGTCGAGCCCGGCTTCGTCCGCGGGGCTGTCGGGGACGACGCCGAGGATCACGGCCCCCTCCAGGCCGCCCGGCAGGCCGAACTCGACGACGGTCTCCGGGGTCACGCTGCCGAGGGTCACGCCCAGCCATGCCCTCTGCGGCGGCGGGTCCTCGAGGATGCGCTCGACGATCGGCAGCGCCTCGTCGATCGGGATCGCGAACCCGATGTTCTCGGCCGCCCCCGCCTGGACGGCGGCGGTGTTGATGCCGACGAGGCGTCCCTCGGCGTCTATGAGGGGGCCGCCCGAGTTGCCGGGGTTGATCGCGGCGTCGGTCTGGAGCAGGTTCTGGAGCCTCGCCGATTCGCCGCCGGCGCCGCTGGCGGTGATCGTCCGGCCCAACGCGGAGACGATCCCGGACGTCACCGTCGGGCCCCCGAGGCCGAGCGGGAATCCGATCGCGGTCACGTCGTCGCCGAGCCTCAGGTCCTTCGACCGGCCGAGCTCCATCGGGATCAGGTCGTCCGCGGGGACCCTGATGATCGCGAGGTCCTGGCCGCGCACGCCGCCGATCACCTCCCCCTCGAGGTCCTCGCGACCCTCCTCCTGGAACGAGACCGTCACCTCCGTGGCGGACTCGACCACGTGGAAGTTCGTGAGGATGATCCCGCCGGCGTCGATGATCACGCCCGATCCCTGGCCCTCCTGGGTGCCGGCGAGGTCGAAGGACTCGACGCGGACGTTGACGACCGACGGCAGCGCCTCCTCGACGACCTCCGCGAGCTCGGAGTGAGGCGCCGTGCGGTCCTGCTGCGTGAGCGTCACGTCGGGCGCGGGGGTCGTCTGGGCGGCCTCCTGGTCGGAGACCGTCTCGATCGAGCAGCCTGCGAGGACGAGGGCCGCGGCGGCAGCGAGGGCGATCGCTCTCTTCATCGCCCCGAGGATAGGGCGGCCCGCGCCGAACGTGAGCAGGGGCGCGATAGAGGCCGGCTGCTGTGGTCGCCGTAAGGGGAAGCTCCGGCGCACCTCAGTAACCGGCCGGGATCCAGTGTGACGGACCCTCAAACGAGGGTCAAGAAGAGGACGCGGCCTCGAACGCCTCGACCTCGGCCTGCCCCCCCATGTGGCCGCCGAGAGAGAACACGACGAGGTAGGAGCCGGGGTCGAGCGGCAGCGGCTCGACGACCTCGTCGACGACCTCCGTCAGCCCCTGGAGGCCCCAGATCGGCCGCTCGACCGACGGGCCCTCGTGCAGCACCTCGCGGGTGTCGGGCCGGACGAGGAACCACTGCTCGGGGTAGACGCCGGCGGGGGCCGACCACGACCGCGCCACGCGGAACGGGAGCGTCTTGCCGCCCCGGACCGCGATGCCGGCCTCGCCGTGCGACACCTTCACCGGACGCACGGACGACCCCATGACCTTGCGCTGCAGACCGGTGATCTGGGCTTCCATCGCCCGGAAAGATACCCTTCCTTCGCGGTCTCGCCGAGGCGATCCCGCGTCCTAGAGGACGCGCAGCCCGACGATCTTCGGGGCTCCGTCGCGTTCCGCCCAGCGCGACTCGACGACGACCTCGTCACCGCCGCCCGAGTACCTGATCTGCACGAGGGCCTCGTCCCCGCTCGGCTCGACCGAGCCGACCTCCGAGTCCTCGAGCGGCTTGGGCATCTTCTCCATCACCTGTCCGGCCGCGGCGTAGGCCTCCTTGTCGAGGTAGCTGCCGGCGGTCTTGAGATCGCCTTCCACCGTCGCGCGGCCGTGCGCCTCCGCGTCCTCCCTCAGCCTCGCCTCGTCCATGACGCCGTCTCCTCTCAGGTCTGTTCGCTCGCGGCTGCCGCGAGCAGCCGCTCGTAGACACCGGGGTCGTCACTGTCTACTACGGGGAAGCCCTCGCCGTGCGGTCCCTCCCAGTGCATCTCGATGCCGGGGTTGTGCATGCTCGCGCCGTTCGGGAGGAACACGTGGGGGCTGCCGTCGACCTCGTCGGTGGACGCGATCTCCCGGTCGGCGGCGAGCATCGGGCGCGCCCGGCCCTCGTCGAGCGCTCGCGCGAGCCGGTCGACGTCGAGCCCGGGCACCGTAGCGGCGACGTCGAGGATCTCGTGACGCATCGACACGTTGCGGCTGGCGCCGAAGAAGCCGCGGCGCAGCGCGCGGTCGAGCCCCTCCGCGACCTTCGGCCCCTGCTCCTTTGCGGCGTGGACGGCCTCCAGGGCCGGGAGCATCGTCACCGGATACTCGTGGTCGGGGCGCTGCCACATCTGCCACCCGGCCTCGGGCTCGAGCGCGCCGGCCACGGGGATCTCCGCGTCGAGCGTCTTCTTCGGCGTCGGCCGACCGTTCACGACCTCGAGCGGGAACGCGTGGAGGTCGAACACGACGCGGTCCTCGAGCCCCATCGCGGCGCGGGTCTCGTGGAGTCGGTGGACCGCGACGTGCGCCCAGGGACAGCCGATGTCGGCGAAGACGACGACGTGGCCGGGCGGTATCTCGAACACCGCCGCAACGTACCGCGCGCGGAGGGGGCCGTAGTCTGCGGCGATGTGCGTCTTCTGCGGGATCGTGCGCGGCGAGACGCCCGCGCACGTCGTGTTCGAGGACGGCGTCAGCCTCGCGTTCCTCGACGTCCGGCCCGTGTTCGAGGGCCACACGCTGCTCGTCCCGCGCGACCACCACGAGACGCTCGCGGACCTGCCGCGCGAGCTGATCGAGCCGCTGTTCGCGAACGCGCAGATGCTGTCGCGGGCGGTGGTCGAGGCGGTGGGAGCGGCCGGCTCCTTCGTCGCCATGAACAACACGGTGAGCCAGAGCGTCCCGCACCTCCACGTGCACGTCGTCCCGCGCCGCCCGAAGGACGGCCTGCGCGGGTTCTTCTGGCCGCGCCGGAAGTACCGGGACGACGCGGACATGGCCGCGGTCGCGGACTCCATCCGTTCGGCCGTCGCCGCGCTCGCATGACGGAAGAGCTCACGGTCCGGTCGCGCGACGGTCTCGCGCTCGAGGCCGAGCTGGACGCGCCCGAGTCGCCGAAGGCCGTGCTCGTCCTCTGTCACCCGCATCCACAGATGGGCGGGACCATGAACGCGCCGCTCCTGCTGGCGGTGCGCGACGAGATGGTCCGGCGCGGCTGGGCCGTGCTCAGGTTCAACTTCCGCGGGATCGGGTCGTCGGAGGGTGAGCCGGGCACGGGAGTCGACGAGGTCGCCGACGCGGGCGGCGCGGCGGACCACGTCGCGGCCCGGTTCGAGGGAGCCCCCCGTGCGGTCGCGGGATGGTCGTTCGGCGGCGCCGTCGCCGTCCGCCTCGCTGCGACCGAGCCGGCGTTCGTCGGGTGCGTGGCGATCGCCCCGGCCGTCGACGAGAAGCCTGGGATCACCGCAGGGCTGCCGCCGCCCGCGCGGCTGTCGGTCGAGATCCCGCTGCTCGTCGTCTACGCGGCGAACGACAAGCAGGTCGCGCCGGAAGCCTGCTCGGCGTGGGGCGAGGCGGCGGGAGCCGACGTCGTCAGGGTCGAGGGCGCGAACCACTTCTTCTGGGCCAAGTACGAGCAGCTGTCGAAGATCGTCGGCGAATGGCTCGACGAGAGATTGGAGGAGTCGTCTTGAAGATCGGCGTGGATTGCTCGCAGCACCAGCTGTCGTGGGACGACTTGCTCGACCGGGTGCGCTTCGCCGAGGAGCTCGGCTTCGACGGCGCGTGGGTGTTCGACCACTTCAAGGCGCTGTACGGCGACCCCACGGGGCCGTGCCTCGAGAGTTGGACGCTGCTCTCGGCGCTCGGCGCGGCGACGTCGCGCATCAGGCTCGGCTCCCTCGTCACCGGCGTGACCTATCGCCACCCGTCGATGCTCGCGATGGAGGCCGTGACCGTCGACCACGTCTCGAACGGCCGGCTCGAGCTGTCGCTGGGGGCCGCGTGGTTCGAGCAGGAGCACCGCGAGCTCGGGTTCGACTTCCCCCCGCCGGCGGAGCGCGGGCGCCG
>DATADL010000150.1:0-8465 GCA_036258555.1 Actinomycetota bacterium | reverse complement strand
CGTCGCCGGGAACACGCTTCCCGACGGGGCCGTGCTCGACGTCGACCGGACGCAGATCCCGGCCGAGCTCGACGACGTGTTCCTGCAGCTGAAGAAGCTGCTCGAGGCCATCGAGCCGGGCAAAGAAGGCGAGCCGGGGGCGCTGGGTGAGCTCGTCGTCCAGCTCGACCGCACGCTCGCCGGGCACGAGCAGGACCTGCGCGGGACGCTGATCCACGGGGCCCGGCTTACCGACACGCTCGCCGACGCGGAGGCCGACATCTCGGGGCTGCTCGTCAACCTCGACCGGATGTTCACCACGCTCGCGACGAGGGCCGGCTCGTTCGGCGAGCTCAACAACAACTTCGCGACGGTCATGCGGGCGCTCGCGGAGAGCCGGGACGACCTGCACGGGACTCTTGCGAACCTCGCGACGATGACCGAGGAAGTCGGCGACCTGATCCGGGACAACCGGTCGCTCCTGGACCGCGACCTCGCGCGCGTGGCCCGCATCACCGAGACCGTGTTGAAGAACCGCAGGTCGGTGAAGGAGTCCCTCGCGTGGCTCCCGGTAGTCGGCGAGGGCCTCATGCGCGCCTACAACCCCGATCCGGTCGACGCGACCGACGTCCGCGACAACGCGTCGCAGAGGGTCGAGTGCGAGATCCTCGACACGATCCCCGACAGCCCCATCAAGGACGCGCTCGAGGAGATCTGCCGGGAGGAGACCGGCGAGCCGCCCGACGACGCGCCGGTCTTCACGGCTCCGCGGACGTTGCCGGAGCTGAAGCTCGACTGCGACGACGGCGTCCGGAAGGTGAAGCGCCAGATCCGCCGCCTCGCGCGCATGGGGATCGCGGAAGAGGCGAAAGACGGCATCCTGAAGCCCCTCGCGAAGAAGCTGAAGAAGCTCGCGAAGAAGTGCCGCGAGCTCGGTGACGCGATCGACGACGAGCTGCTCGAGCGGCTCAGGGACCTGACAGGCGACGTGGACCTGGACGAGCTCGAGGACCTCCAGGACCTCGACCTCGACGACCTCGACCTGGACGAGCTGACGGGCAACGCGGCGGGGGCCGCGGCGGTTCCCCCGGCGGACGAGGACGACGACGAAGACCGGGGCTGGGTGGACGGCCTCCTCGAGTTCGTGGGGCTGAAGTGATGCGCCGCGCCGGCCTGTTCGCGGTCGCGTGCCTGCTCGGGACGTCCTGCGCGGCCCTCGGCTACGCGGGCAATTGCGAGGGCACCAGCGTCATCGCGAGCTTCGAGCAGGTCGGCGATCTCGTCGAGGCGGCCAACGTCCAGTCGTCCGACGTCGTCATCGGGACCGTCCAGGAGATCGAGCTGAAGGGCTGGAACGCCGCCGTGACGATGTGCCTCGAAGCCGACCAGCAGATCCCCGCCGACGTCGAGGCGAGGGTGCGGACGACGTCGCTGCTCGGCGAGAAGTTCGTGGACCTGCGGCCGCGCTCGGAGGGGCCGCCCTACCTCGAGGACGGAGCCGTGATCGGCGTCGAGGACACCGGCAAGGCGACGGAGCTCGAAGACGTCTTCGCCGAGCTGGCGACGATCCTGGGGTCGGGCAACCTCGAGGACCTCAACCGGTTCACCGCGTCGCAGGCCGACATCCTGCGCGACAACGCGGACGAGCTGCGGACGGTGCTCGCGGAGCTCCACGAGTTCACCGACACGATCGCCGTGCGCAAGGACGACATCGCCGCGGCGATCGACGCGCTCGACCACGTCGCGCGTGAGGTCGTGGCCGAGCAGGGCGTCCTGCGGAGGTTCCTCGACTCGTTCGCGGACTCGTCGGGCGTCCTCGCCGACCAGAAGGGGTCGTTGAACGACCTGCTGTTCTCGCTCGACCGGTTCACGCGCGTCAGCGTGCGCCTGCTCGAGGCGACCGAGTCCGGGCTCGACGATCAGTTCCGCGACCTGCGGCCCGTGCTGCGCACGGTCGTCAGGAACAGCGCCCGCGTCCGCGAGACCATCCAGACGCTCGCCGTGTTCTCGCAGTACTTCCCCGAGAGCATGCCCGGCGACTACCTGCAGCTCGACGTATGTCAGGCGTTGCCCGAGGAGTACGGCCAGGGGACCACCTGCCCGCAGTCGGACGCCGGGGACCCGTCGACGGAACGCTCGCCCGGCGGCGACGGGGGCCGTGACACGAGCGACCTCGAGCGTCTGCTCCTCAAGCCGCTGGAGGGGGCGCGCTGATGGCGATCTCGCCCAAGACCAAGGTGAAGGTCAACGTCGTCGCCTTCGTGGTGCTCGGTGTCGGCCTGTCGTACGCGATGGCCACCCAGGTCCTGTCGGTGCTGGCCAACCGCTACAAGGTCATCGCCACGTTCCCCGACGCGGGGGGCGTCTTCACCAACCAGGAGGTGACCTACCGCGGCATCACCGTTGGCCAGGTCGGCAACATGTCGGTGGTCGAGGAGGGCGTCGACATCGAGCTGCTCATCGACGAGGACACGAAGATCCCGGCGGAGGACGTCCACGCGCGGGTGATGTTCAAGAGCGCCGTCGGCGAGCAGTTCGTCGACATCCTGCCCGCGTCCGACGGCGGCCCCTACCTCTCCGACGGGTCGCGCATCCCGATCGAGCAGACGTCGATCCCGGTCAGCACGCAAGACCTGCTGAGCACCCTCCAGGAGGTGCTCGAGGGCGTGCCGCCGGAGGCGCTGAAGGGCGCGATCGACTCCGCGGGCGAGGCGCTCGCGGGGCGCGGCGACGACATAGCGACGATCCTCGACTCGATGGCGCGGCTCGCGGAGCTGTTCGCCGAGCGCGCGCCGGAGGTGCGCGGGATCCTCCGGAACGGAACCGAGGTGGGCGAGGCCTTCGTCGCCTCCCGCGAGGACTTCGCCGCGGCGGTCCGGGACCTCGTCATCGTGAGCGAGACGCTGGAGGGCAGCACCGACGACCTCCGGCGGCTGCTGGAGGGCGCGAACGTGACGTCCGAGGAGCTCGTCGGGCTGATCCGCGAGAGCCGCCCGGACCTGCACCAGACGATCGCCGAGCTCGCCGAGATCAACGAGATCCAGGCCGAGAAGGCGAATGCGCTCCAAGCACTGTTCGAGTTCCTCCCGCGGGGGCTGGGCAACGTCGTGAAGACGTTCGAGCCGGCTACGGGGATGATCCGCTTCGGCCTCGTCACGGACACCGAGAACCACGCGTGCAGCTACGGCACCGAGCGGCGTCAGCCGGAGGACCGCGGCCCCCACCTCCCGCCGAAGAACGCTCGCTGCTCGAACGCTCCGGAGGAACAGCAGGAGGTCCCCTCCGGCGCCTCTCTCACGCCGTCGCGGCGCGGCTCTCCCGCGCTCGACACGACCGGGATCCTCGGGCTCGACGAGGCCGGAGTCGGGACCTCGCGTCTGCCCAACCGGATGAGCGACTGGTCGTGGACGCTCGTCTACCTGAACTCCTTGTAGCCGGCGCCCTCTAGGATCGAACGATGGACACCCCGGTCGAAGCTGGTCAGCCCGTCGCGCCCGCGCGCCGGTTCCTCCGTCCGGTCCCGGTCCTCAGCGCGCTGCTGGTGTTCTCGGTTGCGGCCGCGGGCGCCTTCGCCACGCTGTGGTTGACGAAGGACGACGACTTCACCTCGGCCGACGTAGCGAGCTACCTCGACGCACGGGCTCCGGCGGTGGCCGACCGCGTCGAGGAGGTCATGACCCTGCTCCTGAACTACGACGCGACGAGCATCGACGAGGTCGGCGACCAGCTGCTCGAGATATCGACGGGCAACTTCTTCGACGACTACGAAGACCTCGTGGGGGGCGAGAACCTTCAGAAGGCGTTGCGGCAGGCGTCGGCCTCGTCGCGGGGGCAGATCCTCGACGGCCCCGACGTCTACTTCCGCCACCCGTCGGAGGCTGCCGCGATCGTGACCGTCACGCAGACCGCGCAGTCGGAGAGCAATCCGGCCGGGATCACGACCGATTACGTCTTCCGCGTCATCCTCATCCGCGCCGGCGGCGAGTGGAAAGCCGACGACGTGAAGATCCTCAGCACCGACTCCGGCTAGGGAGAGGCTCCTCCCTAGGAGCGCGCGGACGAACCGAACGTGTCGAGGATCGCCTGCCCGTTCTCGAGCATCCGCTCGAAGCTCGGCCCGTACCACGGCCCCGCCATCAGCAGCCTGTCCGCGATGCCGTCCCACATGCGTACTCGCTCGCGGGCCTCGTCGGCGGGTCCGGCCACGGCGATCGCGTCGCAGAGCTCGTCGTCGACGAGCGCGACCATCGCGTCCTTGTCCCGGGCCTCGAACGCGGCGCGCAGGTCGGGCACGAGGTGCGCCCGCCCGTGGAGCTCGAGGATCTTCGTGTACGTGCGCGTGGTCGCGTAGAAGGCGATCTGGAGCTTGACCTCGCGGCGTGCGAGGTCGACGTCGTCCGAGATCGAGATCATCGGCGACGCGGTGAGGTTGCACTCGTCCGGCTTCCGGCCGGCTCGCGCCGCCCCCTCCGCGATCGCAGGTCGCACGACCTCCTCGAGGTAGCGGGGCGACGCGAGCGGGTGACCGAGGAGGCCGTCCGCGACCTCTCCGCAGATGCGCGCCATCAACGGCCCGACCGCCGCGAAGTAGACCGGGACGTCGCGCGGCGGGGGCATCCTCTTCCCGCCGAAGACCGGCATCGTGACGTTGTAGAAGCGCCCCTCGAACACGCGGTCCTCACCCCGGTTCGCGCCCCACACCGTGCGGAGGACCTGTGCGTACTCGCGCAGCTTGGGGGCCGGGTGCTCGAACGGCACCGAGAAGCGGTTCTCGTTGACGCGTTTGACCTGGGACCCGAGCCCGCAGATGAACCGCCCACCCGACAGCTCGTCGAGGTCGGCGGCCTCCATCGCCGTGATGGTCGGCGAGCGCGGGAACGCGAGCGCGATCGCGGTCCCTACCTTGATCTTCGACGTCGCCTGGATCGCAGCCGCTGCGGGGACGAAGGCGGAGTGGGTCGTCTCGGCCGCCCAGCACGACTCGAAGCCGGCGTCTTCCGCCGCCTTGGCCATCGCGCCGATCATCATCAGCGGGCCGCCTATGCCGATGCCGTAGTCCATGGGCGGGACTATAGACGCCCTGCTCGCGGCCCTTCGTGGGCGTTGTGGACGCCGGCTCGCGCCGCGGTATGGTCGCCCCGATTGCGTGGCAGCTGTCGATTCGTAGGAGGCATGGGTGGCCGAACTGCTCGAGGACGAAGAGATCGAACAACGCCTGGACGAGCTCGGTGACTGGGAGCGCGAGGGCGACGAGATCCAGAAGGTTTTCGAGTTCGACGACTTCACCACCGCGATCAAGTTCGTCAACGACGTGGCGAAGCTCGCCGACCGCTACGACCACCACCCGGACATCGACATCCGCTGGAACAAGGTCAAGCTGGCGCTGTCGACCCACTCCGAGGGGGGCCTCACCTCACTCGACTTCGACGTAGCGGGCGAGATCGAGCAGTCGATCAGCTAGCGAGATCGCGAAGCGATCCCGCCCGATGCGGAGATCACGTCGCTCCGCGTCGTCGCCTGCGGCGACGGGGTGGTGCGCGAGCCGCTCGGCAGCGGCAGGTGTGGCGTCGCTAGGGGCACTCGAAGTTCTCTAGCACCCACAGCCCGGCCCGGAAGACCTTGCAGGCCTCTTCCTCCCGGCCCTGCTCCATGAGCATGTCGCCCAGGACCCGGTGGGCCCGCGCCGCCCGCAGGAAGTGCTCGGCGTCCGTGTACAGCCGTACGGCCTCGCGAAGGTGCTTCTCGCCCTTCTTCGGATCGTCTTCCTTGATGCAGAGGCCGAGCTCGAGGTGCGCGAGAGCGAGCTCGCCGACGTCCTCGCTGCTCTTGAGCAGCTTCAGCGACCGGTCGAGATGCGACCGCGCGGCGTCGGGGTCTCCCTCGATGCGCGCGACGTGCGCCAGCTCGTTGCGCGCCTTCGCCTCGCCGCGCACGTCGCCCATCGACACGTAGAGGTCCAGCGCCTTCTCGAGCTCGTCCCGAGCGACGGCGAGGTCGCCTCCTCCGCGCGCCAGCGAGTAGCCGCGGTTCATGTGGACGGCGGCGCTCTCCGAGCGCAGCTCGAGGTTCTCGAAGAGGTCCTCCGCGCGCAGCAGCGCCGCGTCGGCCTCCTTGATGCGGCCCTCGGTCAGGTACGCCTCGGCGAGGTTCACCTGCATCACCGCGAGGTTGAAGGGGTCGGTCACCTTCGGGAGCAGCTCCAGGGCGCGCCCGGCGTACTCGCTGGCCTTGGACTGCACGCCCAGCTGTGCGTACGCCCACACGAGTGGCGCGTACAGTCGCACCATCGCGTTGGGGTCCTGGAAACGCTCGCGCTCCATGCGCTCGACGAGGCTCTCCACCAGGTGGATCGCGTAGCGGATGTCGCCGAGGCCGATCAGGCACCGGGCCTGACCCGCGATGCAGTCCGCGAGAGTCGGCGGAGGGGCTTCGATGAGGATCTTCTCGACGTCCTGGTAGAGCTCGAAGGCGGCCTGCATGTTCCCGCGGCGCTCCTCGAGGAGCGCCTGGTACTCGACGGCCTTCGCCTCGAGGTCGCCCATCTTGTAGCGCTTGGCGTCCCGGAGCACCTGGGACAGGACCTTCTCGGAGTCGTCGAGCTCGCCGGCCGAGATGTCGCGCCGGGCCGTCTGGAGCTTGAGACGTAGCTTCGGCTCGAGGTCGGGCGGACGCCCCGTCCGCAGCTCCTCTACGTCCACCGACAGCTTCTTCGCGAAGTGCTCGAGGGCCGTCGGCGACGGGGTCCGGCGTCCGGCCTCGATGGTGCTCACGTACGCGTGCGTATAGCGGGGATCCGC
This sequence comes from Actinomycetota bacterium, assembly GCA_036258555.1. Classification (GTDB taxonomy): domain Bacteria; phylum Actinomycetota; class CADDZG01; order CADDZG01; family WHSQ01; genus JALZEG01. The sequence continues at coordinate 1,689 of DATADL010000150.1, read as the reverse complement.
GAGCTCCTTCTGGGTCAGTCCGCTCTGGAGCCGCAGCCGTCTAAGACGTTGTCCGACGCTCATGTGGAGTGCTCAACCCTCCTGTCACAGCCGCCTTGCGCAGTCTAACGCGGTGACCAAGCACCCTCCCGGTCAAGCCCGCTGGCGCTAGCGTAAGCCATCCTATTTCCTATAGCTAACGCGGGCGTTACATCTCCTTCCCGACCGCTCCCTACGACCCCGCGAAAGGAGGTGTGGCACATGACTCGCGTAAAGAAGATCGCACGGCTCGTCTTCGCGCTCTCCGCGCTGTGGATGGTGGGTGGCGCAAACTGGCCTGCCGACGACGTACTGGAGTTGCTCGGCGGGATGCCGTGCTGCTAGCTCGTCGCAGCCGCGGATCGCTCCTCGCGCAGCCACGGCGGTAGCGAGAACGTGACGTCTTCCGTCGTCACCTCGCGTGTCTCGACGTGCTCGTATCCGAGGAGCGCCAGCTTCGCGAGCAGCCGCTCGACCAGCACTTCGGGCGCGCTCGCGCCGGAGCTCACGCCGACCGTCTCGGCCCCCTCGAGCCACGCCGGGTCGAGGTACGTCTCGTCGGGAACGAGGTAGCCCGGGGTACCAGCTACCCGGGCTACTTCGACGAGACGGTTGGAGTTGCTGGAGTTGATCGCGCCGACGATCAGCACGACGTCGGCCTCCGGCGCGATCGCCTTCACCGCGACCTGGCGGTTCTGCGTCGCGTAGCAGATGTCGTCCGACCGCGGGCCCTTGATGTCGTTGAAGCGATCGCGCAACGCCTCGACCACGTTCAGCGTGTCGTCGACGGACAGCGTCGTCTGCGTCAGGTACGAGATCGGCTCGTCGGGGTCGAGGCCGAGAGCGTCGATCTGCTCCGGCCTCTCGATCACCGTCGTGGCGTCCGGGGCCTCCCCCGCCGTGCCCTCGATCTCCTCGTGACCCTCGTGGCCGACGAGCACGATCCGGCGGCCGTCGCGGGCGAAGCGCTTGGCCTCGAGGTGGACCTTGGTTACGAGGGGGCAGGTCGCGTCGATGACCTGCAGGTTGCGCTCGGCGGCCTCCCGCCGCACCTCGGGCGAGACGCCGTGGGCGGAGAAGATGCACACCGATCCCTCGGCGATCTCGTCGACCGAGTCCACGAAGACGGCGCCGCGCCGCGCGAGCTCCTCGACGACGTGGCGGTTGTGGACGATCTCCTTGCGGACGTAGACGGGTGCGCCGAGCTTCTCGAGCGCGCGCTCGACCATCTGCACGGCGCGGTCGACGTCGGCGCAGTAGCCGCGGGGAGCGGCGAGGATGACCTTTTTCACGACCTCATCGTATGATGTCAACGCCTATAGAGGTCCGGCCTTCCCGCAACCTGACTGGAAGGACACAACTTCTCCACGGGGCAGTCCGCGCACAGCGGCTTCTTGGCGAGACAGATCGTGCGGCCGTGCTCGATCAGCAGGTACGGGACCTGCGGCCACTGCTTGCGCGGGGCGAGCTCCATCAGGTCGCGCTCGATCTTCTCGGCCTCCTTGGAGCCGTAACCCGTGAAGCCGAGGCGGACGGCGAGGCGCCCGACGTGCGTGTCGACGGCGATCCCCGCGTCGGGATCCTTGCGGGCGGCCTCCGGGTAGCAGTTGACGAGCACGATGTTGGCGGTCTTGCGGGCCACGCCGGGAAGCGTGATCAGCTCCTTGATCG
>DATADL010000149.1:0-5289 GCA_036258555.1 Actinomycetota bacterium | reverse complement strand
GCCCAAGCGGGAACCTTTACACTATTTGCACGGGCAAAATAGTATCATCGGTGGATGGCGACTGCGTATGGAGGGGGCGACTGCTCGGACTTCGATCCGGTAGACCGTGGGTGCATTTACCCTCTTGTGCCCGCGACACCTTTCGGGTGGTTATCGCGTGTTAACAGGTAGATGCCAAACGTGGGAGAGGGACTGCTGAGCGCCTCGAGGGCGCAGTCGCGTAGCAGGAGCGAGATGGCGACGCTGTATGGGGAGGTCATCGCCCCCGCGCAGCGTTTCGCGTATCTCCTGTGCGCCAACGGTGACGACGCGGCGGAGCTCGCGCAGGAAGCGTTCGTCAAAGCGTACGCGCGGGTTTCGCACCTGGAGGATCCGTCCGCGGTCCAGGCGTACCTGCGCAAGACGATCGTGAACCTCGTGCGGGGACGCGGGCGGAAACGGCGGGTCGAGCGTGTCTATGCGCACCTGTTCGAGCAGCGTCACGACACCGCGGCCCGGGCGCAGGAGGTGCCGGACGACGCCCTGTGGTGCGCGCTCGACCGGCTCTCCACGCGCCAGCGCGCCGCTCTCGTGCTGCGCTACTACATGGACTTCAGCGAGCAACAGACTGCGGAGACTCTCGGATGCTCCGTACCGGCCGTGAAGTCGCTGACCGCACGTGGCATGCGAATCCTGAGGTCCGCCCTAGAGGAGGCCCCCGATGACGCGCGTTGAAGACCGTCTGGCAGCGCTGCTCGAAAAGAAGGCCGCCGAGGCCGGACACTCCCGACCGCTGTCACCGAGGATCGCTCGTTCGGCGGTACGTGCGCGGTTCGTTCGCAAGGTGGTTCCCGTGCTGGCCCTCGCCGGGATCTCTCTGGCGGCGGCATTCGCCGGTGCCACCGTCCTCGGGCGCGAGGCGACTCATGCTCCGGCCGCAAACGCTCCGGTCCCGGCCCCACAGCTGAGCGGGAGCAGCGGCACGAACGAGTGGCGTCTGACCGCTCTCGCCGACGGCAACGAACACTGCCTGATCGTGCGCGTCAGCTACGAGGGCCGCGAGATCGACAAGTCGTACAACTGTGGGGTCCACGTCGGCGACGTCCATCCCCACATGGGTCCGGGGGTTACGACGATCAACGGCGGTGGCGGCATGGTTGGCGTCCTGGGCCAGGTGGGCCCGGAGGTCGCCACCGTAGCCGTGGAGAGCGAAGCCGGCCGAGCCACCGCGGCCGCGATGGCCATCGACTGGGACACGCCTCCACAGACGGGCTTCTACATCTTCTTCCTGCCGAGTGACCTACGCGCCGCGACGCTGTCGACGTACGAGGCCGACGGCGAGCTCATCCGGGAGACCCCCCTCGAGTTCGTCGCCGGTCAAGCTTTCATACGCGACTAGACGACTCGTGCCCTCGGAAACCGTCAATCCGGAAAGCGCGGCGCGCCCGGACGCGGAACGCGTATTCGTCGCCGTCCTGGTCTCCGACGAGCCGATCCAACCCGAGCGCGTCCACGACCTCGTCGGCGACGGCGTCGTCGTGATGCTGGCGCGCGACCGCCGGGCCGTGTCGCGATTGTTGCTCGGCACCGACGGCGCCGGCGATTCGCCCGAGGAGCTGACGGCGAGCGGAGTCCGGGTGGATCTCCGCCGGCACGAAGCGAGCTGTCGCGGCGATCGGATGAACCTGAGCGAGAGCGAGTTCCGTCTGCTGTCCACGCTGATGAGCGACGGCGAGAGGGCGTTCCCCTACGGCGAGCTCGAGACCGCGGTGTGGAGATGCTCCTTCCTCGGCGACCCGGCGCGCCTACGATCGGCCGTCAAACGACTCCGCGCCAAGCTCGTGGCCGTCTCGGCGGGGGTCGACATCGAAGCCGTCCGCGGGCTGGGTTTCCGGCTCAAGCGGGGCAAGTGCTGAGGGATCATGCGACCCATTCCGGACCAAAGACGCCCCCGACCTGACCAACTAACGACCTTGAGACGTCCCCTTTGTCCGACTTACGGTGTGTCTTGCCTAGGCAGCACAGTCGGAGTTACACCAAGCGAGGGGGACGGTCATGAGGCAGAAGAAGAGTCATCGAAAGTCGGTAGTAGCGGCGATATCGCTCGCCCTGGTAGCAGGCGCGCTCGTCGTCGGGAGCCCGGCACAGGCACACGACACCTGTGGCGGAGACGCGAACGGGCCGTACGTCGCGGGGTCGAACGTCGAGGGCCGCGCCTCGTACATCTGTCAGAGCCAGCACGACCGCCTGAGGGTCACGGGTTGCATCCAGAAGAAGGTCAGCGGCGTCTGGGACGAGAAGGCGTGCACCACGAACGACACGGGCACCAATGCGAACCAGTCCATCGTCAATACCAGGCCGAACTTTTCCTGCAGCTCGGGAGAGTGGCGCACGGTCTCCAAGTACGGCGCCGCCTGGAACAACGCAGGACAGCTCCAGCACGAGCAGAACCTCAACGAGATCAGCCCCGTCATCAACATCAGTTGCTGACTTGGTCGAGCTCGTAGCAGCGTGGAAGGGAGCCGTTGCGTTCGGCGCAGCGGCTCCCTTGCGCGTCTCCGCGAGGCTCCCGTCCCTGCGCGTGCCTCCGTGGGTGGGGGCGGCTCGCTGGGATGCAGCCGCGATCGCGGTGATCGTGGCCTTCGTGGTGTGGGGGCTGAGGGAGTTCGCGCTGGACGGGTACGCGACCGCGCAGCACCCGGACCTGTTGACGGTGTGGTTGCCGAATCATTGTCTGCTCGGAACCAGCCTGCGCGAGGGGTTCATCCCGACTTGGAATCCCTATGCGATGGGTGGGGCGCCGTTCGCATCCGACCCTCAGTCGGGGTGGATGAACTTCCTGGCGATGGGACTGTATTCCGTGACCGAGTGCTCGACTGCGCTAAGGCTTTACGTGGTTGCGCAGCCGTTGCTGGCAGGCGTGTTCGTCTTCGCCTTCCTCAGGTCGGAGCGGGTCGGACGCAAGAGCGCTCTCGCCGGCGGGCTCCTGATCGCGGCGGCGATGAGCGCTTCCCGCGTGGTCGTGTCGCTCGCGTTCTCGGGAACGATCGCGTGGTCGGCAGTCCTCCTGTTCACCCTGAGCCGCTCTTTGAGATCTACCTCGCGCGCAACGACGCTCGCATGGGCCGCCGGTGCCTGTCTCGCCGCCGGCCAGCTGGCGGGAGTCCACGGGACGCACGGTCTCGCCGTCGGAGCGCTCGCGGCGGCCGCGTACGTCGCCGGGGCCCGCCGGGTGACGATCGGGCGCAAGCTGCGGCTCGTGGCGGGCATGGTCCTTCTCACCCCGCTGCTCAACGCGGCCCTCGTCCTGCCGCGGCTCGCGTACGTCGGTCGATCGAGCCTGGGCACCGGTTACTCGGGTGACGGAAGCTCGATCGGCGTCGGCCTCGACCCGGACACGTTGCTGCGGGTGTTCTCGCCGGGGCCGCTGCTCGCCGGCGGGGTCGTCTGCGCGCTCGCGGTCGTGGGGGCAGCACGCTGCCGCGTGCTCGCGCTCGCCGCAGTCGCGCTCGGCGCGCTGAGCCTCGATGCGACCGCGAGCACCGTCGCCTCGAGTGGCCTGGACCTCCCGTTGATCGACGAATACCTGCACGACCCGTCCCGCCTCGCGATCGGATTCCTCCTGATCGTCCCGATCCTCGCGGGTTACGGGATCGCGCTGCTCGCGGACGCCACGCGGGGGATCCGGGCGCGCACGCCGTGGGCCCGCGCAACGGGGGTGGCGGCAACGTTCTGTTTCGCCGGCGTCGTCCTCAGTGCCGGCGTCGCCGGGCGACCGGCCACCGCCGCGGCGGGTGTGGTTCACGAGGGCCGGTTCGGGCCTCTACACGCGGCATCCGTCGACCTCCCCGACTACCTGTCGGAAGGCCTGATCGCCAGGACCATCGCTGCAGGGGGGGCCGGACGTTTCGTTACCCTCGACCTCGCGACAATGACCACCCGCGGATACCTGGACCGTCAGGAACCCGAGGCATGGCCCGCACTGGCCAACCAGCGCGGGATGCTTCTCGGCGTCGAAGACGCCCAGGCGGTGACACAGCCCGTCCAGCTCGCGCGCTACTGGACGTACATGAGGGCAGCCGGAGCGGCGACGCAGAAGTACAACGCGTCGTTCTTCGACGAGATCGACCCGGTCGCCGCCTACCTCCTCGACATCGCGTATGTGGTCTCTCCGGCCCCCCTGCACGGAGGTGACCTTCCTACCGAGGGAGCGTGGGCCATCAGCCGCACCTTCGACGATCCGCCGCGCGTCGAGCTGCGACACGACTGGCAGAACGCGGCATCTCCGAGCGATGCCCTTGCGACCGTGACGGGCCCGGGCTTCGACCGGTGGGCCGACCTCGTGGTGGAAAAGCACGTGCGCGACCCGCGCTGCGCCGAGGTCGCGTCGTCGAGGGTGGACGTCCTCGAGCAGCGCGCAGGGCTGCTGGTCGCGAGGACCTCGTCGACGTGCGCAGGAGTCCTGCTGGTCCACAGTTCGTACGACGAGGGCTGGACCGCGTCGATCGACGGTCGCAGCGCCGGCGTCGTTCCCGCGGACTACCTGCTGCAGGGGATCCCGTTGCCCGCCGGGGATCACCTCGTGAGGCTCGTCCATCGCGACGCGGCCGTGACCTGGGGCCTGCTCGTTTCGGCGGTTGCCGGCCTCGGCACGATCGGTGCGATCGGCGCTGCGCGGTTCGGGCGCCAGCGGTCCGCTTCGCGGCGGAGGGCGAGGTCGATCCTGAGGCGATGAGGGCTCCCGCTCGGGGCACGGATCACCGACCACTGAGCGAGCAGGAACTTCGGTCGAGGGATCGGGGCCGGTTGATCGTCCCGTACCGGTTAGCTCAGAGGGAGAGCACTCGGTTTACACCCGAGGGGTCGGCGGTTCGATCCCGTCACCGCCCACGAGAACACTGCGTATATAGAAGGCCTCAGGCGTAGGGGACCGCGTCAGGCCGGCGTCTCTACGGTGCGAACATCTGCGCCATCACCGGAGCGAATCGATTGGCGAGGGCGAAGAGAGACTCGACGCGGTCGCTGTCGGGGTCGAGCTGGGTCATCAGGTTCACGCCAAGGTAGAAGCAGAGGATGCCGTACGCGATCTCGCGTGGCGGAAGGAACTGCAACAGGGGCGAGTCGCCACCCGCTTTGCGAATCGCTCCTTCCACGAAGTCGAGCCACGGCTCTGCTCGCGCGATGAGCTCGGGACCAAGCTCACGGTGGGCGAGGCTTGCCGCCACCAGCTCGGTGAAGATCGTGATGTGGCCGCCTTCGACGTCTTCCCGATAGATCTGCCGGGCCACCTCCATCAGCTCTTCGAGGCCC